>NZ_QSGK01000001.1:0-378979 GCF_003468125.1 Collinsella sp. AM40-7AC | reverse complement strand
AGACGATATGAGCAGGACATAAAAACATTGAGAGCCCCTGCTGCATGAAGGACCGCGGATTAGGCCGACAATGGTGAGTGTCTAATTCAGCCGCGGCGGCCACGCCGCATTCATGGAAGGGGCTCCCATGCTCGATACTACCACCTTCGTCGGCCTCGACGTCCACGCCCGCTCGATAAAGGCCGTCTCCCTCGACGTCATGACCGGGGAGGTGCGCGCCGCGACCTTCGGCTACGACGCCGGCGCCGTCGCGGAGTGGGTCCGCTCCGTGGACCCCGGGGCCAGGTGCGTGTACGAGTCCGGGGTCACGGGCTTCGACCTGCAGAAGAGGCTCTCCGGCCTGGGGGTCGACTGCGTGGTCGGCGCCGTCTCGAAGATGATCAAGCCCAGCGCGGACAGGCGCAGGAAGAACGACCGCAACGACGCCGAGTTCCTCGCCCGCATGCTGTCGGTCGGCAACGTGGTCGAGGTGTGGGTCCCCGACGACGAGTGCGAGGCCGCCCGCGACCTGACCAGGGCGCTCGAGGACGCGAGGGACGACCTCTCGCGCTCGAAGCAGCGGCTCTCCAAGTTCCTGCTCAGGCACGGGCTCGTCTTCGACGAGAGGACGCCCACCGGCCGCAGGAAGGGCAACTGGACCCGGGCGCACTGGTCCTGGATCGAGTCGATAAGGTTCGCGGAGGGGGCCGACGAGGAGGTGCTCGCCTACTACGTCGACGCGGTCAGGCGGGCGGCGGAGGAGAAGGCGAGGCTCGAGGGGCTCGTCGAGGGCGAGGCCCGCAAGCCCAGGTGGAGGAGGAGGGTCGACTCCCTGCGCTGCCTCAAGGGCGTCGACACCGCTTCCGCCGCCGACCTCGTGTTCGAGGCCGGCGAGTTCTCCAGGTTCAGGAACGCCCGCTCGTTCGCCGCGTGGGTCGGCCTGACGCCCTCCGAGCACTCCAGCGGGGAGAGCGACCGCAGGGGCGCGATCACCAAGGCCGGCAACAAGCACCTGAGGAAGACGCTGGTCGAGGCCGCGTGGCACTACCTGACGTGCTCGGGGCGGCCGAAGGACCTCGCCAAGGGCCAGGCCCCGGACCGGGGTGCCCGGAGGCATGCCGCCAAGGGCGTGCGGAGGCTGGTCGAGAGGCGGGAGGCGCTGCTCGCGCGCGGGGTCCACGGCAACAAGGCGAACGTGGCCACGGCGCGCGAGCTCGCCTGCTGGGTGTGGGCGGTCGGCCTCATGGCCGAGGAGGCGTAGGGGGGCGGTCCCCCGCACATAAGCCAGTCACCCCGGAAGCGGTTCGATCCGAAGCCGTTGAGGCGAACCTCAGGTCCCTTTTCTGCGAGCGCCCAGGGCGCCACACGCGTGCACAGACTGTCGGTTCGACGTAGAAGCCTCAGCCGTAGCAACGGATTGCCCAGCGAGAGATCGCCACGGGCGGATATTAAACTGCAAAGACGAGCGTCGGTAAGACACGCCGAGGTCGCCGCGGACGGGTTGATATAGGGAGAGGGCCTGACCCCATATCGTTGGGGCCAGGCCCGATTTTGCCTCTTGACAATGTCCTGCTCATATTAAAAGGGACAGGCACCTTTGTGGCGGTTCTGGCCGATGCAGCGGCATGCCTTGCTGTTTTGTCTCGATCTGTAACATCTGCAGCCATTTTTGCCGAGCAACTGTTACAGATTGAGATTTTCTCTTCAGGGGAATTCGAATGTCTCAATCTGTAACATCTGGACGGCCAAAAGGTCCCTATCTGTTACAGATTGAGACAAAGGTCTGGGACTAAGATGTCTTATCTCGATCTGTAACAGTTAGACGGGAATTCGGGCCATAGATGTTACAGATTGAGATAATCGCGCCGCGAAAATAAAAACCTCCGCAGGGATGCTTCCCTTTGCGGAGGTTTTTTACTCGTTAAGTAGTCTCACGGCTTCGGCGGCCATGTTCTCGACCGTCATGCCGTTCTGAGCGAGCAGCTCGTTGGGGTCGTAGCGGTCGGGGAAGCCCTTGGCGATGCCGAAGGTGCGCGTGCGCACAGGCGTGCAGGCCAGATAGCACGCGACGCGCTCGCCCCAGCCACCGTCCAAGATGCCGTCCTCGAGGGTGACGACAACGCGATGCTCAGCGGCAAGACTGTCGAGGAACTCGCGGTCAAGCTCGGTTGCAAAGCGCGGGTTGACGAGCGTCGCCTCGATACCGTACTCGGCAGCCAAGCGGTTTGCCACGCGCTCGCCCAGCTCAAAGAAATCGCCAAGCGCGAGCACGGCCACGTCGCGACCCTGACGCACCACGTTGTAGCGAACGGCGCTGTAGTCGGTGTCTTCGGCGGGCGCCAGGTCGGGGCGGCTTACCAAGCCGATGCCCGGTACGCGGATTGCCACGGGATGCTCGCGGTGGTCGAGCGACCAGCTCAGCATGGATAGGTATTCCTCCATGCAGGAAGGCGCCAGGTAACGCATATTGGGGAGAGTGCCCAGCATAGAAATATCAAAGAACGAAAGATGCGTCTCGGATGTGGTGCCAAAGATCGATGCGCCAAACACCAGGATGGTTGCGGGGACATCGTTGAGGCACAGGTCGTGCCACAGCTCGTCGTAGGCGCGCTGCAAAAACGTGCCGTACACACCAAAGACTGGCTTGGCACCCGAGCGCGCAAGCGCGGTGGCAAAGGTCACGGCGTGCTCCTCGGCAATGCCCACATCGACGAACTGTTTGTCGGCGGCGGCGCGAAGCTCGGGTGTAAAGCCCATGATGTAGGGCGTGGCGGCCGTGATGCCCACGACTTGCGGATCGCGCTCGATGGCGGCGCTGAGCGCCTCGCCCGTAATGTCGGCATAGGTGCGCGGCGCAGGCTCGCTCGGATGGCCCGGGCAGAGCTTGCGCCCAGTCGCCATGTCAAACGGACCCACGTGATGCCAGCGCTCGGGGTCACTCTGGGCTGGCTCAAAGCCCTTGCCCTTGGCGGTGGAGACGTGCAGCACGATGGGATGATCGATATTGCACAGTCCCTGCAGCGTGTCGACCAGGGCCAACACATCGTTGCCGGCGTCCAGATAGCGGTAGCCGAGCCCCATCGCGCGGAAAACGTTGCGCTCACAGGTGCCGTTGCTGGCGCGCAGCTCGGCCAGATTGCGATACAAGCCACCGTGGTTCTCGGCAATGGACTGGTCGTTATCGTTGACGATGATGATCAGGTTGCTATCGAGTTCGGCGGCATTGTTAAAGCCTTCAAACGCCAGGCCGCCCGAAAGCGAGCCGTCGCCAATGATGGTGATGACGTTGTACGTATCGCCCGCCAGGTCACGAGCGTGCGCCAGGCCGCAGCCCAGGCTCACCGACGTGGAGGTATGGCCCATGGCGAACAGGTCGTGCTCGGACTCATCGGGATTGGCAAAGCCAGAAGCCTCACCATAACGCTCCGGATCGATATAAGTGTACGCGCGCCCGGTCAGCGCCTTGTGGGCGTAGGTCTGGTGCGAAACGTCAAAGACAATCTTGTCGATGGGGGAGTTAAATACGCGATGAAGCGCAACCGTAAGCTCAACGACGCCCAAGTTGGGGGCAACGTGCCCGCCGACGGCGGCGGAGCTTTCGAGGATGGCGTGGCGAATCTCGCCGCAGAGCTGCGGGAGCTCGGCGCGATTAAGAGCCTTGACGTCCTCGGGCGTTGTCGTTTGCGTAAGCAGCATCGTTGTGGGTTACTCCATGCGAATCGAGCGCCGGCGCTCCCTCGGCCGGCACAATTGCACAAGACAGTCTCGCACATTTTGGCGTTTGATATGTGACGGCGGCGCGGTAATTCGCCAACTGGTGGGGCAAAACGTTTTGTCCGATGCCATACTAATGTGTTCCATGATGTTTTTATCGATTGTGCACAGGCCGTGGCTTGTCGCCGTGAGTCGCTGGAAGGAGGCAGCATGTCCGATGTCGTTCGCGCCGAGAAAATCGCGTGCGAAGTAGACCATGCTGCCCGTCAACTGGCACAGGCGGGCCGTCTGGACCTGACGCGCGAGTTTATCCAGCATGGCGATGTGACGGTGTATGCGCATGTGACCTCGGTGGCGCGGGCAAGTCTGTCCTTTGCCGAGCACCTGGGCCGCGTCGGTGTCTCGGTCGATCGCGCCTCGTTGCTGCGCGGAGCCCTGCTGCACGATTACTTTCTCTATGACTGGCACGATCCCGACCCAAGCCATCGACTGCACGGATTTCGGCATCCATTTTTTGCCCTGGCGCGTGCCGAGGAAGATTTTGAGCTGACGCCGCGCGAGCGGAATATCATCGTGCGGCATATGTTTCCGCTGGTGCCGGTGCCGCCGACGTGTCGTGAGGCATGGATTGTATGCCTGGCCGATAAGTGGTGCGCGCTGCGCGAGACGGTCGCCGGTCGTCTGCGGCGCAAGGGCGAGGCGGACGATGGCGTGAGTGGCGAATCGAGCGAAAAGAGGAGAGGGTAGACGGTGGGGACCGCGATCGACATGGCATTTGACGGCGCGACGCTTGTCGCCTGTCCGCTCTCGGCGCTGGTGCTCTCGTTTGCCTTCTACGGTTTTTGCGGCTGGGTATGGGAATCGACAGTCTGCGCCATGCTCAATCACGGGCGATTTGCCAACAGCGGATTTTTGCTGGGGCCGTGTTGTCCTATCTATGGTGTGGGCGGCATAGCCTGCTGGCTTTTGCTGCGCGGGATTCCGGATGCCTCGAGCCAGTTTGTCGCCGCGGCGCTTGTATGCAGCGTGATCGAATATAGCGTGGGCGTGCTGTTGGAAAAAACGACGGGTGCCCGGTTTTGGGATTACTCGCATCTGCCGTTTAACCTGCACGGACGCATCTGCCTGTACTGGGCCTGCGCGTTTGGCTTGGGTGCGTTGTGTATTTGCCGTTTAGTGGAGCCGGCATTGCTGGGGCTGCTTGGCCATCTGCCGGTGCTAATCGTGCGCTTGGCCGCCTTTATCGTTGCGGTCGCGATGATGGTCGACGCGGCGTGCTCGTTGGCGAGCTGGCGGCGTCTGTCCGATCAGCTGGAGCGTGTGCGTGCCGACCTTGCCGACCGCATCAATGAGTCGCTTGCCGATGCCTCCAACTCTATGCTCGAACGTATTCCCGATTCGGCGATCGACTCGGTGGCGCAGACGCATATCCGCGGTCGCGCCGTTAACGCTTGGCTGGCCGAGCTGGGCGACGCGGCGCTCGATGCCCTGCGCGAGAAGGCTTCGATGCCGACGTTTATTTCGGATGGTGCTCGCGGCCTGGCGCTCGCTGCCCGTCGCGTGGCCGATGCCGCGCCGAGCATGCCGCGTCCGTCGCTCGGTCGTCGCCTTGCCGGCAAGCGCATGAGCCGCCCGGTGCCGAGCGTGTCACTCAGCCGCCGCGACCTACGCTTCTTTAACGCCTTCCCGCGTCTGCGCATCAATCGTTACGAGGGCGTCATCCGAGCTACCGACCTCCGCGACCGAGCCCGCGAGCTGTTCCGGCGCTAGCCAAAGCGGAGCCAAGCGCGCCCTTCTCGTTCGCACGTTTCCCGTTCGTTTCGCGCCCGTTGCCGTGCCGTTTCCAAGATTGCGGCACCGTTTCCATTCGACAACGCAGCGTTTAACAACGCCGTATCTGGTCTACACCAGTTGGCCCTCGGCCGCATCATGAGCGCCGACAACGTTCATGCGACCAAGGGGGAGCGAATGTACGATACGGGATCGACAACGTTTATGCTCATCTGCACCATGCTCGTGTTTTTAATGACACCGGGTCTGGCGTTTTTCTATGGCGGCCTGTCCAGGCGCAAAAATGTCATCAACACCATGCTCATGTGCTTTGGCGCCATTGGCCTGGTCGGTGTGCTGTGGATTGTTGCCGGCTGGTCGCTGGCCTACGGCGGCGACGGCTCGAGTCCGTTTACTGGAGGCCTTGACCAGCTTCTGTGCCTGCCGGTGCTCAACCAGGTGCTGCAGGCGGCCGAGGGCAACGCCGCGGACGGCGCCGTCTACCCCCAGATCATCAACATCGCCTTTCAGATGGCGTTTGCCATGATCACGGCTGCTATCGTCACGGGCAGCCTGGCAGGCCGCGTTAAGTTTGGTGCCATGACGGCCTTCCTGGGCATTTGGCTGCTCGTGGTCTATGCGCCGCTCGCCCACATGGTCTGGGGTGGCGAGGGCTCCTTTATCGGCGACATCATCGGCGCGCTCGACTTTGCCGGCGGCGACGTGGTGCACATTTCGTCTGGTCTTACCGGCCTGATCCTCTGCTTAATGCTCGGCCGCCGTCGCGGTTTTGGCATGGTGAGCTACCGTCCGCATAACGTCCCGTTTGTGGCGCTGGGAGCCGGCCTGCTTTGGTTTGGCTGGTTTGGCTTTAACGGCGGCAGCGAGTTCAAGGCCGACGCCGTGGCCGCGCTTGCCATCCTCAACACCGTGACGGCCAGCGCGGCGGGCATGGTTTCGTGGCTTGTCGTTGAGCGCGTGCACACCGGTCGCCCCACGCTGGTGGGCGCCAGCACCGGTCTGGTCGCGGGCCTCGTGGTGGTCACGCCGGGCGCGGGCTTTGTCGAGCCGTGGGCGGCGCTGGTCATGGGCTTGATCGTATCGCCCGTCTGCTACCTGGCTATCAGCCATCTTAAGACCAAGTTTGGCTACGACGACGCGCTCGACGCGTTTGGCTGCCACGGCATTGGCGGCATCTTGGGCGGCGTGCTCACGGGCCTGTTCTGCGTGCCGGAGCTTTCGTGGACCGGTAAGGGCGGCCTGTTCTACACGGGCGACGTGTCGCTGCTCATCTCGCAGATTTTGGGCATTATGGTGACGGTCGTTATTGTGCTGGTGCTCGACTTGGTGATCGCCGCAGTGGTCAAGGCGCTGTTCCACGGCAACTTGCGCGTGGACGAGGCCGACGAGGCACTGGGCTTGGATGCGAGTCAGCACGGCGAGAGCGCGTATCCTTCTTTCTCCGGACTCGATTAGCGGCACGGCTTTCCCAGGCACCCGACCTTGCCCCTCAAACCGTCGCTTGCGTACCGAAGTACGCGGCGCTCCTCTTTCGGGGCAATCTCGGGCACCTGGAAAACCCGTGCCACATGAATGGGCGGTTCATTTCTTTATAAAGAGAGGAATTCACTATGAAGAAGATCACGGCTATCGTGCGCCAGGAAAAGCTTGAGGTTCTCAAAGACGCGCTGTTTGCTGCTGATGTTCGCGGTATGACTATCAACCAGGTGCAGGGCTGCGGCGCGCAGCATGGCTGGAAGGAATACGTTCGCGGCAACGAACTGCTCGTCAATACCATCCCTAAGGTGCAGTTCACCCTCATCTGCGCCGATGAACATGTCGACGGCATTGTCGACATTATCTGCAACGCCGCCCGTACCGGCGCCGTTGGAGACGGCAAGATCTGGGTTGAGCCGGTCGAAGAAGTCATCCGCATACGCACCGGCGAACACGGCCCCGCCGCGGTGTAGAATCGACCGCCTACCATCCGCAACGCTAAAATGCTGCAATGAGGCACAAGACTTGCGTTGCGGATGGGCGGATTATGGGTCGCAATAAATATCCCGAGGAGACGGTCGCGAAGATTCTCGACGCGGCACTGGAGCTATTCTGCGCACAGGGTTATGAGGGGACGAGCATTCAAGATATCGTTGACCGTCTCGATGGCATGACCAAGGGCGCTGTCTATCATCACTTCAAGAGCAAAGAAGAGATTTTTAACGCCGCGTTTGATCGGGCGATGACTCCGATTGTTGAGCACCGCCGCTCGATGCTTGGCGTCGGTAATATGACCGGCGCCCAAAAGCTCAAGCGACTGTACGCGCCCGAGTCCGTAGTTCCGCAAATTGAGCTATGGGCACGTATGCGTCCTGCAGCAGATCCGGTAAAAAGCTCGCGTCTTCTGGCGATGCAGTACCAGGGCTCATTTGACGAGTCGGCCGATGACTGTCTCTTGCCAGTGATCGAGGAGGGCATCGCCGACGGCTCCATTGCGTGCGAATGCCCGCGCGAAGCGGCAGAGGCCGTATCGTTGCTGGCGAATCTCTGGTTGCTGCCACTGTTTCGTCCGCTTGAACCCAAGGATCGAATGCTCGCTCGCGCTCAATGTTTGGCGCAGATGGCCTCTGCGGTGGGACTCGATTTGGGCGAGGAAGTGCTCCAGACAACGGCACGGATTTGGGACGTATGGGACCGTGCCGGGTGGTAATATAGATACCAACGGTATGTAATAGATTTGAGAGGGCAGCTTCGGCTGCCCTTTTCAAGTCAATAATTACATACTAACGGTATGTATAGGGGGCGGACTTATGGCTGGGCTGAGAGACGTCGGCGTCTCGTTGAAATCAAAAACAGTGCGGTCAATCAGGCTCGCGGAACTTCTGGTTGCGCAGCTGTGCACGTATTCGATGCTGTCGGCGCTGTGCTTTGCGTATCCACTTTACTTGTTCGATTGCAGTGGATCGTCAACGTTATATGGCGTCGTCGTGGCGACGGCGTTCATACCCGGCGTACTCGCAACTCCGGTTGGCGGAATCTTGGCGGATAGGGGAAGACATCGCGAGGTCCTGGTGGTCCTCGGTATTGCTCTGATGACTACATCGCTGCTGTCTATCCCCATGAAGCGCTCATTGCCTCTTGCGGTCGTCGTAGTAGCGATACTTTGTGTTCAATATGGCGTTCAATCGCTGCTAAAGCCAATGCTCCAAATTGAGACGGTGCGCATGGCGGGTGAAAAGAAGGTTGAGCGGGCCACTGCATTGGTTTCGCAGGTGACCATGGTGAGCAATATCTTGGGTCCTGTGGTCGGGACGGCAGTCTATGGGTGCTTTGGCATCGATGCTCTCTGCACAACCGCGTCGGTGGCGTTTGCGATGTCAGCTCTGTTGTTTGGGGGCGCGCTCAAGCAAAATGTCTCATCTGAAACGATGGGAGACGGCGCGACTCGCATGACATGCCGAAACGATTTTCGGGAGTCGATTCGGTATCTGCTGCAAAATGCATCATTGGTCGCCGTGATTTTGCTTGCGGCCGTTTTAAACCTTGCGTTGGTTGGGCTAACGATTGGCGCTCCCATTATTGTTACAAAGCATCTCGGCATGCAATCGTCCTGCGTTGGGATAGTTGAGGTTGCTCTGGGCTTGGGTGGTCTTACCGGCAGTGGCTTGGTCGGCATTTGGCCGCATCGCTTTTCTCTCAATGGCATATGTCGATATGTTGCGATGATCTGTTTAGGAGTCGTACCGATTATTGTCACGCTACTGTTCGGCGCAGATGTATGCGTGTTCACCGTGTTTGCGGTTGGTTCGGCATGGGTCATGGTGTGGGCAAGCATTGCGTCGGTTGAAATCATCGCGTTTGTTCAGCGGGCAGCGCCGACTGAGCTCTGCGGAAAAGTGCTTTCGGTCGTTTACATGGTTCTTTCCTGCGCAACGTCTATCGGCCAATTGGTTTACGGGCTCGCATACGATCGATGGGCACCGGCGATTGTATTCGCAGGCATGCTGGCGGTGCTGACGTTGACGACGGCGCTGTTTTATCGGCTGAAAAGCTGCTTGTGGCGATTGTCTTAACGCGCTGGGGCACCGTGAATTTGCGGAGGCAGTAGCCCGCCGCGCCGGGACGGCATTGTTTGGGCATACCTCTCCTTCGTCTACAATATCGTGCAGACGAAGGAGAGGCACGCCCATGATCAAGATGTTCGCGAGTGATTTAGACGGAACGCTGCTGAACGCACTGCATGAGGCGGATGGGACCATCCGCCGTGCCATCCGCGAGCTGACCGAGGCTGGCTTGCATGTGGTTCCCGCGACTGGACGCTCGACGTTGCCGATTGGCGAGCATGGCTTTACGGGCCTGGCGCTTGACGCCTGCTGCTCCAATGGGTCCATCGTGCGCGACAGCCATGGTGAGGTGCTCAAGACCTGGACCATCGATCAGCAAGTCACTGAGGAACTGCTCAAGGCGTTTCCGGACATTTGCTTTGATTGCTCCACGCCCGATGGCATGTACTCGAGCGGTTCGTTCGAGATGCATCAGGCGGGCTTTAAAAAGGACAGCCCCATCAAGCGTATTGTGATGCGCGGCATGCGTGCACGCGGCGGGTATCACGAGGAACAGTATTTTGACCAGTCGATCGGTGACATCCTGCGCCACGATGTGTGCAAGATCAACTGCCGCGTGACCTCGCCCGAGCTGGAGCGTGACCTTAAGGCATATCTTGCCGAGCGCTCGGACCATGTGGTCAACGCGCCGTTCGATCCGGTGATGTTCGAGATCACGGACGTGGCGTGCAACAAGGGCGAGAGTGTGGCCTGGCTGGCGGGCTACTACGGTATTGCCGAGGATGAGGTCGCGGTCTACGGCGACGGCGGCAACGACATCGCCATGCTCAAGCGTTTCCGCCACAGCTACGCGACCAAAAACGCAAGCGATGCGGCTAAGGCCGCCGCGAGCGCGACCATCGGCAGCTGCATGGTCCATGCCGTCCCCAAACACATGCTCGCCACCATGCGCAAGCAAGACTCCCGCACCGTCATCGAATAATAATGTGACAAAGAAAGGGACGGCCCCTTTGTCACATGGGGGCACTCGAGCAACGTTCGAAGCAACGAAAGAGGGGTCGCCGCCGCTAAGGCGTTGACCCCCTAATGCAAACAACGGCGCTGCCCAGCTTTCCAGAACTTGGGCTGCCGTCGACACTATTCTACCCACGAATGACATTTTGAACAATCGGCAATGCCACTCCAAAAGCCAGGCACAACTGGCACAACCTAGGCGGTCGCTGGATGTGACAAAGGGGCTGCCCTTTGTCACATCCAAAATATTGCCTTTACGTGTTGATGCACACGGTGTGCAATAATACTCGCACTGTGCAATAGCGCACAGGCTGAGTAGCAAGGAGGACGCTTGTCCCAGCTCGAGAAATGCGATCGCCGGTCCCTTCGCTCGCAGCGTGCCCTTCGCCAGGCACTTGCCAGCGAGCTTGCCGAAAGCGGCGACCTTTCGCGCATTAATGTCGCGTCGCTCACCGAGCGTGCTGGCCTTACGCGCCGCACGTTCTATTCGCACTATCGCGATATTCCCGACTTTATCAATCAAATCGAGGACGGCTTGCTGGCCGAGATCCGTGAGCGCATTGAGCTCATCACCTCAGCTCAGCTGCCCGATCTTTACCGTAACATTGACGAGCTCGAGCCGGCGCCCGGTTCGGTTGAGCTGCTGCGTTATCTTGCGGCCAACCGCGACTTAATCGGTGCGCTGCTGGGTCCGGGCGGCGACCAGGCCTTTATTAAAAGGATTATCGACACCGCGCGTGAGGCTGTGGTGCCGCGTGCGCAGACGGGCATTTTGGGCCTGGCGCTGGGCACGTTCTTTGACTACTACGTCACCTACGTCGTGAGCGCCGAGGTCGGCATGATTCAGCGCTGGTTTGAGCGTGGGCTCACCGAATCGCCCGAGGCCATGGCGCGCATTATGACGGTGCTCGCTTTTGTGCGCCCCGGCGACCTGTATGGCCAACCCATCGATATCAACGTGCCGGAATACGGCATGAAGCTATTGAACTTGCAGCTCGAGGACGCGGTCGACACCGCCGCAACCGTCGAGTCCAACAACTAAGAGGAGAGACAATGAGCAAACTCGTCGAGGGCATTAAGGACCGCATGGTCGCTGCCGCACGCGAGGCCGCGCCCGCCGTGGCGGATGCCGCGCAGAAGGCGGCGACCGCTGCTGCCGAGATAGTCACTGAGAAAGTCGCCGAGGCTAAGAGCGCGGCGGGGGAGGCATTCGTTGCCGGCGCAACGACTGACGCAACCGCGGCCAACGCTGCAGATCCCGTAGCCGCTACCGCTGTCCACGCCCCCGAAGGCGCGATCTTCAACCCCGAGAACGCCCACGGCAACCTGCACCTGGGCATCGACGTGGGCTCCACCACCGTTAAGCTCGCCGTGCTCAACGACGACAACCAGATCGTCTACGCCAAGTACCAGCGCCACCACACCGATGTCCGTGCCTGCGCCCGCGACTTGTTCGAGGGTGCCGCGACGGTGCTGCCGACGGCCCAGATGACCTGCGCCATCACCGGCTCGGGTGGCCTGCTGCTGTCCCAGTGGCTCGACCTGGAGTTTGTCCAGGAAGTCATCGCCAGTAAGCGTGCCGTCGAGACCCTCATCCCGGCCACCGATGTCGCCATCGAGCTGGGCGGCGAGGACGCCAAGATCATCTACTTTGACAACGGTATCGAGCAGCGCATGAACGGCACCTGCGCCGGCGGTACGGGCGCGTTCATCGACCAGATGGCAACCCTGCTGCACACCGACGCGAGCGGCCTTAACGAGCTTGCGGCCAACGCCACCACCATCTATCCCATCGCCAGCCGCTGCGGCGTATTTGCCAAGACCGACGTGCAACCGCTGCTCAACGAGGGCGCCCGTCCCGAGGATGTGGCCGCTTCCATCTTCCAGGCCGTTGTGACCCAGACCATCTCGGGCCTGGCGTGCGGCCGTCCCATCCGCGGCAACGTCGCCTTCCTGGGCGGCCCGCTGCAGTATCTCTCCGAGCTGCGCCACCGTTTCTACCTCACGCTCAACCTGGACGAGGAGCACCGCATTGTGCCCCAAAACGCTCACCTGTTTGTGGCGAGCGGCGCTGCCATGGCGCACGAGTCCAACAAGCTCAGCACGTTCCCGCAGCTCATTGAGGCTATCGATGCTCTGGGTGACACACAGGGTGCCGAGGTCGAGCGTCTGGATCCGCTCTTTGCCACCGACGAGGACTTTGCCGAGTTCAAAACCCGCCACGACCAGGAAGTCGTCCCCAAGGGCAAGCTCGACGGCTACACCGGCCGCGTGTTCATCGGTATCGACGCCGGCTCCACCACCATGAAAGCCGCGCTCGTGGGCGAGGACGGTCAGCTGCTGCACACCTGGTACGGCAACAACAACGGCGACATCCTAGGCACGGCCAAGGTCATCATGGCCGATTTCTACAACCACATCCCCGCAGGCTGCACCATCGGCCACGTGACCACCACGGGCTACGGCGAGGCGCTGCTCATCGAGGCTCTCAAGGCCGACTCCGGCGAGATCGAGACCGTCGCGCACCTGCGCGGCGCCAAGGCGTTTCTGCCCGGCGTCGAGTTCATCCTGGACATTGGCGGCCAGGACATGAAGTGCCTGCGCGTCAAGGACGGCGTGATCGAGCACATCATGCTCAACGAGGCCTGCTCGTCGGGTTGCGGTAGCTTTATCGAGAGCTTCGCCGTCTCTATGAACATGGACGTACGCGCGTTCGCCAACGCTGCCATCCATGCCAAGGCCCCGGTCGACCTGGGCAGCCGCTGCACGGTCTTTATGAACTCGCGTGTCAAGCAGGCGCAAAAGGAAGGCGCCACGGTGGGCGACATTGCGGCCGGCCTGTCCTATTCCGTCATCAAGAATGCCCTGTTTAAAGTCATTAAGCTGCGTGACCCCAAGGAGATCGGCAGCCAGGTGATCGTTCAGGGCGGCACCTTTATGTCCGATGCCACGCTGCGCGCGTTTGAGCAGCTCACCGGCGTTCATGCCGTGCGTCCCGACATCGCCGGCTGTATGGGCGCCTACGGTGCGGCCCTGCTCGCCCGCGATCGCGCCGGTGCCGACGGCACCTCGACCATCCTTTCGGCTGAGGATATCGCACACCTCACCGTGACGCAAAAGCATGTCCGCTGCGGCCGTTGCTCTAACAACTGCCAGCTTACCGTCAACGACTTTGGCGGCGGCAGGCGCTTCATTACCGGCAACCGCTGCGAGAAGGGCGCCGGCCACAAAAAGCAAAAGACCGAGGCCCCCAACCTCTTCAAAAAGAAAAACGAGCTGCTGTTTAACCGCGAGGTGCTGAGTCCCGACGAGGCCCCGCGCGGCACCGTCGGCATCCCGCGCGCGCTCAACATGTACGAGAACTACCCCTTCTGGCATGCGTTCTTTACGCGTCTGGGCTTTAGCGTGCAGCTGTCCGACCAGTCGAGCAAGAAGACCTACCAGGCGGGCATCGAGTCCATGCCGTCCGAGAGCGTGTGCTATCCGGCCAAGATGAGCCACGGCCATGTGATGAACCTTATCGACCGCGATGTCGACTTTATCTGGATGCCGTGCGTGCGCTGGGAGCGCAAGGAGGATCCGACCGCCGGCAACTGTTACAACTGCCCCATCGTCATGAGCTATCCCACGGCGTTGGCACTCAACATCGACGAGATCCGCGAACAGAACATCGAGTTCCTGTACCCGTTTGTGCCCTATCATGACAAGACCGAGCTCAAGCGCCGTCTGTATCAGGTGCTCGCCGTCGACCGTGTGGCCGATGCGCAAGCCGGTCGCGGTCGCGTGCGTGGGCCCAAGATCACGCGCTCCGAGGTCGATGCCGCTGTCAACGCTGCCTTTGAGGCCGATGCGCGTTTCCACGAGGACATCCAGACCATGGGCGAGGAGGCTCTTAAGTGGGTCGAGGACCACGGCGGTCACGGCATCGTGCTCGCCGGTCGTCCCTACCACAACGACCCCGAGATCAACCACGCCCTGCCCGAGCTTATCTCGAGCTTTGGCTTTGCGGTCTTTACCGAGGATTCGCTCGCGCATCTGGTAAAGCCCGAGCGTCCGATTCGCGTCGTCGACCAGTGGATGTACCACAGTCGCCTGTACGCCGTCGCCCGCTTTGTGACCATGCGCAACGACCTGGACCTGATCCAGCTCAATTCCTTCGGCTGTGGCCTGGACGCTCTGACCACCGACCAGGTGCAGGAAATCCTTGAGGCCAGCGGCAAGATCTACACCGTGCTCAAGATCGACGAGGTGTCCAACCTGGGCGCTGCGCGCATCCGCATCCGCTCGCTCATGGCGGCGCTCAAGGACCAGGAGGCCGAGCGCTTGGCCGAGGCTACGGCAGCGGGCGAGGCCTACGAGCAGGGCGACGCCGCGCCGGTGGCACCCTCCATGGATGCTCCCGCATTCGCGAGCCGCAAGTACACGTTCGAGGCGCAGCGTGAGAGCGCCTCGACCGCATGGCCCAAGGTGCCCTTTACCGAGCAGATGCGCGAGGAGGGTTACACCATCCTGTGCCCGCAGATGGCGCCGATCCACTTTGACCTGGTCAAAGAGGTGTTCCGCGGTGCCGGCTACAACCTGGAGCTGCTGCCCTCGACTGACCACGATGCCGTCGAGGCCGGTCTGCGCTATGTGAACAACGACATCTGCTATCCGTCGATCCTGGTGACGGGTCAGATCATGGAGGCCATCGAGAGCGGTCGGTACGACCTGTCCAAGACAGCCGTGGTCATCAGCCAGACCGGCGGTGGCTGCCGTGCCACCAACTACATCGCGCTTATCCGCAAGGCCCTGCGCGAGAGCGGCCACCCCGAGATTCCGGTGATCTCGCTTTCGGCCGTGGCGCTGGGCGAGGACAACCCCGGCTTTAAGATTACGCCGGCGCTGCTTAAGCAGGCAGTCTACGCGGTGCTCTTTGGCGACGTGATGATGCAGATGCTCTATCGTTGCCGCCCGTACGAGGCAACGCCCGGTGCGGCGAACGCACTCTACGAGGAGTACATGGCGCGCGCCCGCAAGCTGGCGCCCAAGTTCAACAGGCATAACTACACCAAGCTGTGCCGCGAGGCCATCCGCGCGTTCGACTCCATGCCGCTCGTGGGCGAGGGCACCAAGCCGCGCGTGGGCGTGGTCGGCGAGATCTTGGTCAAGTTCCATCCCACGGCCAACAACCACGTGGTCGACGTTATCGAGCGCGAGGGCTGCGAGGCCGTGGTGCCGGGCCTGCTCGACTTCTTCCTGTACTCCATGAGCAACGCCGAGCTGCAGAAGGACGAGCTGGGAAGCTCTCCCACTACGCGCGCGGGCATGCAGGCGCTCATCAAGCTGGTGGACTGGATGCGCACGCCGGTGGAGGAGATGCTCGAGAAGTCCCGCCGCTTTGAGGCGCCCGAGCGCATCGGCACCATGGCCGACAAGGCCCGCACGGTGCTTTCGGTGTGCAACAACATGGGCGAGGGCTGGCTGCTCACGGCCGAGATGCTCGACCTGATCGATCACGGTGCGCCCAATATCATCTGCACGCAGCCCTTCGCGTGCCTGCCCAACCACGTGGTGGGCAAGGCCGTGATCAAGGAGCTGCGCCGCCAGCATCCCGAGAGCAACATTGTCGCGGTTGACTACGACCCCGGTGCGTCCGAGGTCAACCAGCTCAACCGTATTAAGCTCATGATCAGTGTGGCCAAGGAGAACATGCGCGCCGGCAAGGGCTTTAAGCTCGAGAAGGTGGCGCCGCTCGCGATGGACGAGGTCACCGGCCAGATGCGCGCCCACGACGGCTGCGTGAGCTGCGAGCCGGCCAGCGAGGAAGCCGTTGCGTCGGTCGCCGAGCGTCTGGGACGCGGCATTAAGAAGTAGCTTGCCCGCTATGGGCTAGATATGAGACAAACGGGTGGCAGCCGTGCCGGCTACCACCCGTTTTTGCTGGACATATGTTGCGTAAACGCCCCAACTATCACCCTTTGCGAACTTAGATTTCGGAAGTATGCGGCAAAATCTGAATAGGCCGAGCACACCGGATATGACAAAGCTCTGTACCTGCGGTTTTATTGGCGAAAATCAGGACGTGCTCAAGAGTTTCGGAATTTGCCGCATACTTCCGAAAACGACGTCTCGGTGGCACCAAAAACTGCCCTCGGAACCCCTGAGATAATGAACATATGTAGCCGTTTGCCGCGAAATACCGCCCGTTTATAGAACCCACCCCCAGCGCGCGTCATCCTTACGGTTGAATAAATACACATCTATGGAATTACGTAAGAGAGGACCGTTCCATGAGCTACAAGACCGTTCGCGTTGCTGGCGGCGGCGTGCTGGGAAGCCAGATTGCCTTTCAGGCTGCCTACTGCGGCTTTGATGTAACGATTTGGCTGCGCAGCGAGGGCAGCATCGGCCGCACCCAGCCCAAGATCGATCATGTGCGCGAGGAGTACATCGCGGCAATCGAGGGTATGGCGGACGGTACGGGCGAGTGGTGTGCCGGCATCGCCGATAGCGACCAGCCCTTCGACAGGGAGGCGGCGCTCGCCGCCGTTGAGCGTGCCTACTCCACACTCAAGCTGGAGCTCGATCTTGCCAAGGCAGTGGCCGACGCCGACCTGGTCATCGAGTCTATGGCCGAGGACACCCAGGCAAAGATCGACTTCTACAAGAAGCTCGCCCCGGTTCTCCCGCAAAAGACCGTCATCGTCACCAACTCTTCCACGTTGCTGCCGAGTACCTTTGCCAAGTACACCGGCCGCCCCGAGAAGTACCTATCGCTGCACTTTGCCAACTCCATCTGGAAGAACAACATGACCGAGGTCATGGCCCAGAGCCAAACCGACAAGCGCTATTTTGACGAGCTCGTCGACTTTGCCAACGACATCCGCATGCTGGCGCTTCCCGTCAACAAGGAAAAGAACGGCTACCTGCTCAACTCCATGTTGGTGCCGTGGCTGCTTTCGGGCCTTGACCTGTATGTCTCGGGTGTGAGTGACCCCAAGAGCATCGACCTCGCGTGGACGCGCGGCACCGGTGCCCCCAAGGGCCCGTTCCGCGTATTCGACACCGTTGGCATCCAGACGGCCTACAACATCGTCATGCAGTATCAGAAGGTCCCGGGCCTGGTGAGCCCGCTGCTCAAAAAGATGATGATGCCCTACAACTTTAAGGCCATGGCCTCCGTCCTCAAGAAAATGCTCGACGAAGGTAAGCTGGGCGAAAGCTCGGGCGAGGGCTTCTTCAAGTACTAAAAAATGATCCCTCGGGGACGGAGGAAAACGGATCATTTTCGGCTGTCAATAGTGAGAAGACGAGCTTAGAAATAGAAAGGGGCGGCAATGGACCGGAAAATCGTGCTGAAGCAGGATATCCTCGGCGCGCTTTCTGCCGTTGGTATGCGCGTGGGGCAGACGGTTATGGTCCATTGCTCGCTCAGCGCGCTGGGGTATGTGTGCGGCGGCGCGCAGCCGGTGATCGAGGCCCTGCTTCAGACGGTGGGCGAGACCGGCACCGTCATGATGCCGACGCCGTCGTGGAAAAACCGACGATACGCCCAAAGTCGCCGCCTTTTCCGCACGCCACACGGTGGCGATACATTGGCGACGTCCCCCCTGATATCGGAGGTTCCGGGTATGTTTCGCGCTCCGTTAAACAACTATCGGTTGGGCTAACTATGGGTCGCAGTGCTATTTCGATAACCCTTGCAGTGGTCTGTCTGGCTGTGCTCCTGGGTGCTACAGGGCTGTTTGCTATGAGCCGAGAAACGTCCTATATGCAGGAATGCGCTTCCGAAGGGTTTGCCATTGATGGTTACTATCGGGATGACAAAACGAGTCGGGAAACCCTGGCTTTTCTTGAGGAGGACAACTGTCGATGGCAGCTGGTCGACCAAGACGGAATCTGCGCAGACGGGCAGTTTAAGCGTATGGACGACCCCAATATCCTGGTGTTAAAGAGGGAAAACGGCGAAGATTTCGGTACGGTCCACGTGGCGTATATGTCGCGCCGACGCGAGCGGGGCCAGCTCTATCTATTTAGAAATAGCAAAGTGACCCGATTTTATCTGGTGAGCACCAAACCTGCGTTTACGGTGGAGTCGGGCGATGTCGATCCGGCCAGTTGATTCACGGCAATAAAACGGCGAGCGGGGCGCGGGTGTGAACTGAACCCCGCTATTTGCTCGTGTCCGTATCGCGTCTGCGCCTCGTCATAACTTGCGTCCGTGCGAGCGCTTATCCCGCGCCGGCATTACTTCACGTCAAACTCCACGCGATCGAGCTCGGGCACATTGAGGTCGATGAGCTTGCGGGCGACGTGACGGTCGTGTGCCCCAAGCGCCTCGCTTGTCGTCACATGGGCGACAATCTCGCGCTCGACAATGCCCTCCTCGTCGCCTTCGGTGGCCGAGGTCTCGACGGCGACGGCGTAGTCCTTAAAGCCTGGCAGCACCGCCGCAAGCTCGCGCGTGGTCTCGGTGACGCCGTAGCCGTCCTGCACGCCGGCCTGCGCCGAGCCAATGGAACCCGCGGTCATAACGATGCAGGGGATGGCAAAGATCACCGTGCCCACGATGATGCGGCGGCGCACTTTGCGTGACAGCTCGTCGACCTCGGCATTTTCCTCGGCAGTCACAATGCCGTCGCCGTTCAGGTCGCGCTTGAGCGGCACGCGCAAAAGAAGCAGCACGGCCTCGGCGGCCAGTGCGATAAAGACCACGTTGATGCCAAACTCGTAAAGCGCCGAGAGAAACAGCGACCCGCTTGCGATGGCGATGCCATAGCCGGCCGCGCACAGGGGCGGCATGAGCGCAGTCGCCACAGCCACGCCGGCGATGAGCGTGGCGGGTTCCTGGTCGCGCGAGTTGCCCAGGCCACCCGCAAAGCCGCCTGCGAGTGCGACGGCAAGGTCCCACACAGTCGGTGTCGAATTGTCGATGATGGCGGCCGTGGTGGTGCCAAGGGGCGAGAGCTTAAAATACAACGTGGACGTGACCAGGCAAAAGGCCATCTGTAGAGCCAAGCTCGCGATGGCCTCGACGGTAATCTCGCGGTCGAGCGTGGCGATGCCGTATGCCATGGCAAGGACCGAGCCCATGAGCGGGCAGATGAGCATGGCGCCTACAATGGCGATATCCGAGTCGATATCGAGGCCGATGCTCGCGATCAACATGGCAATGATCAGGATGCATAAGTGCGAGCCAGTCAGCCGCGCCCCGTTTACAAAGCGCTTGCGAATCACGTGGTAGGGCGCACGGCCCTCGCGAATGTTGAATGCCTGCTTAAGGAAACGGGTGGCATTCTCCATGGCCTCGCTATGGGCGGGACGGATGCCGTGGCGCCGATGATGGCGCTCGCGCAGTCGCTTGAGCTGTTGTTTATCGAGTTCCATGTCCACCTCGTATTGCCGCAGGAACGCGGGTGCGTTCGCAGCATGTACTCTACACCGTGACGGGCGGGACAGTCATCTTGACATGGAGCTTAGGCGAGCGGGCAAAGGAAGACATGCCACATGCGAGTACTGCCGAGGGTTTCGGCAGATACAAAAAAGCGCGGGGCCGGATAGTCACCGACCCCGCGCTCTGTGCGGTTACGTTGTTGTTGGGTTTATCCCAGCAGGCTCAAGCCCACGGAGACAAACGCCAGGATAACGCCGACGATAGACTCGCCACCGAGCAGGCCGCTGGCGACAACCAGGCCCTGCTCCTGGAAGGCGGCGTCCTTGGCGGCCTTCTCCTCGTCCGAAAGACCGGCCTCGGCGTCGCGGTGAGCGGCCCACTTGTCGTAGGCGAGCTTAACGCAGGAGCCCAGGAAAGCCGTGAGCGACATATAGAACGGCAGGTACACGCCTAGACCGATCATCATGGCCGGAATGCCGAGCCAGTACATGACGATGCCGGCGATAAAGCCGCCTGCGAACCACGGCACGCTCGGGATGCCCGAGACCATGGTGGCGACCACGCTTGCCTGTGCGGCCACAAAGCTCTTGTCGGGGCCAAAGGCGTCCGGACCATAGGCGGTGACGAGCGCGACCATGACAGCGGCGGCGACCAGGGCGCCCACGATGCCGCCGATGGCCTGGCCGACCCACTGTGCGCGCGGGTTGGTGCCCAGCACGGCGCCGGCCTTAAAGTCGTTCATGACGTCGCCCGCAAGGCCGCACGCTACGGCCACGATGCCGGCGATAAAGAACAGCTTGACCTGAGCGAGCTGCGCGAAGGCTGCCACGATGAGCATGACGATGAGGCCGAAGATCTCCATGGGGTCGATACCCGTCTGCCCGCAGCTCTGCGCACTCATGATGGTGGTGACAAAGGTGAACAGCGTGACGATGACGGCTGGAACGGGACCAAGGTCGAGCGCGATGGCGACGATCACGGCGATGGCGGCGGCGCCCAGGCCGATGATGCCGGCGTCGAGCTTAAGGGAGCCCGAGATGAGCGACTGCTCGTCGGTGTCGGTGGAGCTGTCGGCGGCGAGGCCGCGGACGATACCGGCGACTTGCGGCAGGATGTCCTTGAGGACGACGGCGACGCCAAAGCCCATCATGAGGCCCATACCCAGGGACTTGACGATGCCCTGTGCGGTCATAACGTCAAACAGACCGGCAGCGGTGCCGCCGACGATGATGCCAAAATTGCCCAGCAGCGCGCCGGCAAACCAGAAAGCGACCGGGGCGAAGCCCACGAGGAAGCCGACGGAGAGCAGCATGGGCGAGTTGTAGATGGCAAAGGTCACGCCGGGGATGTTGAGCGTGCACAGCATACTGGGCACAATGCCCAGGGCGTCGCGAAGCACGCTGTAGATGCCCGCGATGGCCATGGAGCCAAAGAGCTGCTTGCCGGTCTTGCCGCCGGCCTCGGTGGCGCGCAGGGTCTGAGCTGCGGCGTTGCCGGTGGGGAACTCAAGCGCGGCGTCCACGATAAAGTGACGGTGGATGAGCGCCGTGGCCAGCAGGCCCAGGATGGTGCCGGCGAGTGCCACGATAAACATGTCGAGCCAGCTGATCTGGTCGGCATAGCCCAGCATCCAGGCGCCCGGGATGGTAAACGCCAGACCGCCGGCGACCATGGCGCCTGCGGACATGATGGTGTGGGTGACGTTTGCCTCGTTGAGGCTGGCGTTGCCCATGAGCTTAAGGAAGAACAGCGAGATGACGGCAGCGAAGACGATCGGCCAGGGGAGTGCGCCCATCTTGAGGGCGGTGTAGGCCGAGCTTGCCGTGATGATCACGCAGCCAAGGACGCCGATGACGACGCCGCGCAGCGTGAGTTGCCCGCGCATCGAAGCGCGGTTCGAGGGATTGCTCATATAGAACTCCTTTGCGTATATCCGCTTCCCCCGGGAGCGTCGTTACGGATACGGCGCGGGAAGTCGGGTTACCAAGGGCCGCCGCGTGAGCTCGCAAACGACCGCGCACCAGTATAGCCGCAAGCTAGTCATTTTGGGATGACTGGTTTAGGTAGGCGATATACTGCTGGGCAGACGAAAGGAGCGCCGACGATGCTAAATGGGTGCGCATATATATTGACGGTCGACGTGGGCAACACGTTCATTCGCTTTGGCCTGTTTGCAGAGGATTCGGCCGCGGCGCAGGAATGTCCGCTTGCGACGTGCGAGATCACCACGCCGTCGAGCATCACGGCAGACGAGGCGCGCATGCGTCTCGTGCAGGTCATGGCCGCACTGGCGGCCGATGCGGGCATGCCGGGTGCGCTTGTGCCCGCGGCTGCTGTGCTGAGCTGCGTGGTCCCGGCGCTCGAGCGCCCGTGGAAGGCGGCACTTTCCCGCACCTGCACGGGGCGCGTGCTCACGGTGGGGCCGGGCCTCAAGACCGGCATGCCCGTGCACTACGATGACCCGGCCGAGATCGGTCCCGACCGCATCGCCGACGCCGTGGCTGCCCGCGCCGTCTACGGCTCGCCGTGCATCGTGATTGACCTGGGCACGACGACCAATATCGAGGTCATCGACGCGCACGGTACCTTTGTCGGCGGCGTTATCGCGCCGGGCCTGGCCCTCGGCGCCCGCTCGCTTTCGGCGGCAGCAGCGCGCCTACCCCAGGTTGAGCCCTCGGCGCCAACGCACGTCATCGGCCGCAACACGCGCGAGGCCATGCGCTCGGGCGTGGTTTTGGGCGAGGTGGCACGCATCGACGGCATGCTCGACATGGTGCTTGCCGAGATGCGCGCGACCAAGGCCGCGGGGGAGAGCGATGTGCCCATCGTCATTACCGGCGACGATGCCGAGGCGCTTGCGGCGCTGGTCGGCCATAGCCTGACGGTCGATGATGCGCTGACGCTGCGGGGTCTCGCCGAGCTCTACCACATCAATCAAAAGCCCCGTCGCGCGTAGCGATGGGGGTGATGGGACAAAAACGTCTCCGCCTTCCACCTGCTACAATGGGTCAAACTATTGCGATTACGGAGGTGTCTGCCATGTCGGACGATCTTCATCAAACTGCGTCGGGCAAGCGCCGCGACGTCATTAGCTGGGATGAGTTCTTTATGAGCGTGGCCATCGCCGCGCAGCGCCGCAGTAAGGACCCCAACACGCAGGTGGGCGCGTGCATCGCCAACACCAACCACCGCATCCTTTCGGTGGGCTACAACGGTACGCCCTCGGCGCTCAACGACGACTTTTTCCCGTGGGGCACGAGCGACGACCCGTTGCAGGATAAGCACAACTACGTGGTGCATGCCGAGGCCAACGCCGTGCTCAACTACCGCGGCTCGCTCAAAGACCTTGAGGGTTCCACGGTCTACGTCACGCTGTTTCCGTGCCACGACTGTGCCAAAATCCTGGCGCAGGTGGGCGTGGGCGAGGTCGTCTACCTGGACAATAAGTATGCCGACACCGATGACGGCCGTATCAGCCGCCGCATTCTCGACTCCTGCGGCATCAGCTACCGCCAGGTCATCGTCGATGTCCAGATTGGTACCGGGGGACAGGCTCAGCAGTGATATGCGTTGTCGCCATCTGACGACGAATGCAGTTCAAAGAGACCCGTCCCAAATTGACTGCTCGTGAAAGTCGTGTCCGCACGCATGGCTGGCGCCTAAGCGGGTACATGGCTGTAGTAACATAGCTCCTGTCCGCGGGCGTGTCCGCGTTATTGTGAGAAAGGAGCCCCTGTGGCTGTTAACGAAGAGCTGCTTAAGAAGGTTCTTGAAGAGATCCGCCCCAACCTGCAGGCCGATGGCGGCGATATGGAGTATGTGGGCGTCGACGACGAGGGTGTTGTCAAGCTGGAGCTGCAGGGCGCCTGCGCCGGCTGCCCCATGAGCTCGCTAACCCTTTCCATGGGTATCGAGCGCATCCTGAAGGAGCATGTGCCCGGCGTTACCCGCGTTGAGCAGGTCAATGCTTCCGGCGAGGCAGGGGACCTGTACGACGAGTACGCGCCGTTCTAAGATGCGAAAGCTGCGGACGGTACGCTCCGCATAGACGTTACGTCCAAATATGCGGCTGCGAGCGTAAGGCCCGTGGCCGCATTTGTATGTAGGGAGCAGGGGATCGATATGCTCAACGACCTCTACCACATGCTTGACCCCGTCGCGATCTCGGCGGGTCCCATCACCATCTACTGGTACGGCCTGGCCTACGTGGTCGGCGCTCTGCTCACGGCGGTCGTTATGTACCGTACGCAGCGTCGTTGGGGCTTCGACATTACGATTGATGACCTGACGAGCGTCGTGGTCGGCGCGGTCTTTGGTCTCATCATCGGCGCGCGCCTGTTTTATGTCGTCTTTTACGGCGATGGCTACTATTGGACCCATCCGCTCGAAATCTTTGCCACCAACGAGGGAGGCATGAGCTTCCACGGCGGCCTGGTGGGCGGCATCTTGGGCGGCATCATCGTGTGCCGCATGTACAAGCTTGACGCCTGGACCGTCGCCGACCTTGCCGTGATCGGCGCCCCGCTGGCCCTGTGCCTGGGCCGTTGTGCCAATTTCGTCAACGGCGAACTGTGGGGTAAGCCGACCGATCTGCCCTGGGGTGTGGTCTTTGGCGGCACCGCGGGCGATATGCCGCGCCATCCCTCCCAGCTCTACGAGGCGTTTCTTGAGGGCATTGTGCTCTTTTGCATCCTGCAGGTGCTCAGCCGCAAAAAGCCGCTGCTGCCCCAGGGTACGTTTATGGGCGTGTTCGTGATGGGGTACGGCATCGTCCGCTTTCTCGTTGAGTTCGTGCGCGTGCCCGATGCCCAGCTGGGTTATCTGCTGGGCGGCGTCATCACCATGGGTCAGCTGCTGAGTTTGCCGCTCGTGATCGCCGGCCTGGCGTTCATCATCTTCGCCCGACACCGCAATCGCCCCCAGCGCATCTACCTCGACGCCTAACCAAGGCCACCACAAAGGGGACAGGCACCTTTGTGGTGGTCTTGCCGAGTTTGATAGGTTTCTAGAAAGGCTTTCGGACTGTGAAGGATTCCGACCTCTCCACAACGGCTGCGCGCGACGCTGCCCGCATCGTCTGGTTTAAGCGCTACCCCGCCAAGCAGACGCTCATCGCATTTTTGCTCGCGCTGTTGGCGACCACGGCGTTTTCCATCGATCCCGCCCCGGTGTCGAGCAACGCGGTCTTGGCGATTGACCCCAAAGCCTCGGGCATGCTGTACGTGTGCTACGAGGTGCTCCTCTCGTTTGCCGGCCATACCGACGCGGTCATGCTGCTTGCGCTTGCCTGCCTGCTCACGCTGCCGTTTCGCTACGTATTCTTTGGCCGCGGCGACGCTTGGCGTCCCTCGGTGATCCTTCCGTCGCTGTTCTTTGCCGTCTGCATGGTGTTTGGCCGCAGCTACGATCTCACCGATTCGGCCGAGATCGTGCTCGGCGACAAGGCCCGCATCATCTGCGCCTGGATAGGCGGTGTGGGCTGGATGCTCTTGGCGGTCGTTGCCTTCTACCTTACCTTTGAGTGTCTAGATTGGCTGAGCTCTCGGCGCATTCCGTTTTCCGAAGCGCACTTTGGCCGCGTATGGCGTGTGGCACACGCCGTGCTCTCGGTCCATCCCTTTGCCGGGCCCTTCCTGGTGCTTATGATCGCCTGGGCGCCCACGCTCATCGCTTCGCTGCCCGGCCTTTTTATGGGAGATACGGGTGCGCAGATTCGCCAGTGGTTCAACTACCCCAACGGCACGAGTGACTACTTGCGTCTGCTCAATCCCAATGTGTTGCTCAACGGACATCACCCCGTGGTGCATACGGCTATCATCGGTTCGTGCGTCCAGTTGGGGCTTTCACTGTTTAACAGCGCCAACGCAGGTCTTGCCATCTACACCTGCGCTCAGTTCGTCATTACGGCCGCCTGCATGGCCTATTCCATCTCGTCGCTGCGCAAGCTGGGCGTGAGCCTGCCGGTCCGCGGCGTAATCTTGCTGTTCTTTGTGTTTATGCCCATGTTCTCCAACTACGCGGCGCTGCTTACCAAAGATGTGCTGTTTGCCGACGCGTTTTTGGTGCTGTTGGTGCAGACCGTGAAGCTCGTGGCATGCGGCCTGCCCCGTCGCGATGCCAATGCCGAGCGTGCGGGCGAACAGAGGCCCGTGCTCTTTGCGCGCCATGATTGGCTGTTGCTCGCTCTGGGCGCCATGGGTTCCACGTTTCTGCGTAACGGCGGCCTGGTGTTTCCCCTGGCGGCATGCGTAATCGCGGCGGCGTTTTGCGCATGGGATGCGCATGTGGCTCGTCGTGCAGCCAAGCAGGCTGGTGCTGCGCCTTCGGGCGCCATCCCGCGTTTCCGCTGGGTGGGAGTTCTTGCGGTGCTTGCACTCTGCCTTGCCTCTAATATGTACTTCACCAAGGTCTTTATGCCGGCGCACGACATCACGCCTGGTTCCAAGCGCGAAATCCTCTCGATTCCGTTCCAGCAGACGGCTCGTTTCGTCCAAAAGCACGACGGCCTCAACTCGGGCGTCAACCCCACGGTTAAGGAGGACGGCACCATCGTGGAGGCTCCTTGCGACGGCTTGGTGACCGACGAAGAGCGTGCCGTGATCGACCGTGTGCTCAAGTACGAGAATCTGGGCCGCCGCTACAACCCGGATAAGTCGGACGCCGTCAAAAATTGCTTTAACGAGTACGCCTCGCAGGAGGACATCAAGGCCTATTTTGAGGTGTGGGTCCAGATGTTCAAAAAGGATCCCGAGTGCTATTTCTCGGCGCTCATCAATAACTACTACGGCTACTTTTATCCGAGCGCTCGCGATGCGTGGGTCTACAGCACGGCGCGCAGTGCCGAGATCATGGCAAAGCCCGATAACCTCAAGTACTTCGACTTCCATCCGGTCGATAGCAAGGTTGTGCGCTGGTGCGACCACCTGATCAACCTGTATCGCGTGGCGGTGCAGCGCATCCCGTTTATCTCGCTCGCCATGAGCTCGGCCACCTATGTGTGGATCATGATCGCCGTGGTGGCCTATCTGCTACGTCGTCATTCGTGGCGCGGGCTGGCCATTTGGGTGCCGCTTTTGGGCGTGCTCGCCGTGTGCCTGATCGGTCCCTGCAACGGCTCGACCTACATGCGCTACCTGTACCCGGTCATCGCCTGCATGCCCTTTGCCATCGGCGCCACCATCACCCGCAGCGACCTCCTCTGGTCCTAAGTTTGGTGCAAAGGGGGCAGGTTACTTTGCACCAAGGGGTTGCATCATCACGTCGCCTTCATTTTGGGGTTTATCTCGCAGGCCAGTAGGTATATCATAACGACGTTTGTTTATATTGCCCGAGCATCTGCGCTGGGCTTTAGGTCGAAACCGATAGGAGACACGTATGTCCGGACACTCTAAGTGGGCCACAACCAAGCATCGTAAGGGCGCGCAGGACGCCAAGCGTTCCGCCCTCTTCTCCAAGCTGAGCCGCAACATCACCGTTGCTGCCCGTCTCGGCGGTGACCCGCTGCCCGAGAACAACGCTAGCCTCGCCGCTGCCGTTGCCAAGGCCAAGGCTCAGTCCATGCCTAAGGACAAGATCAAGTCCGCTATCGACAAGGCCTTTGGTTCGGGTGCCGACGCCGCTGTCTACGAGAACATCGTGTACGAGGGCTATGGTCCCGCCGGCGTTGCCGTTTACGTTGACTGCCTGACCGATAACCGCAACCGTACCGCCGCCGATGTCCGTTCCGCCTTCTCCCACGCTGGCGGCAACCTGGGCACCTCTGGCTCCGTCGCCTTCCAGTTTGAGCGTAAGGGCCAGATCGTCGTCGCCAAGGAGATCCTGGACGAGAACGCCAAGAAGGAGACCATGATCGCCAACGGTGCTGCCGGTGACGAGGATGAGTTCATGATGGCTATCGCCGAGGCCGGTGGCGAGGACTACGAGGACGCCGGCGAGGAGTGGATCGTCTGGACCGCTGCCAACGACGTCATGGCTGTCTCCAAGGCACTCGAGGAGCAGGGCATCCAGGTCAAGGGCTCCGAGACCACCATGGTCCCGACCACCCCGACCGAGGTCTCCGGTACCGACGCCAAGAAGGTCCAGCGCCTCATCGACCGTCTCGAGGAGCTCGACGACGTCCAGGACGTCTACAGCACCATGGACATGACCGACGAGGTCATCGCTGCCCTCGAGGAGGAGTAGCGCCTGCACGGGTTAAGCCGTGCATATCTGGGCATAATGAAGCGAGCATGCAAGCCTCGTGGAATAGATGAGCCGGATCCGCGTGCGTATGGCACCGGACCCGGCTCTTTTATAATGATGCGAATCGTTTTGCATTCTGTGGACCGAAACCTGAAGGGAGCGCGCGTGCGCGTACTCAAACGAGCCCTAGCGATCGTGTATCTTGCCGCCGCCATCGTGGCGCTGGGTACGCTTGTCTGCCAGTTCTGGGGACCGTATACGTATCGCTTTATGCTGCTGTTGCGTGACACCATGCCTCGCGTCATCGTTACGGTGTGCGCCGCCATCGTGGCACTTGGCGTGCTCATCGGGTTTTTCCGCCTGATGTTCGCGCGTCGCGAGCCGTCCTGCGTGCATCCGGCGGGGGAGCGCAATATCGAGGTCACGCTCGCAGCGCTTTCCTCGTGCGCCCGTGCCGCGGCGGAGTGCGATGATCGTGTGATGGTTGAGCATATCGAGGCGCGCGTTCAAGGCTCCGACGAGTCCCGCGTTCGTTTTAAGGTCGAGGCCATCGCGCTCGATGATAAGGACGTTGCAGCTCTTGCCACCTCGATGCAGCAGCGCATCGAGAAGGCCTGCGACACCATGCTCGGCACGCCGGGCACGACCGCGCGCGTCCGTTTTTTGCCGTCCAAGACTACCGTCCAGACCGTGGAGGTTTCCGGTGAGTGATACCAACCAAGACAAGACCGCCCGCACGCCGCGCCTGACGATCGACCAGAACGCTACGCCGGCAGGCGAGACCACCGACACCAAGCCCGAGGCCGGCGAGCAGCACGACAGCGCCGCCAATGACTTTGACGAGGCCATGGGTCTCATCAAAGGTACGGGCGCTGCTATCTGGAGCTACGCCGTGCGCCACCCCAACACTACGCTCGGCGCCGTGGCGGGCTTTATCCTCGCCGTGCTGGTACTTACGTTGGGCCTGTGGGACACGCTCGTCATCGCATTCTTTGTGTTGATCGGCGCCGTGATCGGCCAGATTCGCGACGGCGAGAACGGTATCGTCAACTTCTTCGGCCGTCTGTTTAGCGGCCGCTAATATGTATTCGACTGTCGCATCCGCGGCAGGCATAAGGAGGAACCATGGCTTTTAACACGAAGGTCGATGTAGCCGATACCGAGCTTGAGGCGAATGAGGCCGTCGCAGCCGAGGCGGAGGACGTAACGCTCGAGGACGAGGCGCTCGTCGAGGCCGAGTCCGATGCGGACGAGGACGACGAGGAGGCGGACGAGTCCGAGGACTCGCTGACCTATTCCAACGGCGTGATCGAGAAGATCGTCGCCATGGCCACCCGCGAGGTGCCGCACGTTCTGGGCATGAAGGGTAACCTTATGCACTTTGTGCAGGAGCAGTTTGGTGCCGAGAACCTGACCAAGGGCGTGACGGTCGAGGTCACCGACGACAACCGCGTGGTCGTCAACATCTCGGTCATCATCGAGTATGGCGCCTATGCGCCTGCGATCTTTGACGACGTTAAGGCGCGCGTCACCGAGCGTCTGGCCGCGATGACCGGCCTTGAGGTGGCAGGCGTCAACCTGCGCATCGAGGATGTCATCACCCCCGAGGAGTACGAGCACCGCACCAGCCAGCACGAGTAACCTACCAATAAGGGATAGGTTTATTTTGGCAGGTTTTACCTGCGAAAACGCCAAACGGTCGACAGCGCAAGCAAAAGCGCAGTCGACCGTTTTCTATATAGCCTCGATCTAGTCATACCGCTCGTCTAACTAAGGGTTGCAATCTTCGCGTTCCGCGTTACCCTAATGGGCGCATTGTTTCCAAATTGTTAACGAGGGGTTGCCGTAATGGCCGACGAACACGAGACCGAAAGCAAGGCATGGGCGATTGAGGCCGCTGCGGCAGAGGCGGCGTCGCGTGCCGCCGAGGAGGTGCATCGTCCTCCGGTGGTGCCGATGGAGCGCGTTGTCGGTCGCGAGGATATCGAACGTGGCGAGCGCGCCGGCCGCAAGCGCAGCCAGGAGCCAGGCTTTCCGCGCTTTTTTGCCGAGCTCAATTTGGGGCTGATCCTCACGGCCTTTGCCATCGTGGCTTTCAAAACGCCCAATCACTTTGCCTTCGGCGGCACCTCGGGTGTGTCGGTCATTCTTTCCACGCTGTTCCCGACTCTGCCCGTCGGCGTCTTTATGTGGATTATCAACGCGGTCCTGGTCATCCTGGGCTTTATCTTTTTGGAGCGCAAGGCAATCCTTTGGAGCGTCTTTGCCTCGTTTGCGCTTTCGGCCTACGTCTCGCTGTTTGAGCTCTTCATCCCGACGGATGTTTCGATGACGGGCGATATGTGGCTCGACCTGTGTTTTGCCGTCATCTTGCCGGCGCTGGGCAGCGCCATTGTCTTTGACATTGGCGCCTCGACGGGCGGCACCGACATCCTTGCCATGATCCTCAAGCGTCGTACGACGCTCGAGATCGGACGCGCCTTGCTGCTGGTCGATATCGGCATCGTGACCATCGCGGCTTTCCTGTATGGCCCGCGCGTCGGCCTGTACTGCGTACTTGGCCTGTTTGCCAAGACGCTCGTGGTCGATAAGGCCATCGAGAGCATTCACCTTCGTAAGGTCTGTACGATTATTTGCGCCGAACCGCGCAAAGTCGAGGAGTTTATCGTCAAGCATCTCAACCGCACAGCAACAATCAGCCGTGGTTACGGCGCCTTCTCGGGCAGGTGCGTCACGGTGATTATGAGCGTGCTGAGCCGTCGCGAGGCAGTACAACTGCGCCGCTATACCCGCGATATCGATCCGAATGCGTTTATCACGATCGTTGACAGCTCCGAGATCGTGGGCAAGGGCTTCCGCGGCACGAACTAGCGCGGACGCACCTTTCGAATCATTGAATAAGGCCGCCTACGCTGCAAATCGGTCATCTTGGGGTATTTGTCCCCACATTGGGCGATAATGTTGCCAAAGACATCGTTTGCGATCCAGGTGATTCGCTCTAGATACGAAGGGATGATTTCGATGTTCTGTTCGCAGTGTGGCGCCCCCATGGGCGATAACGACAAGTTCTGCGGCGCGTGCGGTGCCCCTAATACCGAAGCCAAGGCCGCCGGCCCCGCCCCCCAGGGACAGTCTCAGCCCCAGCAGTTTGTTCCGCAACCGCCCGTGGCGAATGTGTCAAAGGGCTGTGTGGCTCAGGCGTTCCAAGATATGACCAAGACTCCGGGCGTGCTTCAGCGTGTATGCCAAATCGCGTTTTTGCCGGCGTTGATTTGCGTTGTGTCGGTGCTCGTGCTGTTCATTCCCGTTATCGGCGGTATTGCAGCTGCCATCGGCTTTTTGGCTGCCTACGTGGCGAGCGTGTGCGGTTCTGGCTTTGGCATCGAGTGGGGTCGCGATCTGTCGCTTAAGATCGATGACGGCATGGATCGTCCGTTGATGCGTTCCACGTCGTTTGGCCTCGGAGTCTTTTCGAGCGTTATTTCGGTCGTGCTCGAGGTTATCGCTGCCATTCCCGTAATCGGTGTAGTGCTTTCGCTGGTGGAGGGCGTGGTAATTGGCGCCGCGGGCTCGTATTCTTATTACGGCTCTTATGCGCTCGAGGCTGCGCTGTTTGGCTCGCTTGGCCTGCTCGTTCTGGCTATGATTGCCACGGCGGTCCTGGGGGTCTTCTTTAAGATGTTCGCCGACATTGCCGTGATGCACTTTGCGGTGACCGGTCGCGTCGAGAGCGCGTTTTCGCTCGATAAGGTTTGGACGGCCTTTAAGAACAATAAGACCAAGCTGTTCTGCGCTTCGTTCCTTCCCGAGTTTTTGACGGGTTTGGTCGCCAACGTTGTCACATGGATCTTGACGGTCATCTTTGGCGCCATTGCCTCTGTTGGTATGTATAGCTACTACTATCGTCCTACGGGCATTGAGGCGATTGTTACCGGCGGCGGCATTACGCTCGTGCTGTTCCTGGTGCTGGTCGCTTTCGTCACCGTATTTCTAACGGTCTTTGGCAAGATGCTCAAGCACCGTGCCGTTGGCTATTGGGCCGCACGTTATGCAAGTGAGTGGGCCGACGAGGACAAGGACGACGTTCTGACTTTTGTACTGCCCTTCGAAAAGAAGTCCGCCGCTTCGGGTTACAGTGCTCCGGATGCTTCGCCAACGCCGAAGCCTGAGCCCACGTCGAACCCTGAGCCCGCGCCCGAGCCGGAGCCTGCGCCCAAGCCGGCGCCTGCACCTGCACCTGAGCCGGCGTCCGAGTCAAGCTCCGACGAGGACCCTCAGGACGAGTAGCCCTGCCGCCTGCCATTTGGGGACGGGGTTGAAATGGTAGAAATAGCGCTTGACAAATAAAGAGAGGGCGGATGTTCGTTCCAACATCCGCCCTCTCTTTATTTTGAATGGGTGTTTGAAGAATCTTGCAGTCTACTCGCCATGCTTCTCCTCGTGGCGAGCGGCGGCACGGGCATCGTGAATGCCCTTGATGGCGGCATGGCGGGCGGTACGGGCGTCGTGCATGGCGTCGCGGGCCTCGGCGGCCGTTGCCTTGGCAGAGCGCAGCTTGGCTGCCAGGTCGGGATTGGTCTCGGCAACCGCGGCGATCGTGGGGCCGTCGAGCTCTTCTTGCGTGGGCTCGGCCAAAAAGTCGATGGCATACTGAGCGGCTACCATGGAGCCCTTGGCGAGCACGCTCTCGTCGATCTTATAGAAGCAGGAGTGCTGGGCATAGGTGGCGCCGATCTGGGGGTTGCGCGTGCCAACAAAGGCGAGCACGCCCGGTACGCGGCGCAGATACTCCGAGAAGTCCTCGCCCGAAAGCGTGCCGCGGTAATGGCCCTCGCCCGCGGGACCCAGGCACTTGAGCACAGCTTGGCGGCAGCGCTCGCTCGAGGCGGCATCGTTTTCGACCTTGTAGTTGGCGATGGTGTAGTCGGTGAGCTCGGCCTCGGCGCCCAGAGCAGCCGCGGTGTGCTCCACGATGCGGCGCATAAGCTCGGGCATCTCCTCATGCGTCTTGTCGCCATAGGTGCGCACCGTGCCGGCGAGGTACGCCGTGCCGGCGATAACGTTGCGCGCGGTGCCGCCATGCAGCTCGCCGACGGTGATGACGGCAGGTTCGTAGGGGCTAATCTCGCGCGAGACGATGGTCTGCAGGGCGTTGACGATCTCTGCCGCAACCATAACGGCGTCGTGGCCGCGCTGGGGCATGGCGCCATGGCACGAGGTGCCGCGGACGTCGATGCGGAACCAGTCGGTGTTTGCCATGCGTGGGCCGGGCTCGCAGCTTACGGTGCCGGCGTCGACCTCGCTCCAGATGTGCGCAGCGTAGGCGCCGTCGACGCCGTCGAGCACACCCGTGCCGATCATGAGTTTGGCGCCCTGGCCGTTTTCCTCGCTGGGCTGGAAAACGATGCGAATCTCGCCGTGGATGTCATCGGTCATGTGGCGCAGAATCTGCAGCGTGCCGAGCATCATGGCGATATGGCAGTCGTGACCGCAGGCGTGCATGCAGCCCTCGTTGACGCTGGCGAACTCCTCGCCGGTCTGCTCGGTGACAGGCAGGGCGTCGATATCGGCGCGCAGCAGGATACGGCGGCGCGGCGTGCCGTCCTCGCGGTAGGCATCCGGCGCGGTACCGCGAAGCGTCGCCACCAGGCCCGTCTTGAGCGGACGCTCGTAGGGGATATTCATGGCGTCGAGCTGGTTGGCGATGTCGGAAGTCGTGCGCTCCTCGGCAAGGCTCAGCTCCGGGTGCTTATGGAAGTGCCGGCGCTGCTTGATGATGTAGGGTTCAAACTCGGCGGCGATATCCTGGATGGCCGCGGTGACGTCGTCTGCCGCGCGAACCTCGGTTGCCGCCATAATCTGCTGTGCCTTGGTCTTCGTCATGGTCGATTTGCTCCTTGTTGGCTCGATCGCAAAATCGTACAGGCTCTCTCCAGTATGCCACCTGCCGCTAGGGCTGGTAAAGTTGCCGTTTGCCGCTTGGGGTTTTGTTGCAAGGGCGGGGGAGTACACTCGGGAGTGTTGAATTTCCTGCCAGAGATGGGGATGCCCATGCAGCATATCGATCGGATTATCCGCTCCAAGAACGTTTTTACCGCCCAAGACGGCATCGATACCGCCCGCGAGTTGGCGATCGCCATCGCGGGCGATCGCATCGTCGCTGTCGGCGCGCCCGATGACGTGATTGCCGCCGCACCTGCCGCCACGCCGGTGGTCGATTACGGCGAGCAGTTTGTCTGCCCCGGTTTCCATGACGCTCATCTGCACTTCTTCCATACCTCGGTCGGTTCCTCGCCGTATATGCTCATGGATATGGGCACGTCCGAGGCGGCACTGGTGCAGCATGCGCTCGAGTTTTCCCAGGGCCTGCCCGACGACGCCTGGGTCGTGACCCAGGGCTGGCGCGATTACCGCTGGGATCCGCCCGAGCATCCTACCAAGGCCTCCCTCGACGCCGCCTTCCCCGGTCGCCCCTGTGTTATGTATTCGGGCGATGGGCATACGCTGTGGCTCAACAGCCGCGCACTCGAAGCCCTCGGCGTGACGCGTGACAGCGAGCCTCCTGCGGGTGGCAGTTACGACAAAGACTCAAACGGTGAGCTTACGGGTATTGCCCACGAGGCAGCTGCTATGCAGCTGCTGCCGCGCTGCCTGGAATGGCTGGGCGAGGACCGCATCGCGAGCGCTTACGGCGACCAGATGAAGCGTATGGCCGAGCAAGGCATCACCTCAATCTGCGATATGTCGCTCATGCCCATGCCGGGCTGCGACTTTATTCGCGACGATGTTTACGACAGGCTGCAGGCCGCCGGCAAGCTGGGCATCCGCGCCCATCTGTTTCCCACGCTGCTGGATGACCAATCGCGCTTGGAAGAACTCCAGACCCGCTACGCGAACAACGCGCTGCTCTCGGCGCCAGGATTTAAACAGTTCTTCGACGGCGTGTCGAGCGAGCATACCGCATACCTCACTGAGCCCTATACTAACCCGCGCTTCCCGGGTGACCAGGGGCGCCTGACGGTTCCTGTCGAGCGCATGCGCAAGTTGGTTCTGGCGGCAGCCGAGCGCGGCCACACCGTGCGCATCCACGTTATCGGCGACGGTGCCATCCATGCCGCACTCGATATCTTTGAGGAGGCGGCAGAGCTCTACGGCCTGCCCCAGCACGGTCATAATACGCTTGAGCATTTGGAGAATCTGCTGCCTCAGGACATCGATCGTCTGCGCAAGCTCAACGTCATTGCCTCGAGCCAGCCTTGCCACATCACGCTCGACCCGGGTGGCCCGGAGCGCGACCTGGGCCTGGAACGCAGCCGCATCATGTGGCCGTTTGCGACCTATAAGCAGCGCGGCATCCGCCAAGCTTTTGGTACCGACAGCCCCATCACGGCCGTTACCAGCATGAACGTGCTCTACACGGCTATTACGCGCCAAGACCCTCGCAGCCACTGGCCCGAGGGCGGCTGGCTCCCCAGCGAGCGCATCGATGCGGCAACGGCCCTGCGCAACTACACGCTTGGTAGCGCGTACGCAGCGGGCGACGAGCAAAACCTCGGCAGCCTAGAGCCCGGCAAATACGCCGACCTGGTAGTCCTGGACCAAAACCCGCTCACTATCGACCCCCAAGAGCTGCAAGCCACCAAGGTCCAGGCCACCTACCTGGCAGGCAACTTAATCTACGAGCGCTAATATTCATGCCGTACCGTTAAACGCGGCTCGGGCAGCCTATTTTGGGATGGCGCTCGAGCCGCGTTTGTTTGCCGATCGGGTCCGTTAGGAGCGTCCCCACTCTGCTGGATTTGAGCGCAGGGTGGGGACGCTGCTGCCCCGCGCGCTCAATTGGGATATCAGCAATGCTTTCTCTTGGTGTTTTGCATACTTCCAGTTGCAGATTGCATAAAAAAGCTGAGATGTTCTTTCCGGTCCTGATGTACCCCCGCCTAGGCCGTGCAAAAAACGGAGTATTCTGCACGGCAAGTTCCTCCGGTACCGCTGCAGTTGGATAACATTGCGGAGATCAACGTCATTTTGGGGTCCGGTGCGACGCGAGACATGATTATTTGTCTCGACGAAGTCTGTCTGCCGACCCAAATCGCCGGTCGAAGGCGTCTTTGGGGCCAATAAGGGGTGTCCGGCGCGTATGCAGCCGTCCTGGCCTGCTGAATACTCCCAAAAATGCACGGTGCTCCCCGGGGGACCCGTGCGCGCGGCGAAAACCATGCCCATGTCGCCATCCGCATCGCCATTTTGCTGCACAGACTTTTCTGAATGCCGGGGCCGAATTAGTTAACCAAGCTCCCGTGTGGCGCCGGAGGGGCGGGATATAAGGTTTATCGCGAGTTCCGCACGAGCCGAAGGCCACTTAATGTGGCCTTCGTGCGAGCAGGACTGCCCGAGCAGGAAACCTTATATCCCGCCCCTCCGGCGCCACACGGGAGCCGCGCACAAGTTATCCCCCGGCATTCAGAAAATCTAAGTGCCAAAAAATAAGATTTTTTGACTCCGTGTTGTATAACCCGCCATTCGTGGGTACCATTCAACGCGTACGCAAACAAAAAGGGTTAACCCGCGCGGCATGACCGCGCGGCCCAAAAAGGAGGAAACAAGCATGTCGTCTTTGAAGCCGCTTGCAGATCGCGTCCTGGTCAAGCCCGACGAGGCCGAGCAGAAGACCGCTTCTGGTCTGTACATCGCCAGCAACGCTCAGGAGAAGCCGCAGCGCGGCACCATCGTTGCCGTTGGCGCCGGTAAGGTCAACGACAAGGGCGAGCGCATCCCCATGGACGTTCAGGTCGGCGACGTTGTCATCTACGGTAAGTTCGGTGGCAACGAGGTCAAGGTCGACGGCGAGAAGTATCTGCTGATGCGCGCCGACGACATCTACGCCGTCGTCGAGGCCTAGTCTCGTCAGAATCTCTGATTCGTCTTTGAACGCGTCCGCCGTATAAGACTCGGAAACGGCGACGCGAGTCACATTTCTTTTGGAGGATTACCTACCATGGCAAAGAACATTACGTTCAACACCGATGCCCGCGCCAAGCTCGCAAAGGGCGTCAACACTCTGGCCGACGCCGTTACCGTCACCATGGGCCCCAAGGGCCGTTACGTCGCTCTGCAGCGCACGTTCGGTGCCCCGACCATCACCAACGACGGCGTTTCCGTCGCTAAGGAGATCGAGCTCGAGGACAACATCGAGAACATGGGCGCTCAGCTGGTGAAGGAGGTCGCCACCAAGACCAACGACACCGTGGGTGACGGCACCACCACCGCAACCCTGCTCGCCCAGGCCATCGTCAATGACGGCCTGCGCAACGTCGCCGCTGGCGCCAACCCGCTGGCCATCCGTCGCGGCATCGACAAGGCCGTCAACGCCGCCGTCGCCGAGATGAAGAAGCAGGCCAAGCCGGTCGAGACCAAGGAGCAGATTGCTTCCGTCGGTACCATCTCTGCCGGTGACCCCGAGGTTGGCGAGAAGATCGCCGAGGCCATGGAGGTCGTGGGCAAGGACGGCGTCATCACCGTCGAGGATTCCCAGACGTTCGACATCACCATCGACACCGTCGAGGGCATGCAGTTCGACAAGGGCTATGTCTCCGCTTACTTCGTCACGGACAACGACCGCATGGAGGCCGTGATGAAGGATCCGTACATCCTCATCACCGACCAGAAGATCTCCAGCGTTCAGGACATCATGCCTGTTCTCGAGGCTGTCCAGCGCGCCGGCCGTGGCCTGCTCATCATCGCTGAGGACATCGACGGCGAGGCTCTGCCGACCCTGGTCCTCAACAAGATCCGTGGCGCTCTCAACGTCTGCGCCGTCAAGGCCCCGGGCTACGGCGATCGCCGCAAGCGCATCCTCGAGGACATCGCCGTCCTCACCGGTGGCCAGGCCGCTCTGGACGAGCTGGGCGTGAAGGTCGCTGACATCACCGCCGATATGCTCGGTACTGCTAAGTCCGTCACCATCTCCAAGGACAACACCGTCGTCGTCGGCGGCGCTGGCTCCAAGGAGGCCATCGACGCCCGCATCGCTCAGATCAAGGGTGAGATGGAGAACACCACCTCTGACTTCGACCGTGAGAAGCTCCAGGAGCGCCTGGCAAAGCTCTCCGGTGGCGTTGCCGTCATTAAGGTCGGCGCTGCTACCGAGTCCGAGCTCAAGGAGATCAAGCACCGCGTCGAGGATGCCCTGCAGGCTACCCGCGCTGCTGTCGAGGAGGGCATCGTCGCCGGCGGCGGCGTCGCCTTCATGGACGCTGCTCCTGCGCTCGACGCCGTCGAGATCGACGACCCCGAGGAGAAGATCGGCGTCGACATCGTCAAGAAGGCTCTGACCGCTCCGGTCGCCACCATCGCCAAGAACGCTGGCTTTGAGGGCGCTGTCGTGGTCGACAAGGTTGCCGAGCTGCCCGCCGGCCAGGGTCTCAACTCTGCCAACGGCGAGTGGGGCGACATGATCGAGATGGGCGTCCTCGACCCCGTCAAGGTCAGCCGCGTCACCCTGCAGAATGCTGCTTCTGTCGCCAGCCTGATCCTCATCACCGAGGCCACCGTCTCCGATGTGCCCAAGAACACTCAGCTTGAGGACGCTATCGCTGCTGCTACCGCTGGTCAGCAGGGCGGCGGTATGTACTAAGGCCGACAAGGTCTAGAACTCCCACCGGGAATCCGGGGGCGTGACGGGGGCTTCTCTCCGGAACGTCCTCGGACATGCAAAGAGGCTCCGCATCGCGCTTCGCGCTGCGGAGCCTCTTTGCGTCCTGCGGAAATGTTCCGGAGAGAAGCCCCCGTCACGCCCCCGGATTCCCTGCGTTTACGGCCTTGAGGTCGGCGGGCGGAGAAGGACGTGGTTGATAGGGATACGTGTCCCCTTCGCTGTTTCGCGCTTTGCGCGAAAGGCGCGCTACTTTGGAATGGGTGGGGAACGTGGTTGTTGCGGCAACTGGTCCCAGCCATAAATTATCCTTGGCATACTTGCGCGAAAGCCTGCTGGTGCTACACTTGCAATTGCTGTTTCAGGGCGGGGTGAAATTCCCCACTGGCGGTAAATCGGGCGGTGTCAAAGGGATGCCGTGGCGCAGGCGAGGTGTCTGTGACCGAGCCGATGAGTCCGCGACCCGTGTGTGCGTTGGTTCGCATGCCGGCTGAACTGGTGAGATCCCAGTACCAACGGTTAGAGTCCGGATGAAAGAGGCAGGTGATCTTATGTCTGAACAGTCGCAGCATATCCATTTTGAGAACACGAATAGGTGGAGCACCAAACAGCTCGTTACCATGGCGTTGATGTGCGCCTTGGGCGCCCTGTTTATGTACGTGCAACTGCCCATCCTTCCCTCGGCGCCGTTTTTGACGTATGACCCGTCGCTGGTGCCGGCGATGGTGTGTGGATTTGCGTATGGCCCTGGTGCCGGCACCGCTGTTGCCGCCATGGCGATCGTCATCCATGCGCTTACCACGGGCGATTGGGTTGGTGCGATTATGAACTTGGTTGCCACGCTGGGCTATATTCTGCCTGCGGCTATCGTCTACCAGAAGATGCATACCTATAAGGGTGCCGTGATTGGCCTGGCGCTGGGTGTTATTGCCGCTACGGCGCTGTCTATGGTCGCAAACCTTACCATTGGCGTTTGGTTCTGGTATGGCTCGGTCGATGCGATCGCCCCGCTCATGATTCCCGCCGTTTTGCCGTTCAACCTCATCAAGACCGTGCTCAACTCGGTGTTGACGCTGGCAGTGTACAAGGCGGTCTCTAATCTCATCACGCCCAAGAAGGACCAGGTCAAAGGCCGCGCATGATTGAGTGTCGGAGCGTTTCCTTTAGCTACGACGGCGCTGCGAAAGCGCTCGATGGCATCGATCTGAACATCGAGGATGGCGAGTTTTTCTGCATCCTCGGCGGCAATGGGTCGGGCAAGTCGACGTTTGCCAAGCACCTGAACGCGCTGCTGCATCCCGATGCGGGAACGGTGTGCGTCAACGGCATGGACGCGTCCGATCCCGAGCTGGTCTACGATATCCGCTCGACTGCGGGCATGGTGTTCCAGAATCCCGACGACCAGCTTGTGGCGACGCTTGTCGAGGACGATGTTGCGTTTGGTCCCGAGAACTTAGGGGTCGAATCGGCCCAGATCGCGCAGCGCGTGTGCGAGGCGCTGAAGGCCGTGGGTCTGGTGGGCTTTGAGCGACACGAGACCCACGCTCTCTCGGGCGGACAAAAGCAGCGCGTGGCGCTTGCCGGCGTGCTCGCCATGGAGCCGCGTGTGCTCATTTTGGACGAGGCGTCCTCGATGCTCGATCCGCGCGGGCGCAAGGGCCTTATGAAGGCCTGTCACGCGCTGCACGAACGCGGCATGACCATCGTGATGATTACGCACTTTATGGAAGAGGCCGCTGAGGCCGATCGCGTTGCTGTCTTCCAGGCGGGCCGCGTTGCCATGCTCGGTACGCCCGAGGAGATCTTGACGCGGGCGGACGAACTTGCACAGCTCAACTTGGATATGCCGGAGTCGTGCCGTTTGGGCATGGCACTTCGTGAGAAGGGTGTGCCCATTTGCGCGAAGGTGCGCGAGGCGGATATGGTCGCCGATATAGCGCAGGCTTATGCCGAGCGGAGTAGGACAGGCATCGCCGGGCGGCCTTTCGCATCCGATCCTCGTATTCCCGACAACGTCTCCTCTGCAATCGATGGCGCAGACGCGCCGCAGCCCGTCATCGAGATTTCGCACCTTTCGTATAGCTATTCGCTGAGCGCCCGCGAGCGTCGCCGTTGGCACAAGCGCTTAGCCGCCGAGGGTGCATCGAACAAACAGGCCCTCTGGGGCAACGACCCGAGCAGCCCCTGGGCGTTGCGTGATGTGTCGCTAACGGTGCGTCGTGGCGAGTTCCTGGGCCTTGCGGGCCATACCGGTTCGGGTAAATCGACGCTGGTTCAGCATCTCAACGGCCTGATTCGTCCCCAGGAGGGTTCCGTTTACGCATTGGGGCTCGACCTGGCAAACAAGAAAGATGCCGCCGCGGTTAAGGCAAAGGTCGGCGTGGTGTTTCAGTATCCAGAGCGTCAGCTGTTTGCCGAGACCGTGGCACAGGACGTGGCATTTGGTCCGCGTAACCTTGGCTTGTCGCAGGCCGAGGTTGCCCGCCGCGTTGAGTCATCGCTCGCGCGCGTGGGCCTCGACCTGGCCACGGTGGGCGACAAGAGCCCCTTTGAGCTCTCGGGCGGGCAGCAGCGGCGCGTGGCGTTTGCTGGCGTGCTTGCCATGGAGCCCGAGGTCCTGGTACTCGATGAGCCCATGGCGGGGCTCGATCCGGCTGCGCACAGGGATTTCCTTGAGCTTATCGATCGACTTCACCGCGATGGCCTGACCGTCGTCATGGTTTCGCACAGCATGGATGACCTGGCCAATTGCTGCGACCGTATCGTCGTAATGAACAAAGGTGCGGTGTTTGCCGAGGGCACGCCCGCTCAGGTGTTTGCGCATGCGGATGAGCTTAAATCAATCGGCTTGGGCGTACCTGCCGCTCAGCGCATGGCGCTGGCGCTTACGAAGGCAGGCGTGCCGCTGCGCTTTGACGGCCTCTATACGGTTGAGTCGCTGGCAGACGAGTTGGCAGATTTGCTGATCGGTCGCTCGGACGGTCCTTCTAACGTCGCGGACATTGCTAAATCCAAGACGGTCGCGCGAGAGGAGGGCTGCTAATGGAGGCGTTTTCGTTTGGTAGCTACTATCCCGGCGATAGTGCAATCCACCGCCTGGACCCGCGAACTAAGTTGCTCTTGGGCTTTGTGTTTCTGATCACGACACTCACGGTCAGCAGCTTCCGCGGACTGGTCCCGATCGCAACCTTCGTTGTCCTGATCTATGCCGTGTCCCGGGTGCCGGCTCGTCGCGTCCTGTCATCGATGGCACCGCTGCTGGCGATTGTCGCGGTGGTCGCGGTGCTCAACCTGTTTTCCGACCAGAGCGGGCGCATTCTGTGGCAGCTCGGCTTTTTGCAGATAAGCGAGGGCTCGCTACATTCCGCCGCCTTTATGGCGTGCCGCCTGACCTTGATGATGGCCGGTATGAGCGCTATCACGCTCACCACACCGACGCTCGACCTCACCGCGGGCTTTGAGCGCCTGCTCGCGCCGTTTGCGCGTGTGGGACTTCCTGCGCACGAGCTCGGCATGATCATGGGTATCGCGCTGCGCTTTATGCCGCAGTTTGCCACCGAGATGAAGCAGACGGCCGATGCGCAGGCGAGCCGCGGTGCGCGCGTGACGGGAGGCCCGCTCGGCGGCGTGCGCATGCTCGGCAGTGTGGCGATTCCGCTGTTCACGGGCGTGTTCCGTCATGCCGAAACGCTGTCTGCCGCCATGGATGCCCGTTGCTATCATGGCGAGCAGGGCCGCACGCGTCTGCATGCGCTTGCATTTGGCCGCGGCGACGCGTTGGCGGCGGTGGTGACGGCGTTGCTGCTCATCTGCGTCATCGTCATCAATCTTCAACTTGTTTAGGCGCGATTCGAGCGCAGGAAAGGGGTCCCTATGACCGACAACGATCGCACGGCGCAGCTCGAGCGCGCCTGTTCGTATCTTAGGCGTATTCCGGCGTGGTATCTTGCCACGATCGACGTGACGGACGGACATCAGCCGCGCGTGAGGCCGTTCTCGTTTGCCATGGTCGATGATGGCAAGCTGTGGTTTTGCACCTCGCGCGATAAGGACGTGTGGGCCGAGCTCAGCGCGAACCCCAAGTTTGAGGTTTCGGGCTGGAAACCGGGGGAGTGTTGGATTGTGCTGACCGGCGAGGCCGCGCTCGAGGACGACGCGGTCGTGAGCGACCGGGTGCGCCAAGCCGGCTTTAAGCACATGGTGGGCATCGGCGAAGACCACGAGGGCGCCAACGACGGTCGCCTTGCGTTTTTCTCGGTTCGCAACATCGTCGCTCGCTTCTGTGATATCGACGGCAGCGAGGAGCGTCTGGAGCTCTAATTTCCCAAATTGACTACCCATTCCAAAAAGACTGGTCAGGTGACAGGAGGAAACGTGGACGGATTGAATACGGTGTTGGAGTATCTGACGTCGGTGCCGGCATGGTATTTGGCGACGAGCGTTGACGGGCAGCCGCATGTGCGTCCGTTTTCGTTTGCGCAGATCCAGGACGGCAAGTTGTGGTTTGTAACGGCGCGCACCAAAGACGTGTGGCAAGAGTTGCTGCAAAATCAACGCTTTGAGGCCACGAGTTGGTGGCCGGGCCATGGCTGGCTCATCTTGCGTGGGCGTGCGGGTCTGGATGACCAGGCCGCTCCCGATATGCGCGAGGCAGGCTGGAAGCACCTGGAGCGCCTAGGCGAGCACTACGAGGGCGCAGGCGATCCCACGCTCGTCTTCTTTAGCGTGGAGGAACCCGAGGCCTTTATCTGCAACCATGACGAATGGGTGCCGATCGAGCTCTAAACGATTCTCTCAGCAAGCTTCGACAATTCAAATTCTCGCATGTAGCGGGCCCCACATTGCAACGTCACCGTAAGGCGCACTGGGCAATATGGGGCCCGCACTTATTTGTCAATTCCTTCGAGTGAATGTGTCGGGACTGTTTCAATGCATGAATATGCAATAGATTTGCGTAGATATGCATCTTTTGGTGCTAAAGTTTCAACCCACTTCATAACGACGGCTGCGGGATGCGCATTGGTGTATAAACTGCAGACAAGGAGTTAGATATGTCTTTAAAGGTTGGAATCGTCGGTGCGGCTGGATATGCCGGCGCCGAGCTCATTCGCCTCGTCCTCGGTCATCCCGAGTTTGAACTTGCTGCCATTACGTCCAACGCCGATGCCGGCCAGCCGTTGTCTGCGGTGTATCCGAGTTTCGCCGGCGTAAGCGATCTTGTCTTCACGACGCATGACGCCCCCGAGCTCAAGAACTGCGATGCGGTCTTTTTGGCCGTGCCGCACACGGCCGCCATGGCGCAGGTGCCCGCCCTGCTTGCCGCGGGAGTCTCCTGCATTGACCTCTCGGCCGACTATCGCCTGAGCGATCCGGCCACCTTTGAGGCCTGGTATGCCGCCGAGCACACGAGCCCCGAGCTACTCAAGACCCGCGCCTTTGGTCTGCCCGAGCTGTTCTGCCAGGATTTGGAGACCGCTGCATCCGACCACGCCGACGGCAAGCCCGTACTGGTCGCCTGCGCCGGTTGCTATCCCACCGCAACGAGCCTTGCTGCCGCGCCTGCCGTGCGCGCTGGCTGGGTGGCCGAGAGCGGTCCCGTGATCGTCGACGCTATCAGCGGCGTGACGGGTGCCGGTAAGTCCTGTAACGCCCGCACCCATTTTTGCAGCGCGGAGGAGAACCTGGAGGCCTATGGCGTGGGCAAGCATCGTCACACGCCCGAAATCGAGCAGATCTTGGGCCTAACCGATCGCGTCGTCTTTACCCCGCACCTGGCACCGCTCAAGCGCGGTCTGCTCTCTACGGTGACGATGCCGCTTACGCCGCAGGCTATCGATACCTTGACCCTTGAGGACGTTGTCGACCATTACAAGCAGTTCTACGCCGGTCGCACCTTCGTGCGCGTACTCGATGCCGGCCAGCAGCCCAAGACGGCTTCGGTCGTCGGCACCAACGCCGCCCAAATCGGCCTCGCGCTCAACAAGCGCGCGGGCGTTCTGGTGGCTACGGGCGCCATCGACAATCTGTGCAAGGGTGCAGCAGGCCAGGCGGTCCAGTGCGCCAACATCGTTTTTGGCTTTGACGAGCGACGAGGCTTGCCCACAGTGGCGTGCCCGGTGTAGCACATTCGATTGTTAACGATTTGGTAGTCGGGCATCGAGTGGGGCGCCACTCTTAAGCTGGTCTCATGATTGTGGCTGGCATGGCGCACCAACCGATGCCCATTTTTTGTTTGACATAAGGAGTCATAAAGACGATGAATGCTGAGCAGTTCGATATCAAGATTCGTGCCGTAGAGGGCGGCGTAACGGCGGCAGCCGGCTTTAAGGCGGCGGGCATCCATGCCGGATTCCGCAAGAATCCCGAGCGCCTGGATTACGCGCTCGTCGTGCCCGATAAACCCTGTCCCGGGGCCGGCGTGTTTACGGCTAACCGCTTTTGTGCGGCGCCCGTGCAGGTGAGTCGTGCCAACCTGGGCGGCGCCGACAAGGGCTATGGCATCATCGCCGGTGTTTCTATCAACTCTGGCAACGCCAACGCCGCCACGGGCGAGACCGGTCTTGCCTGCGCGCGCGAGACCTGCAACATCGCCTCGCAGGTCATCGGCTGCGAGTCCCAGCAGATTCTGGTCGCCTCCACGGGCGTAATTGGTCAGATTCTGCCGATCGACACGTTTGAGACAGCCGTTCCGTCTGCATACGAGGCACTCTCTGCCCATGGCGGTGCCGCTGCAGCTCGTGCCATCATGACGACCGATACACACTCCAAGGAGTATGCCGTTCGCTACCGCAGTGAGGCTGCGAGCCATGCGGGCAACGCTTATACGGTGGGCGGCATGTGCAAGGGCTCGGGCATGATTATGCCCAATATGGCCACCATGATCGCGGTCATTACTACCGATGCCCCCGTCGAGCCGGCGGCGCTCCACACCCTGTTGCTCTCAACCGTTAAGCAGACCTTCAATAAGGTGACGGTCGATTCCGATACCTCGACCAACGACACCTGCATCATGCTTGCTTCTGGCGCTGCTGCCGCGGATGCCGAGAATATCGTCGAGGGCACCGATGCCTTCGACGAGCTGGCCTTTGCCGTACATGAGGTGTGCGAGAGCCTGGCGCGCAATATCGCCGCAGATGGCGAGGGCGCATCCAAGCTCGTGACGGTTAACATCACCGGCGCCGTGAACGACGAGGAGGCCGATATCGCCGCTCGTGCTGTCGCCAACTCGCCGCTCGTTAAGACCTGCATCGCCGGCCACGACTGCAACTGGGGCCGCGTTGCCATGGCGCTCGGCAAGTGCAGCGTGCAGTTTAACCAAGAAGATGTGTCCATCGACATGATGGGTATGCCCGTCTGCCGTGATGGCCTGACCGTTCCCTTTGACGAGGACGAGGCGCTGCGTCGCTTTGAGGCGCCCGAGATCGTGATCTCAGCAGACCTGGGCGCAGGGGACGCGGCGACCACCGTGTGGACTTGCGACCTCACGCACGAGTACATCTCCATTAACGGTGATTACCGTTCCTAGAGTCCCGATGTGCCGCGCGTCCCGCTGCAATCGCGGGCAACGAGGTACGGCGCGATAGCTACACGAAAGACGAGGCAGACTATGAAGTTCGCACGCGATTGTCGCTCAAGCGAATCCAACGAAGTTACCGCGCAGCTGCTGTTCGAGGCGCTGCCATGGATTAAGAACCTGACCGGTAAGACGGTCGTTATCAAGTACGGCGGTGCCGCCATGGTCGACGAGCAACTGCGTCGTGACGTGATGAGCGACATCGTCCTGCTCAAGATTATCGGCATGCGCCCTGTTATCGTGCACGGTGGCGGCAAGGCCATCAACGAGGCGCTCAGCCACTACGACATCCCCGTCGAGTTTAAGAACGGCCAGCGCGTGACTACGCCTGCCACCATGGACATCGTGCGCGAGGTTCTGGGCGGCAAGGTCAATCAGGAGCTGGTCGCGGCGCTCAACCACCACGGCAACCTGGCCGTGGGCGTGTCCGGCAGCGACGCCGGCACCCTTATCGCCGAGCCACTCGACCCAGAGCTCGGCCGCGTAGGCAAGGTCACGCACGTCAACACCGACTATATCGAGCGTTTGCTCGACAGCGAGTACATTCCCGTTATCGCCACGGTCGCGGCGGGGGAGGACGGTGGCTTCTTCAACATCAACGCCGATACCGCCGCCGGCGCCGTTGCGGCGGCGCTTCATGCGCACAAGGCGATTTTTTTGACCGATGTCGACGGTCTGTACAAGGACTTTAGCGACAAGGATTCGCTTATCTCCAACCTGACGCTCGACGAGGTCAATGAGATGCTCTACGGCGGCGAGGTCGACAAGGGCATGATCCCCAAGCTGCGCGCCGCCGTCGATGCGCTTACCGCTGGCGTGTTCCGAGCCCACATCATCAATGGCACGACGCCGCACTCGCTGCTGCTGGAGCTGTTGACCGATGCTGGCGTCGGCACCGTGATCCATTCCACCGAGACAGCCTACGAATTCGATACGCATCCGCACCCGCTTTCGACGTTTGCGGCGCGCCTGACCGAGAACCTCGACGAGGTCGAGAAGCTCCAGACGGTCTAGCTGACCCGCGGTCGTCGCGTCCCTGCACCCATAGCCCTGCGCCGTACGGCGCCCAACGAAAGGCATCCCATGTCACTTGCAACTCAACAATCGCTCGAATCCCATTACGTTATGCATACTTTTGGTCGCTCGCCGGTAGAGTTTGTCGAAGGCCACGGCATGAAGCTCATCGGTGACGATGGTCGTGAGTATCTCGACTTTCTCGCTGGTATTGGCGTGTGTAGCCTAGGCCACGGTAATCCTGCAGTGCTTTCGGCGCTCGAGGCTCAGACCAAAAAGCTTCTGCACGTGTCTAACTACTTCTACATCGAGCAGCGTGGACAGGTCGCGGCGCTGCTGTCCAAGCTTGCCAACGACGACGTAGATGGTGCGTGCGTTCTGGCCGATGCCATTGCCGCCGGCGATGAGACCACGGCCGCTGCGCTCGGCGCTCCGACGGCGGGCGAGCAGGTGTGGGAGACGTTCTTTGCCAATTCTGGTGCTGAAGCCAACGAGGGCTCGATGAAGCTCGCGCGTCTGTACGCCAAGCGTGCTGGTAACGGCGGCAACACCATCGTATGCATGCGCGGCGGCTTCCACGGTCGTACGCTCGAGACCATTGCCGCCACCATGCAGGATTGGCTACAGGACAGCTTCCGTCCGCTGCCGGGCGGCTTTGTGGCCTGCACACCCAACGATGTCGATGAGCTGCGTGCAATCTTTAAGCAGCTGGGAAGCGAGATTTGCGCCGTCATGCTCGAGCCGATTCAGGGCGAGAGCGGTGTGCACCCCATGACCGAGGAGTTTATGGCGGCAGCGCGCGACTTGGCACACGAGGTGGGTGCCGTTCTTATCGCCGACGAGGTCCAGTGTGGCATCTTCCGCTCCGGCAAGCCGTTTGCATTCCAGACCTATGGCGTGGAGCCCGACATCATGAGCCTTGCCAAGGGGATCGCCGACGGCGTCCCCATGGGTGCCGTGGTGGCAAAGAAGGAGATCGCCGACGTGTTTAAGCCGGGCGACCACGGCTCGACCTTTGGCGGTAGTTGCTTGGCTGTCGCGGCGTGCGCCGCGACGCTCTCCGCGCTTGTGCGCGGCGACTACGCTGAGCATGCCGCCAAGGTGGGTGCTTATATGGAGCAGGCGCTGGCCAAGCTTCCGCACGTTACCGAGGTACGCGGTCGCGGCTTAATGCTCGGCTGCGATCTGGATGACGCTGCGGGCGATGCGCATGATATTGTTGCCCGCGCGCTGGCCGCCGGCGCCGTGATTAACGCTACTGGTGCCCACACGCTGCGTTTCCTGCCGCCGCTTGTCTGCGAAGAAGCCGACGTGGACAGCCTGATCGAGATTTTGTCGGACGTTTTGGCCTAACACAGCGCAATAACTCAATTTGGACCGGGTTCCGGACTGCGGACGTGCCATATGCGGCACGATTCAGCGGTCTGGAGCCCGTTTTGCTATCGATTTACCATGGCTGGGATAGGCCGTGTGCAAAAAGTGGCAAATATGAGTACGGGCACTAACTTCGTAACATATAAATTGGGCGTTTTTAGATGAGTTGGGCCACATATGTCCAGTTTTGCAGTAACTAAATTGGCTTAACTGGACTATCAGTCGTCGTTCTAATGTCGGATTTGCCTTTTATGACTTCGAAAACGCTGCTACCAAAAAGGTAGCAGTACTCATATTTGGCATTTTTTGCACACGGGTATTCGCCAAGGGTCCATTTCGCCGCCCGCATCCGCTTCGTCGCTTCGCTCCTCGCGTGCTGCGCTGGAAAACGCTTCGCGTTTCCTCAGCTCCGCACCCTTGCGGGTTCGAATTCCTCTGCGATGGGCCCAAAAAGGAAAGGCCCCCATCGCTGGGAGCCTTTTCAATCAAGTGGTGGGCGATGAGGGATGTCCGCGTGCGGCTGGCGCCGCCCGCTTCCGCTTCGTCGCTTCGCTCCTCGCGTGCTGCGCTGGAAAACGCTTCGCGTTTCCTCAGCTCCGCACCCTTGCGGGTTCGAATCCCATGAAATGGGCCCAAACAAAAACGGTCCCCTTTCGAGGACCGTTTCCAATTCAATGGTGGGCGATGAGGGATTCGAACCCCCAGCCTTGTGCGTGTAAAGCACCTGCGCTAACCGTTGCGCCAATCGCCCGCAGGGATTGAGTATAGCGGAAACCCTATGCTGTTCACCGCTAATTCATAACGAAACTTACGCGGCGACTTCTGCGTCCGTGTCCTCGTCGATAAAGAAGCGCTTGTACCAGATGAGGAACGTCAGCGTGGTATAGATCTTGCGCTGGTTGAGCGCACGGCCCTCAAAGTGATCGTCGAGCAGCTTCATGAGTGCATCGGTGTCAAAGAAGTCGGCAGCCCACGGCGCGGTGAAGTACTCCTTAACGTAGTCATAATACTTCTGCTCGCGCAGCCAGAACTTGACCGGTACGGGGAAGCCCACCTTCTTGCGCGTTGCCCACTCATCGGGCAGCGTGCGGTTGGCGGCGTGGCGCAGGACAAGCTTGCAGCCCTCTTCGTTAACACGGTAGTTGGCGGGAATGTGCTCGGCAAACTCCATGACCTTCTTGTCCAGGAACGGGACGCGAAGCTCCAGAGAATGCGCCATGCACATCTTGTCGGCCTTGAGCAGAATGTCGCCCGGCAGCCACATGTTCATATCCAGATACTGTTTCTTGGAAAGCTCGCAGCAGTTGGGAACCTGCTTGTAGTACTCGGCGCACATCTCGGCGGCGTTCTTGCCGGTGTCATAAGCAGGCTTGAGCACCTCGTCGACCTCGGACGGGTCGAACACCTTTGCCTGACCCACATACCAGCGCTCGGGAACCTCGGCGCATTTCGTCAGGAAGTTATGGCCTTTAAAGTAGGGGAGATGCTGAACGAGTGAGCCCAGGGCGCGACGCACGCCGAGCGGCACGCGCTTCTTAAAGGAGCGCATCTCGGGGGTGTCCTCGTACCACTCATAGCCGGCAAACAGCTCGTCGGCACCCTCGCCCGAAAGGACGACGGTGACCTCCTCGGAAGCCATCTGCGCCAGATAGTACAGCGGAACGCTGGACAGGTTCGATTGCGGCTCGTCCATGTGGTACTGGATATCGGGTAGTGCATCGAAGAACTCGTCGGCGGTAATCATCTTGCGCACGTTCTTGATGCCCAGCTTGTCGGAAAGCTCGGCAGCGTAGTTGGTCTCGTTGAAGTTCTTGTAATCGAAGCCGACAGAATACGTGGTGTCGGGCATGAGGCAGGCGGCAATGTAGCTGGAGTCGACGCCGCCAGAAAGGAACGAGCCCACCTTAACATCGGCGATTCGGTGCGCAGCGACGCTTTCGTGCACGACCTTGTCGCACTCGTCCACGTACTCTTCGAAGGTCTTGGAGTTGTCGTCGGTAAAGTCGCAGCTCCAGTAACGCTTGATGTCCATGGCGTTGGTCGTCAGGTCATACGTAAAGCAATGCGCCGGGGCAAGCTTGAACACGCCCTTAAAGAAGGTCTCCTCCGTGGCGGGGAATTGCAGCGTCAGGTAGGGGCGCAGCGCGTCGTGGTTGACAGCCTTCTCAAACTTGGGATGGTCCAGGAAGCTCTTGATCTCGGAGCCAAACAGCAGCGAGCCATCGGATGCCTGGTAGTAATAGAACGGCTTGATACCAAAGATGTCACGAGCGCCAAAGAGTTTGTTCTTGTTCTGGTCGTGAATCACGAACGCGTACATGCCGCGCAGGCGGTTGACCAGGTCCTCGCCCCACTCCTCGTAACCGTGTACCAGGACCTCGGTATCGGCGTTGCAGTGGAAGGCGTAGCCGGCTGCCTCCAGCTCGGCGCGAAGCTCCTGGAAGTTGTAGATCTCTCCGTTGAAGACAATCGTGACCTTGCCGTCGTCGCTCGACATGGGCTGAGCTCCAGCTTCGGAAAGATCAAGAATCGAAAGACGACGGAAGCCAAGGGCAACGTTGTCGACGATATGCTGGCCGCCCATATCGGGACCACGGTGGATGATGCGATTCATCATGGCCGTGAGAACCAGCTCACTCTGTTCATCTGTACCGGTAAAACCGACAAAACCGCACATGCAAGATCCTTTCTGCTGACGGCTCAGGTGTACTGCCGCAAGGGTTACGGCAGCTGATGTCAAATAATCTTTACTATCATGCCAATCTTTTGTTTCGTGATAGGGCATAAGCGCCGAGCGAACCGAAAAAACCACGGCCCGATCTTCAGACGAAGCGGCGGGCCGTGGTTACGAACGCTATGTATGAGCGGTTAGCGCTTGCTGCGCTCGGCGAGACGGTGCTCCACCTTGGTGACGGCGTGGATGAGCGGAATCGTCACGACCAGGTAGTAAAGTGCGGCGCAAATGTAGGGCGTAATGTTGCCCGTGGTGGCTGTGAGGTTTTTGGAGAACAGCATGAGCTCCATGACGCCAACGCTCGAAAGCAGCGATGTGTCCTTGTACAGCATAACGAACTCGCTGGTCATAGTCGGTATAACGCAACGTACGGCTTGCGGAATCACGATGCGCGACATAACTTGGGACCAAGTCATGCCAAGCGAGTAGGCAGCTTCTGCTTGACCATGCGGCACGCTCTCGATGCCGGCGCGGAAAATCTCGGCAAGATAGGCCGAGCAGTTGATGGCGAGCACGCCAACGCCGAGCGGCAGATTGGGCACGTTGAGACCGATCATAGGGAACCCAAAGAACGCAATGTAGATCTGCAGGAAGAGTGGGGTTCCGCGCAGGACGTTGATGTATGTCACGGCGATGCCGCGCAGCATACGACTATGGCTGATTTTCATAAAGGCAAACAGCAAGCCGATGGGGATGGCGAGCGGAAAACCGATGGCGGTCACGGCAAGTGCTATGCCCCAGCCCTTAAAGAGCGAGGCGATTGAGGTGACGATAATCTGCGGCTTGCAGAACATGCCCAAAAACGGGTTGGAGTTCCACGCGGCAACCCAAGGTTGGGCATCGAGCCAGGTGACGATTTCTTGCACCATGGTGCTCTCCGAGACGCTGATGGTGGGGCTCTCGGGAAGATCTCGCTTGTCGCCGTCGGCGACATAGCTGCCGGTGACGGCATAGGCACCCGCGTTGCTCGGGAATACGACGTCGGGGACGACAACGCGAATCTGCGAGCCGGCGGCGACGGGATCGGCAAACTTGATGACGAGCTTTGAGCCGTCCAGCGAGCACGATTCCTTGACACCCGTCTGGTTCAGTCCGTCGAGCAGCGTGACCTTCGCATCGGTGCTTTCAAACGATCCGCCCTCGGGCAGCTCAAGTTCAATTTGCGAAACGTCGCCCTCGTCGCTACCCGTTGTCGCTTCCCAGGTCAGGCGGGTTGCGATGCCGCCGAGCACGCCGTTGCCGCTGTCTTCGTTTGACTTGGCGGTCGCCGAGGTGACGGCGAGTGAAGTGCCCGTCGCGTCGTCTGAGCTCGAGGCATCCTTGTTATCGGACCCGCTCGTGGGCGCCATGCCAAACCACTTCTCGTACAGTTTGTCATAGGCACCGGAGCTCTTGATTTTGGCAAGGGCATCGTTGATGGCCTGTGTCAGCTCGGGGTTGTCTTTAGAGACGGCAATGCCAAACTGCTCGCCCGTCGGAACCTCTTTGATGATCTCCATACCGGTAAAGGAGTTCGAAACCATCCACTGCTCAACGGGCAGATCGCATACGACCGCCTGGCACTGACCGCTCATGACGGCGGTGAAGGCTGCCGTCCAGTCGTCAAAGTTGACGGTGGTTGCCTGCGGCAGGTTCTCGATTGCCCACTCCTCGGACGTGGTGCCCGACTGCACGGCAATTTTGACACCCGGTGCGTTGAGGCTATCGACCGTGTCGTATCCAGTGTTCTTTGCAACTGCGACGCCCTGGTTGGAGTCGATATAGGGGTTGGTGAAGTCGACCTCTTCCTTGCGCTCGTCGGTAATCGTGATGTTACATGCGCCGACATCGGTCTTTACACCCTGCTTGACCATGGGGATAATGCCGTCGAACTTTTGCGCCGGCAAGTAGTTGAGCTCCAGACCGAGCTCGTCTGCGATCATGCCCATGAGTTCATAGGTAAAGCCCTGGTCTTTGCCGGAATCGTTGACGTATTCAAACGGGGGTGTGGCCAAGTCACTTGCGACAGTGAGCTTGCCATTCTCGACGAGTGTGTAGGTGCTCGAGGCGTTCTGGGAGGACGAACAGCCGCTCGCGCCGATGATGGTGGCAAGGGCCACAACGACCGTCGCGAAGGCGCAGACGATGTGCCGGGTCAACTGGACGCGTGCCGAGCGGTGGCGACGTTCGAAGTGTCGTTTCATCTGGAATCCTTTGCTTGGGCATGATGGGTCGGCATTGTGGGTCAATGAGGCACATCAAGACATTTGGATAAAGAATAGCACCCAGATTTCCTCGTTGTTACACGGGGGGACACTGCCGCCATTTATTAATCCACGGCACAGTCCATGCAATTTTTTAGAAGGCTGCAGTGCGCGCAGGGTCGGGTGGCATATTAGGATGGTTGATAATACAGAATGTTTCATCGTTTCTGCCGCGGGACGTCTTTTGCCCTTTAAGGCCGAATTGAGCGAGAGAGGTCTTTGTATGTCGAGTCCGACACAAGAGAAGCTAACTCTGATGCGCTATATAGAGTTGCTCGAGGAAGATGACCTTGTTGTTTCCAAACCGAGCGCTTCGTGCGACCAGCGCATTGAGTTTGCGACTGACGACTCGCGCCAGGTGCGTCCGGGCACGTTGTTTGTCTGCAAGGGCCGCGCGTTTAAGCGTGAGTACCTGCTTTCGGCAATCGCCGATGGCGCCGTGGCCTACGTTTCCGAGGTCGATTACGATGTCGATGCTCCCGCGGTGATTGTGAGCGATATTCGTCGCACGCTCGCCGTGGTGGCAGATGCCTTCTATGGGCACCCGTCGGGCAAGGTGAAGGTCTGCGCCTTTACAGGCACCAAGGGCAAGTCGACCTGTAGCTTTTATCTGCGCGGCATTCTCGTCAACGAGGCCAAGCTTACGGGCTGTCATCGACCCGCTCTTAATACGGGCATTGAGTTCGACGACGGCATCGAGACGGGCCCTTCCAAGCTGACGACCCCCGAATCCTTCCTGCTGCAGTCTCGTATCGCACATGCTGCGGAGGCGGGTGCCCCGTGGCTGGTTATGGAGGCATCGAGCCAGGGCCTCAAATACGAGCGCACGGGCAAGATCGCCTTTGAAGTCGGCGCCTTTACCAATCTCGGCGAGGATCACATTTCGCCGATTGAGCATCCGACGCTCGAGGATTACTTTGCCAGCAAGCTCAAAATCTTCTCGCAGAGCCGTTTTGCCGTGGTCAATCTCGATATGGATAAGGTCGATCGTGTGCTCGAGGCGGCATCTCGTTGCGAACGTACGGTGACGTTCTCCCTGACCGACGAGCGTGCCGACGTGCTTGCGCTGGCGATTCGCAATGGCGACTGCGGCGTGGTGGCAACGGTGCGCACGCCCCGCTTTACGCGCGACATTGTGATTCCCACGCCGGTTAAGTTCAATGTGTCCAACGCGCTTGCCGCTATTGCCTGCGCCGAGGCCCTGGGCATTTCCGAGGAGGGTATCGTCCACGGCTTTGAGGGCGTCTTCGTCCCCGGCCGCATGGAGCTCTATCCGTCCGTATCGGGCAAAATCCTGGGCGTCGTCGATTTTGCACATAACGGCATGAGCCTCGAGACGCTCCTGCGTGACTTGCGCGAGAACTATCCCGAGCGCGAGCTGGCGGTTGTATTTGGCGCTACGGGCGGTAAGGGTGTCGATCGACGCACCACGATGGGCATCGCCGCTGGCAAGTATGCCGACCGAATCGTGATTACCGAGGATGACCCCGGCCCCGAGGATGTCGAGGATATCTGCGCCGTGATCGCGCGCAACGTTCAAGCGCAGGGAAATGATAACTGGCAAATCGTGACTGATCGCGTTGCCGCTATCGAGACTGCCGTGCGCGAAACCGTCCGTCCTGCCGTGGTCATCGTGACCGGTAAGGGCGAGGAAGAGCGTATGCTGCGCAAGAACGGACCCGAGCCTTGTGAGCGCGACGGTTCGATCCTCAAGCGCACCCTTGCGGCGTACGACGCCTAGACCAAGCCCCTTCTACGTAATGGAGTAATCATGTCCCACAATACCCTGCCGACCGTCGCTGAGCTTTCGGGCGAGATGCGCGAGCGTCTTGCCAAGGTTAAGTACGTCTTTACCGACCTGGACGCCACCATGCTCGCGCCCGGCTCGTGCGTGCTGCGCGACAACGACGGCAACCCCTCGACCAAGCTCGTCGAGGCTGTCGTGGCACTTGCCCGCGCCGGCATCCAGGTGGTTCCCACCTCGGGCCGCAACCGTACCATGATCCACGAGGACGCGCGCGTGCTCGGCCTTAACTCCTACATCGGAGAGATGGGTGGCCTGGTCATGTACGATCTCAAGGCCAACGATTGGGAGTATCTGACCGGCGATATGCCCTACGACCCTGCCTGCGGCCTCACGCCGCATCAGGTGATCGAGCAGACCGGCGTGTGCGAGAAGATTCTCGCCCGCTGGCCACATAAGATCGAGTACCACAACGACATGTCGACTGGCTACAAGTACCGCGAGGTCACCGTTGGCATGCGCGGCGATGTGCCCGACGACGAGGTCCAGGCCATTCTTGACGAGGCCGGCTGCGGCCTGGTCTGGGCCTGCAACGGCCACCTGACGCATCTGTCCAAGCCGACGACGCTTGAGCTCGATCGCGTCGAGGACGGTCGTGCCTTCAATATCAATCCGGCGGGCCTCAACAAGGGCGTTGCCATTGCGCGCTTCTGCGAGCACCTGGGGATCGAGCGCGAGGAGACGCTTGCGCTCGGCGACTCCGAGTCCGACTTCTACATGGCCGACCACGTGGGCACGTTCTGTTTGGTCGAGAACGGCCTGACCAGCGCCGGCGCGCCCGAGTTCCTGGACGCTTGCGATAACGCTTACGTCACGCGCGGCAAGATTGTCGATGGCTGGGTGGCAACGGCAGAGCTGCTCGTCGCGGCTCGTTCGTAGCGCGGCGCATCGCGCGTGGCTGTTATTTCGAGAGAGAATCTGGTGAGGTAATGTCCGATATCGAGAATCTGGCTGGCGACACGCGCCCCATTGGCGTATTCGACTCGGGTCTGGGCGGTCTGACGGTTGCCCGCGCCATCGCGACGGCGCTGCCGCATGAGTCCGTCTACTACTTCGGCGACACCAAACGCTGTCCTTATGGCACCCGCACCGAGGACGAGGTACGCTCGTTTGCACTGCAGGCGAGCCGCTGGCTGTCAAAGCACGACGTCAAGATCATGGTCATCGCCTGCAACACGGCGACCGCAGCGGCCTTGCGTCTGGCTCAGCAGGTGCTCGACGTGCCCGTGATCGGTGTCATCGCGCCGGGCGCACGTGCGGCGATTAACAGCACTCGCACGCGCCGCGTGGGCGTGCTCGCCACCAACCTCACCATTCGCTCGGGTGCTTACACGCGTGCCATTCAGGATTTGGACGCCGGTGTGGACGTGTATGGATGCCCGGCTTCGAGTTTTGTCGAGGTCGTCGAGCACGAGCTCGCCTCGGGTGCGCATCTGCAGGAGCAGTGGCTCGAGAACGAGGACATCTTCGATACGCCGGCCGTGCGAGCGCTGGTCGGTGCCACGGTTGAGCCGCTGCGCGATCGCGGAATCGATACCGTAGTGCTCGGCTGCACGCACTTTCCGCTGCTCGTGGGACCTATTCGCCATGCGCTGGGGCCCGGGGTGCGCGTGGTGAGTTCCGCCGAGGAGACTACGCGCGAGCTGACCGATATCCTCACGCGCCGCGAGCAGCTGGCGGGCGACGCCGCCGAGCCGCAGCATCGTTTTGCCACGACGGCCGATAACATTGCCGAGTTTGCGGTGGCGGGCAGCTTTATCTTTGGTCAGCCGCTCAAGAGCATTGAGCATATCGATATCGACGAACTGAAATAGATATAAGGGCACCGACCAAAGGCTCACGTCCACCTTTTGCCGAAAGGATTTTTCTATGGAGTATATGCAGGTCAATCGCGCCAACGGCCGCGCCGCCGATGAGTTGCGCCCCATCAGGCTTACTCGCGGCGTCATGAAGCACGCCCACGGTTCGTGCCTGGCCGAGTTTGGCGATACGCGCGTGCTGTGCGCTGCCACCATCGAGGAGGGCGTGCCGGGCTGGCGCAAGGGCGCCAAGGCCGGTTGGGTAACGGCGGAGTATGCCATGCTGCCGGCATCGACCGGCAAGCGCTGCAAGCGCGAGCACGCCAACCGCAAGGGTCGCTCCATGGAGATCGAGCGTCTCATCGGCCGCAGCCTGCGCACCGTCGTCAACATGAAGGCGCTCGGCGAGTATACCGTCACCGTCGACTGCGACGTGATTCAGGCAGACGGTGGCACGCGAACGGCGAGCATTACCGGCGCCTGGGTGGCACTGCACGACGCCCTTGCCATGTGGGTCGAGGCGGGTAAGCTCGAGCGCATCCCGCTCACAGGCCAGGTCGCCGCCATCTCCATGGGTGTCGTCGACGGCAACACCCTGCTCGACTTGGACTATTCCGAGGACAGCCACGCCGAGGTCGACATGAACCTTGTCGCCACCGACTCCGGCGAGATGATCGAGCTCCAGGGCACCGGCGAGCAGGCGCCCTTCGACCGCAAGCGCCTCAACGACTTGCTCGACCTGGGCGACAAGGGCATCGCCGAGCTCATCGAGCTTCAGCGCCAGGCCCTCGCCTAACCTGCCAAAAAGGGACAGGTTTATTTTGGTAGGTTTTATCTGCGGAAACGCCGATAGATAAGGTTGATGCTACACGAAAGGGGAGACGCCGAAGGGCCAGTCCCTTTTACGTGACTTTGCTATAGAGACAAGGAGACCACTCATGGCACTTGAGAAGATCGACATCGACACCCTCGACCCGGCGGCGACCATCGTCGTGGCAACGGGCAACGCCCATAAGCTCACCGAGATCGAGGCTATTTTGGGCAAGGTTATGCCCGAGGTTCGCTTTGTGGCGCTCGGCCAGCTGGGTGATTTTGAGGATCCCGAGGAAAACGGCACGACGTTTTTGGAGAACGCCATCATCAAGGCGCAGGCTGCCGTCGAAGAGACGGGGCTCATGGCCATTGCAGACGATTCGGGCCTGGTCGTCGACGCGCTGGACGGCGAGCCGGGCGTGTATAGCGCGCGCTATGCGGGCGTGCATGGCGACGATGCCGCCAACAACACCAAGCTGCTCGTGAATCTGGAGGGCGTGGCCGACGAGGACCGCACCGCGCGCTTCATGAGCGTTGTCGCGCTTATCGATACGGACGGCCTGGTCACTTATGGCGAGGGCGCCTGTGAAGGCGTCATTGCGCACGAGGGCCGCGGCGATTACGGCTTTGGCTATGATCCGCTGTTCCTGCCGGTCGACACGCCGGGCAAGACTATGGCCGAGCTGACGGCGGACGAGAAGAACGCCATCAGCCACCGATTCCATGCGCTCGAGCACCTATCCGCCAAACTGACGGGCGAGGAGTAGGCCGTGCGTGCGGTGGTGCAGCGCGTGCTCAACGCCGGCGTGACGGTCGACGGCGAGTGCGTGGGCAAAATTGGGCGCGGCTATCTGGTGCTGTTGGGCGTGGGCCACGGCGACACGCGCGCCGAGGCCGATAAGCTGTGGGGCAAGCTCCGGGGCTTGCGCATTAACGAGGACGAGAACGGCAAGACCAACCTGGCACTTGCCGATGTCGACGGCGAGGTTCTCGTGGTGTCGCAGTTCACGCTGTTCGCCGATTGCCGTCACGGCCGCCGCCCATCGTTTACGGATGCCGGCGCCCCCGATGTTGCCAACAAGCTCTACGAGTACTTCCTGACGCTTGTGCGCGAGGACGTCGAGCACGTAGCGCATGGCATCTTCGGCGCCGACATGAAGGTCGACCTCGTCAACGACGGTCCATTCACCATCGTTCTGGACACAGACAATCTGTAAGTAGTCAATTTGGGACGGGGCTTATTTAGCTACTTGCGCGTGGTCGCAACAGGGTGCTATAGTATTAGAGTTTTGTCTATCTTAGGGGTATTATCCCCTTTTTGAATTGCACCTTCTGGAGGCCCTGTTCATGGAAGAGATGGAAGTCAATCACGTCGACGACATCCACGAGAAGCTGACCGATATGGTGGGCGATCGCGTTAAGGTGAAGGCCAACATGGGCCGCACCCGCGTCGTCGAGCGCATGGGCACCATCAAGAGCGTCCACCCGGCTGTCTTTATCGTCGAGGTTGACGAACGCCGCGGCCGCAAGTCGCGTCAGTCCTACCAGTACATCGACGTCCTTACCGGTCAGGTCGAGCTGTTCGACCCCGAGAGCGGTGAGCACATCTTTACTCCGCTCGGCAATCAGCTCGAGGAGCACTAGCGGTGACCGATTGGTCCCTGACCCTTTCCGCGCCGGCAAAGATCAACCTCTATCTGGGGGTTCATACCGAGCGTGACGCCCGCGGCTACCACAGGGTCGATTCCCTGATGGCAGCCGTCGACCTTTCCGATACCGTGACGGTCACGCCGGCGCAGGCGCTGACCGTCCAGACGGTTCCGGCATCAGATTTTCCCATGCAAAAGAATACGGCGTATCGGGCTGCGGTTGCTATGGCCGAGCATTATGGTCGCGAGGCAAACATCTGCGTGACGATTGGGAAGCGCATTCCATTGTGCGCCGGCTTGGGCGGCCCTTCGACGGATGCGGCCGCGATCATTGTTGCCTTGGCGGAGCTCTGGGGAATTGATCGCACCGACCCAGCGCTCGACGACATTGCACGGGGTATTGGCGCCGATGTTCCCTTCTTTTTGCATGCCAGCCCTGCATTTTACGTAGGTGGGGGAGACGTGCTGGCCACCGAGTACCCCGTACTACCTGCGACACCCGTCGTGCTGGTCAAGCCGCGCGAGGCAAGCGTTTCAACAATTGAAGCCTATCGACGTTTTGACGAGGCCCCAGTGCCTGCAGACAAGCCCGGCGCGATAGCTTCTGCCTTGCGTGCTGGTGATACCGAGACGGCATATGCGCTCATCCATAACAACCTGGGTGTCATTTCCGCACAGATGGAGCCGCAGATTCAAACGGTGCTCGATTGGCTGCGTAAACAGGACGGCGCCGTTGCTGTAGATGTGTGCGGATCGGGCGCCTGCTCGTTTGCCATTTGCGACACCGCCGTCACGGCCGAAAGGCTTGCCGACGCTGCCCTGCAAAACGGCTGGTGGTCCTGCGCGACGGAGCTCATTCCCAACACGGTTCGCATTGAAGCGCCAAAGAAATAAAAATTTCTCTAGCACGCGGCGAAAATCTTTGTTACTATAGTCGAGCTAACGGGTTGTGGCTCAGTTTGGTAGAGCACTGCGTTCGGGACGCAGGGGTCGCTGGTTCAAATCCAGTCAACCCGACCAGAGCATGAGGAGGGACCGCTTCTTGCGGTCCCTTTTTTTAGCTATTGTTGTGATACCGCGGCACCCGCGGTATACTCATTCGAGCTTGTCTCGCTGTATTGTGGAGGTCTACATGTTTGGACTGAGGGCTCCTGAGCTCATCATTATTCTCGTTGTTGTCCTGATTATCTTCGGGCCTAAGAACCTGCCGAAGCTCGGCAAGTCCCTCGGCTCTACCGTCAAGAATATCCGCGAGGGTATGGAGGGCGACGATAAGGGCGAAACCAAGCAGGCCGAGGACGTTGTGGTCGAGGAGTCCAAGGAGGACAAGGAGATCGCAGAGCTCGAGGCCAAGCTCGCTGCTGCCAAGCAAAAGAAGGCAGAGGACAGCGACGCGGACGCAGAGTAGTCCCATCCCTTTGGGGTGAGCACCTGACCGGCTTGCCCGCAGGCTAGCCGGTCTTTTTCGTTTTGTTGACAGTTGATCGTTACATCATAGTTGGGGAGATATCCGTATGGACGCAAGCCAGATCGTACTGACCGCTGAGGGCCGCCAGAAGCTCGTCGAGGAGCTCGCTTGGCGTGAGGGCGATTACGCCAAGGAGATCGTCGAGGACATCAAGGAAGCCCGCGCGTTCGGCGACCTTTCGGAGAACTCCGAGTACGACGCCGCCAAGGACAAGCAGGCCCAGAATGCTGCTCGCATTGCCGAGATTCAGGCCATCCTCGCCAACGCTCAGGTCGCTGCCACCACGGGCGATCTGACCGTCTCCATCGGTTCCACCGTTTCTCTGATCGATCCCAACGGTGAGGTCATGGAAGTCACGCTCGTCGGTACCACCGAGACCAACTCGCTCGAGCACAAGATCTCCAACGAGTCTCCGGTCGGCCATGCCATCATCGGTCACGGCGAGGGCGACTCCGTCGAGGTCGTTACGCCTTCGGGCAAGACCCGCGTCTACACCATCGCAAAGATTGCACGCTAGACCACGGTCCCGCGTAAAGGTATGTTTTCGCTCCCTGGGACCGAATCCTGGGGAGCGTTTTAGTTTGAGGAGCTAACTATGGCAGAGAACCAGAACGCCGCCGAGCAGGCATCGACGCTCAACGACGAGCGCGCCACGCGCCTGGCCAAGCGCGCCGCCCTGTTCGAGGCGGGCCAGAACCCCTATCCCGAGCACTCCGAGATTGAGGACTACGTCGTCGACATCGAGACTAAGTACGCCGAGCTCACCGATGGCGAGGACACCGAGGACGTCGTGAAGATCGGCGGCCGTGTGGTCGCCAAGCGCGGTCAGGGCAAGATCATGTTCATCGTCGTGCGCGACGCGACCGGCGAGATCCAGCTGTTCTGCCGCATCAACGATATGGACGAGGCCGCCTGGAATACGCTCAAGGCCCTCGACTTGGGCGATATCCTGGGCGTGACCGGCGTAGTCGTGCGCACCAAGCGTGGCCAGCTTTCCGTTGCCCCCAAGAGCGCGACGCTGCTGTCCAAGGCCGTTCGCCCGCTGCCCGAGAAGTTCCACGGCCTCTCCGACAAGGAGACCCGCTATCGTCAGCGCTATGTCGACCTCATCGCCAACGACGACGTTCGCGAGACCTTCCGCAAGCGCTCGCAGATCCTCTCCACGTTCCGCCGCTTTATGGAGTCCGATGGCTACATGGAGGTTGAGACCCCTATCCTGCAGACCATCCAGGGCGGAGCTACTGCCAAGCCGTTCATCACGCACTTCAACGCGCTCGATCAGGAGTGCTACCTGCGTATCGCCACCGAGCTGCACCTCAAGCGCTGCATCGTCGGCGGCTTTGAGCGCGTTTTCGAGATCGGCCGCATCTTCCGCAACGAGGGTATGGACCTCACCCACAACCCCGAGTTCACCACGATGGAGGCTTACCGCGCCTTCTCCGATCTCGAGGGCATGAAGGCGCTCGCCCAGGGTGTCATTAAGGCCGCTAACAAGGCTATCGGCAACCCCGAGGTTATTGAGTACCAGGGCCAGACCATCGACCTTTCTGGTGAGTGGGCAAGCCGTTCCATGACCGATATCGTCTCTGACGTGATTGGTAAGCAGGTCACCATCGACACGCCGGTTGAGGAGCTTGCTGCCGCTGCACGCGAGAAGGGCCTGGAGATCAAGCCCGAGTGGACCGCCGGCAAGATCATCGCCGAGATCTATGACGAGCTGGGCGAGGACACCATCGTCAACCCCACCTTCGTGTGCGATTACCCCATCGAGGTTAGCCCGCTTGCCAAGCGCTTTGAGCATGATCCGCGCCTGACCCATCGCTTTGAGCTGGTCATCGCCGGTCACGAGTACGCCAACGCGTTCTCCGAGCTCAACGACCCGGTCGACCAGGCCGAGCGCTTCGCTGCCCAGATGGCCGAGAAGGCCGGCGGCGACGACGAGGCCATGGAGTACGACGAGGATTACGTTCGCGCCCTCGAGTACGGTATGCCTCCCGCGGGCGGCATCGGCATCGGTATCGACCGCGTGGTCATGCTGCTCACCAACCAGGCATCCATCCGCGACGTGCTGCTGTTCCCGCACATGAAGCCCGAGAAGGGTTTCCAGTCCGGTGCCGCCGCTGCCAAGGCTGCCGAGGCCGGCAACACCGCGAGCCCCTTCGTCAAGCCGCTCAAGCCCACGCTCGACTACTCCAAGATTGCCGTCGAGCCGCTGTTTGAGGAGTTCGTCGACTTTGATACCTTCTCCAAGAGCGACTTCCGCGCCGTGAAAGTCAAGGCATGCGAGGCCGTCAAGAAGTCCAAGAAGCTGCTGAACTTTACGCTCGATGACGGCACCGGCACCGACCGCACCATCCTCTCCGGCATTCACGATTATTACGAGCCCGAGGACCTGGTCGGCAAGACCCTACTCGCCATCACCAACCTGCCTCCGCGCAAGATGATGGGCATCCCCAGCTGTGGCATGCTCATCAGCGCCATCCACGAGGAGGAGGGCGAGGAGCGTCTCAACCTGATCCAGCTCGACGATTCCATCCCTGCCGGCGCAAAGATGTACTAACTAGTTACGCGGTTCTACGAACCGCGTAACGGCTCGACGCTGCGCGGGCCGCATTTGGGCAATCTGACGTTCAACTTCAAGGGCGCGACCAGAAGGTCAGCGCCCTTTCGTTTCACGCCACCTTGCCTCAAATGCGACCCGCTCGCTGACTTATGCTCAACCTGCGGCGCCATTTTGCTTGAAGGCACCTTGCTCGCTCTGGCGGGCTTTCGCTGTCCGTCCTCTACCTGCGGCGTTGCCCTGGTTGGCACTTAGGGACGTTCCTCTTGTGCCGGCACTTGGGGACGGTCCTAGCCGCCTGGGGTCTACCGGCGCATTGGGGGTTTACGCCTTCCATGCATGACAGTCGTCTCTTTTATGTTTCCTTTAGCCGTCGCTGCCTAGGATGGGGGTTAGTCGGTAGGAAGGGAGCGTCTATATGAACGACGCGAGCGATCGTGCAATCGAAGAGGACATGCTCGATCAGTTCAATTACTTTGACGATGAGGACGAGGAGCTGATCGATCGTCGCGAGCCGGCGTCGCTCGATGCTTTCGACCTTGTTGATGAAGGGCCCGACGAGGACGAGGTCGAATCGACGGAACCCCCACAGTCTTCGCGCCTTGACTCGCTGCTTTCGAGAGCCCCCATGCACCACGGTGTTCGTGCCGGCGCACTCCATATGAAAACCGACTGGTGCCAGATCGTGACGGCAGGCGGTGAGCTTGCCGTCGATGCGCCGCTCACCGATAAATCATCCATCATTTGCCGCACCGGTATGCTTATGCTCGCGAGCGGAACGGGTGCCTGGCGTGTACGCGATACCATGAATCGCGTCGCCGCTGTACTCGGTGTCACCATCCACGTTGACTTAAGTCTCCTGTCGTTTGAGTGTACTTGTATCGAAGATGGTCACTGCTTTAACGAGGTCGTCAGCCTACCCACAACGGGGGTCAATACTCATCGCATATGGATGATGGAGAGCTTCTTAAAGGAAATCGAGGTTTACGGGCGCCGGTTTACCGTGCATGAGTACCACGAGATGCTCAAGACCGTTGAGAGTTCAAAACCCGATTACACTCCCTGGCAACAGGGCATTGCGGCGGCCTGTGCTTGCGGCGCCTTTGTCTTTTTGCTCGGCGGCGGCCCTATCGAGATGGCCTGTGCATTTGTGGGCGCTGGTGTCGGCAACTTTGCGCGCTCCCATATTCTCAAGCAGGGCCTTGGCCAGTTTAGCGCGCTGACGATCGGCGTTGCACTCGCTTGCGTCTCGTATCTACTGGCATTGCTTGGCCTTGGCCAGGTCATACCGGGGGCAATGTCGCACCAAGAAGGCTATATCGGCGCCATGCTCTTTGTGATCCCCGGCTTTCCTCTCATTACGGCAGGCCTCGACATCGCTAAGCTCGACATGCGAAGCGGCATTGAGCGTCTTTCGTATGCTGTGTCGATTATTGTGATGGCGACCCTCGTAGGCTGGATGGTTGCCGAGTGTGTGGGGCTGGCGCCGGATGATTTTGCCCCGCTCGGCCTCTCACCGTTGGCTCTTACACTCTTGCGTATTGTGATGAGCTTTGTCGGAGTATTTGGCTTCTCGGTTATGTTCAACAGTCCGGTAAAGATGGCAGCGGCGGCAGGGCTCATCGGCGCCGTGTCTAATACCTTGCGCCTTACGCTCGTTGATGCGCCGACGCTGTTTCCCTTCCTGGGTCTGAGCGTGGGTATGCCTCCCGAGGCAGCAGCGTTTATCGGCGCGCTGGTATCGGGACTGCTCGCGAGCTTAGCCGAAATCAAGCTCACCTACCCACGCATCGCCCTCACGGTGCCGTCGATTGTCATTATGGTGCCGGGCTTGTATCTGTATCGCTCGATGTATTACATGTGCACCTTCGACACGGTCAATATGCTCGGCTGGTTTGTGCGTGCAGTGCTCATCGTGGCGTTTCTGCCCGTTGGTCTGGGTGTGGCGCGTACGCTCACCGACCCTCGCTGGCGCCACACCAGCTAATTGGCGCAAGTGAAACTGATCCGCATAACATGAACGTGGATAATCTCCCGTTTTTGGCCTGTTTACGGGCTCAAAACGGGAGATTATCCACGTTCATGGAATGGGTGTCCGAAAATCCACGCTCGTTGGGCCGATACAGACGCACCTGGCGATTCCTTTTTTGTAGACGTTGTCGCGCGGCTACGGGCAGGAAAGGTCCCAACGGTTAACATATACTCCATATGGGTAAAGAGACCAAAGCGCTGCCGCGGGGCGGCGCTTTGCGTTTGAAAAAACTAGCTCGTCTAAGAGGAACTAGCATGTTAGACCGTTTTACCGATCGCGCGCGCAAGGTCATGTCCATGGCCAAGCAAGAGGCGCTCGATCTTCATTCAAATAAGGTGGGTACCGAGCACCTGCTGCTCGCGCTTGCCAAGGAGGACGAGGGCATTGCCGCCGAGGCGCTGCGTTCGCTCGACATCTCCTACGATGACATCATGGATACTCTCAAAGAGGTCCAGACCACGGTTCCCGACCCCAGTGAGGAGACCGAGGCGGCCAAGCTCGCCTTTACGCCGCTCGTCATTAGCGTGATGGAGCGTTCATTCCGCGTGGCGCGTGAGAACAACCAGACCTACGTGTCGACCGAGCACTTGCTGATCGGCATCGTCGAAGAGGGCAACGGCATGGCCATGGACATCCTCATGCGCTTGGGTGTGTCGTCCGCCTCCATCAAAAAGGCTATCGAGAAACTCACCGCCAAGGACCAGGACAAGAAGCGTCCGCTCGCCGGCGCCGGTGCTGGTCGTCCCGGTGCGGGCCTGCCGTTCTTTAGCGGCTCGGATGCCTCTCAGCAAAAGGGGAGTGGCACCGATACGCTTAAGCAGTTCGCGACCAACCTCACGCAGAAGGCGCGCGACGGCGAGCTCGACCCTGTAATTGGTCGCGAAAAGGAAGTCCAGCGTATGATGGAAATTCTTTCGCGCCGCACCAAGAACAACCCGCTTATCCTGGGCGACCCCGGCGTGGGCAAGACGGCCATCGTCGAGGGCCTGGCACAGCAAGTCGCTGCCGGCAATGTGCCCGAGAACCTTATGAACCAGAACATCTGGACGCTTGACCTGCCGGGTCTTGTCGCGGGCGCCAAGTATCGCGGTGAGTTTGAGGAGCGCCTCAAGAACGTGATCCAGGAGGCGACCGAGGCCGACGACGTCATTCTGTTTATCGACGAGATGCACACCATCATCGGTGCCGGTTCTGCCGAGGGATCCATCGATGCAAGCTCCATGCTCAAGCCCGTGCTCGCGCGTGGTGCCTTCCAGATTATCGGCGCCACCACGGCCGAGGAATTCCGCAAGTACCTCACCAAGGACCCGGCCTTTGAGCGTCGCTTCCAGACCATCGATGTCGAGGAGCCGAGCGTCGAGGACACGGTCAAGATCCTGACCGCGCTCAAGCCGCGCTACGAGGAGCACCACCATGTGCGTTACACACAGGGTGCTGTCGAGGCCGCTGCGAACCTTTCCAACCGCTACATCCAGGATCGCTTCCTGCCCGATAAGGCCATCGACCTCATTGACGAGGCCGGTGCCCGCGCTCGCATCGCCGCGAATCGCGCACCCGAGCCGGTGCGCGAGGCCGAGCATCGCATCGAGGAACTCAAGGCTGCCGCACAGGAGGCTACCGAGAGCGACGACATGAACAAGGCCGCCGAGATCACCGAGCAGCAGAAGGCTGCCGAGATTGAACTCGCCGAGGCCAAGGCTGCCTGGACCGCCGAGCTCGACGCCAGCCCGCTCACCATCGACGTGAGTCAGATTGCCGACATCGTGTCCGTGACCTCGGGCGTGCCGGTTTCCTCGCTCACCGAGAGCGAGAGCCGTCGCCTGCTGCAGACCGAAAGCGTGCTCAAGACCCGCATTATCGGCCAGAACGAGGCCGTCGAGGCCGTCGCCAAGGCCGTGCGCCGCAGCCGTTCGCCGCTCAAGGACCCGCGTCGCCCCGGCGGCAGCTTTATCTTCCTGGGTCCCACCGGCACAGGCAAGACCGAGCTCGCCAAGACGCTCGCCGAGTACCTCTTTGGCAGCAAGGATGCGCTCATCAGCTTCGACATGTCCGAGTTCGGTAGCGAGTTCGAGGTATCCAAGCTCATCGGTAGCCCTCCGGGTTACGTTGGTCACGACGAGGGCGGCCAGCTCACTAAGGCCGTTCGTCGCCACCCGTACTCGGTCGTGCTGTTCGACGAGATCGAGAAGGCGCACCCCGATATCTTCAACATCTTGCTGCAGGTGCTGGAGGAGGGTCGTCTGACCGATAGCCAGGGCAAGACGGTCGACTTCCGCAACACCGTGATCATCATGACATCCAACGTGGGCGCCCGCGAGATCGCGCAGGATGCGAGCGTGGGCTTTGGCACCACCGGCGAGCAGGGCCTCACCTCGAGTGAGATCCGCGGCCGCGCGATGGGCGAGCTCAAGCGTCTGTTCCGCCCCGAGCTGCTCAACCGCATCGACGACATCGTGGTGTTCCAGAAGCTCTCGGGCGAGAACCTGACCAAGATCGCTCACCTGCTGGTGGACGATCTGCGCCAGCGCCTGATTGCCAACGGCATGAACATCAAGCTCACCGATGCGGCCTATGACAAGATCGTGGCCGAGGGCACCGACCTCACCAACGGTGCGCGTCCGCTGCGCCGTGCTATTCAAAAGCTCATCGAGGACCCGCTGTCCGAGGAGCTTTTGGCCGGCGAGTGGGGCGAGGGCGATACCGTCCTGTGCGACGTGGCCGATGGCAAGTTTGTCTTTAGCCACGGCACGGGCGAGATCCCGGCACCGCGTCCGGCGGGCACGCTCGGTGGCGATACCGCCCCGGCGGCACCGCACACCGGCAACGCCGCGCCCGTGAGCGGCGGCGTGACCTCGGGCCCCGGCGGTATGATGCAAGCCGGCTCTGGTGCGCTGTAGGGATTAAACATACCTTGTATAACGGGGGCGTTTCCGATAAGGAAGCGCCCCCATTTCTATTGAAATGCGCTTCAATCTGCCGTGCTATACTAAAATCGAGATATAGTATAGCAAAGGAGCTGATATGCCTACGTCAATACTCGACACGCGGCCAGTTCAGATGAACGTGCGTATAGATCGCCAGCTCAAAGAGGCGGGAGACGCCGTCCTGACTCATATTGGCATGACGCCGTCACAAGCCGTTCGGACACTTTGGGAGTATCTGGTCGTTAACGGACACATGCCCTCGAAGGGAGACGCGGCGGCTCCGGTTTCTGACGGAGTGGAGCCCCAGCGCATGGAGTCAAGGGCCGCGCAAGGCAGCCATATCGTTCGCGATTCGTGCCTCAAATACGGCATCCCCATCCCTGAGTTCTCGGGAGACTATGACGACCTCTATGAGGAGGCCATGGCGGAGCGCTATCCCGAATGGGTGGAACTATGAGCACAGAAGGCGTCCTCAAGCTGTTAATCGATACCAACGTATGGATGGATTATTTTTCTGGCAGGTCCGACCGTACGGCAAATGTCGTCCATCTGATCGAGATTGCCGACGCCTCGGAGCGGATTGCCCTGTTTGCCTCGTCGCTTTCGGTCAAAGACGTTTCATATCTTGTCTCGGCGGCAATCAAGCAGGAGTGCCGAAGAAAGACTGGCTCACTGAGCGATAACGCCATTGCGGCGGCAGACGAAACGACTTGGGCATGCGTTCGACAGATGCGCGAGCTAGCCCTCATCGCCCCGGTCGGTGCAGACGAGGTCTTCGACTCCTTTGTGTTCAAGTACCACCACAATGACTTTGAGGACGACCTGATGCTGGGCGTCGCCAATCGCATTGATGCCGATTACGTTGTGACGGAGGACAAGAATCTTATTAAACATACCAATGGTGTATGCATTAATGTTCAACAGGCGTTGAGGTTGGTTGAAGGGTCCAACGCCCCTTCGGCACGGCCCGTCTAGCCTGCTTTATCTTAATAAAGTGGCGTTTCCCCGCCGTTAGCCGATGATGCAAGGGCGCTCGGCGTTTTCGACTGGTTTATGCACGCAAAGTCTGGGAATATACAAGACGCATGTCTTACTGTCTAACCAGTTGCGCCAAGGAGGCACCATGGATTACAAGATCACCGGCTACGAGCCCGCCCAGCTGTTCCATTTCTTTGAGGAGGTCAGCGCGATCCCCCGTGGGTCTGGCAACGAGAAGGGCATCAGCGATTTCCTGGTTGCGTTTGCTAAGGAGCGCGGCCTCGATGTGTACCAGGACGAGGTCTACAACGTCATCATTCGCAAGCCCGCTTCTGCCGGCGCCGAGAATGCTCCGACCGTGATGCTGCAGGGCCACATCGATATGGTGTGCGACAAGTTGGGCTCCGTTGAGCACGACTTTACGACCGATGGTATCGACCTGGTCGTCAAGGACGGCGTCCTCACCGCTAACGGCACCACTCTGGGCGCCGACAACGGTATCGCCGTCGCGCTTATGCTTACCGTGCTCAACGACGATTCGATTGTCCATCCGGCCCTCGAGTGCGTATTCACCACCGACGAGGAGACTGGCCTGGTCGGCGCCGAGACGCTCGACAAGTCCCAGATTAGCGCCCGCACCATGATTAACCTTGACTCCGAGGAAGAGGGCGTTGCCACCGTGAGCTGCGCCGGCGGCGTCGTCGTTACCTACACCTGCCCGATCACGCGCGAGCACAAGACCGGTAGCGCCCTCACGCTCGACATCTCCGGCCTGCTGGGCGGTCACTCCGGCAGCGATATCCACCTGGAGCGCGGCAACGGCAACCTCATCATGGCCCGCATCATCGACCGCCTGATGGTTGCCGGCGAGCCTGCCATCGTTAGCTTTAACGGCGGCACCAAGGACAACGCCATCAACCGTGAGTGCAAGGCTGTTCTGGTCTATGCCGACCACGCTGCCGCCGAGGCCGCGGCCCAGATCGCAAAGGGCATCATCGCCGACGTTACCGCCGAGCTCGAGGTCTTCGACCCCGGCTTTACCTGCACTGTCGAGATCGCCGACAACGCTGAGGTCGAGGCCATGGACGAGAAGTCCGCGCTTGCCCTCATCCGCGCCCTGCGTCTTGCCCCCAACGGTGTGATCCGCCGCAACGTCGCCACCGACGGCTCCGTCGAGGTTTCCTCCAACATCGGCGTGGTCGCCACTTCTGACGACGAGGTCAAGATCATGCTGTCCCCGCGCTCTTCGATCACCTCGCTGCAGAACGAGTTCAAGGATCGTCTGCAGACGCTTGCCGATGTCCTGGGCTTCGACGCCAAGTTTGAGTTCGAGTATCCCGGCTGGAGCTATGCCGAGCATTCGCCGGTCCGCGACGTCTTTGTCGAGAGCTATCGCGAGCTCTTTGGCTCCGAGCTGCGCATCGAGTCCATTCACGCCGGCCTTGAGTGCGGCCTGTTTGCCGAGGCCCTGCACGGCCTGGACGCCATCGCCGTGGGCCCGACGCTCTCCGATGTCCACACCCCGGACGAGAGCATGGAGCTCGCTTCTGCCGAGCGCTTCTACGAGCTGCTCATCGACGTGCTCAAGCGCCTCGCCGCGTAAAGGTTGCGCTAGCAGCAGTCCGAGCCACGTGCTAGCGGATTGCAAATGACATTACGAGAGGGGGTGCCCGGTCTTTTGCGACAGGTGTCCCCTCTCTTCTTTTAAGAAATGGGAAATTGATTGGCGTCTAGCCCATATCCGCCCTGATGAGGTCGAGGGTTCGCTGGCAGTTTTCGCGGACGGGGCCGAGCATATGCTCGCGCAGGTCCGCCATGCCGGGTAAGTCGGCGTATTCGTCCATGACCTCTTCCATGCAAATGGGCACCTCGTAGGCGAGGTCCATCATGGTCGCAAAGCAAAACTTCTCGGATAGCCCGGCATCGGTGAGCGTCGCCTCCAGCGCGGAGTCGCCCATACCGTGGTATCGGCGGATAGCGGCTGGACCGATGCGCCCCACACGATTTTCGCCGCCAACGCTCATGGCAAGGCGCGCCCGGCGGCGCATGCGCTCATATGCCAAACCCGACGCGACATCGTACATGGGTGCGAGCGCCGCGTTTGTGCCTTTGCCAAGGATGAGCGAGTAGTTTTTAGCGTGTGCGTCAGGCGCTCCGATAATGGCGTTGTAGAACAACATATAGGTAAAAAGCACAAGATTCATGTGGTGGGGGACTGTGCTAATCAGTCGTTCTTGGATGTCTCGTGTAGTCGGTCCTCCGTCGGCGGTGTATTTCTGGCTTGGCAATACACCGAGCGCCTGGCAAAAGTCCTCCTGATGCAGCCTTTCGATATTTCCGCTGCTATTGACCATTCTGTCGTACCGTTCAACGACGAGTGCGGCTTCGTCTTCAAATGTGCAATAGGAGACGTTGGCAGTTGGAATGCCAACGCGCTGAGCCGTTTTCATGCAGACGAATTCGTTTAAGGCCTGATGTTTGAACCCAACGACACCATTTTTGAAGATATGGGTAGTGGGGGATGACCCTAGACATTCGCACCATTGGCCATCATGCCAAGCTAGTGCAAATTTGCCTTGGTTGCCGCCCAGGGACCAGCTTTCGTTGGAGCCCATCCATGTCTCTCTTTCGTCATCGCGAATTGCTTTGAGCTTGTGAGCGATTTGAGAATTAGTAAGCGGGCGGTATGCCGAGACCCTGCCGCGGGCGGCGCCTAATTGATTGGTTCGACAAAACTGAACGGCCCCCGCGCAGTCAAGACCGATATGGCACAAGAGGGCGACGGGGTTGTTGGATGCAACGTCATGCTCGGCGGCAATAGCGCGACGCTGCTCTTGACTGTCGGGCAAAAGGCCAAATAGGAACGGGCGGACGATGTTATGGCCATACGTGCGATTGGAAAGCGGCATTGTTAGCGATAGCGGTGCTCCGCGATAGGCTGGGGCGTATACAAAGCTGCAGAGTCCATGCTCGTCTTGCCGGAGAGTGCCTGCGATTTCGCCACAAATGAGGGTCGCAAGCTCCATTTCTGCCATTTATTTCACAACCTTACAGCCAAAGGAGAGGTCTGAAGTGCCGGAAAGGCCTTGCTCGGCTGCGATTTGGGCCAGCAAGGCACCATAGGAAGATGGCGTTCCTTGTCGAGCGGGTCGTCTGCCTACGCTTGGCTTTGGCAGGGCATTCGAGTTTGCGATAGGGAGGTCCGCTATCGTCGTCGGATGTTCAGAGGGCGATGCGATGGAGTCGTTATCGCTTTGCACAAAGAGACCTATGCCGAGTGCGTTAAAAACGGTCAGCAACTTGTCGAGCCGAATACCCGTGGCGTCTCCTAGCTCGAGCGATGCGAGCAGGCGCTCCGAAACACCGGCCTTTTTGGCGAGGGCGGCACGGGTGAGACCCTGAGTCTCGCGTGCCTGGCGCACGTAGATGCCAGCTTGGCGCGGTGTGGTGATGGGAAGGTTATCCACGGCGATCTCCTAACGTGCAGACTTTTGCATATCAGTATGACATGCAAAAGTCTGCACGAAAAGGCATTATGCAAAACTCTGCATGAGATCCCTACATTGACGTTGGCTTATGAGAGGCGTTTTTTATATCGCGAGAATCCCCAGATGCTCAAGTAAGATCTTAAGCCCGATAAGGATGAGCACGACGCCGCCCACGATGGTGGCGGGTTTTTCGTAGCGCGCGCCAAAGGTGTGGCCGATCGCTACGCCGGCGACGGAGAAGATAAAGGTCGTGATGCCGATGAGCGACACGGCGGGCATGATGTCGACCGAGAGCGCGGCAAATGAGATGCCTACGGCTAGGGCGTCGATTGAGGTGGCGATGGCGAGGATCAGGTACTCGCCCAGGTCAATCTTTTCGGCATCCTCGCCGTCGCCTTCATCCTCGTCCTCGGTAGAGGCCTCCCACAGCATTTTGCCGCCAATGAAGGCGAGCAGGATAAAGGCGATCCAGTGGTCGATGGGGCCGATGATGCCCATAAACTGGCTGCCAAGCGCCCATCCGATCACGGGCATGCCGGCCTGGAAGCCGCCAAAGAACAGGCCGAGCACTACGGCGACCTTAAGGTTGATCTTCTTCATGCCAAGGCCCTTGCAGATGGATACGGCAAAGGCGTCCATCGAAAGGCCAACGGCGAGCAGCACGAGCTCTGCGAGTCCCATAGTCTGGCTCCCTCTCTGCGGGCGGGCCCGCGTGTACCTCTTGGGGGAGCAACATAAAGACTATCCTTGGCAAATGGTTGAGTGGGTAGTCAAAAGAGCCCGTCCCAAATTAGCTATCTTAGCGGTGTTCGCTCATTCTGTAAGCATCGGATTTCGCGAGCGCCGCGGGGACAAACCGTGAGAAACTATTTAGCGTTTATGGAGCGTATACGATGGGAGCGATGCCTTGGATAAGAACGAGCTGCAAAAGCGTATGGAACAGGCCATCCGTCTGACGGCACCTGGTCAGCCGATCCGCACTGCCCTCGACATGATCATCGCCGGTCACCTGGGCGCCCTTATCTGCGTTGGCGACACCGAAAACGTGCTCGCTGCCGGTAACGACGGCTTCCCGCTCAACATTTCGTTCACCTCGAACCGTCTGTTCGAGCTCTCCAAGATGGACGGCGCCATCGTCATCGACGGCGACCTCACCCAGATCCTGCGCGCCAACTTCCATCTCAATCCCGATCCCTCGCTTGCCACGAGCGAGACGGGCATGCGTCATCGCACCGCCGCTCGCATGTCGGTGCTCACCGATGCCATTGTGATCTCGGTCTCGGCCCGTCGTGCCGTCGTCAACGTGTACGTTCACGGCAAGAGCTACGAGATCCAGCCCGTCACCACCATCATGAGCTCGGTCAACCAGCTCGTCGCCACGCTCCAGACTACCCGTCAGTCGCTCGACCGCTCCTTGCTGCGCCTGACGGCCCTCGAGCTCGACGACTACGTTACGCTCGCCGACATTACCGGTATTTTCTCGAGCTTCGAGATCATGCAGCAGGCAAAGACTGAGCTTAAGGATTGCATCGTCAAGTTGGGCAACCAGGGCAAGCTCGTGCAGATGCAGCTCGAGCAGCTCGCGGGCTCCAGCATGGATACCGAGTATGACCTGATGATCCGCGACTACGCAAGTGATTCTTCCGAGGCTAATGCCGAGAAGATTCGCGCCAACCTAAGCCGTATGACACCTAAGGACCTGTCCGACCCACAGCATGTGGCGGCGGTTCTGGGTTACGACGACCTGGACGAGGACTCCGTCATGACGCCGCTGGGCCTGCGTACGCTTTCGCGCGTGTCCGTCGTGCGCGACGGCGTGGCCGAGAAGATCGTCGACGAGTACGGCTCGCTGCAGGAGCTCATGGATGACATCAGCGAGGATCCGGAGCGCTTGGGCGACTTTGGCGTCAACAATCCTGCCATTCTTGCGGACTCGCTGTACCGCATGAAGGGCACCAAACAGGGGAACGCATAATGGCGCCCGTATGCGCCGTGGTCGTTGCCGGCGGTAGCGGCCAGCGCTTTGGAAATCCCGGCGGCAAGCAGCTCGTTAACGTGGCGGGCCGTCCGCTCATGAGCTGGTCCATCCGCGCGTTCGATCGTAGCGACAAGGTCGGCCACATCGTGGTGGTGTGTCCTGCCGAGCGCCGTGCCGAGATGCGCCGCCTGGCCATCGACCCGTTTGACTATGACACGCCCATCAGCTTCGCCGATGCCGGCGATACCCGTCAGGATTCCACCCGTGCCGGCGTGCATGCGGTTCCGGCGGGTTTCGAATATGTCGCCATCCACGACGGCGCCCGTCCGCTCATCACGACCGAGGCCGTCGATCATGCGATCGACGTGCTTGTGGGCGACCGCTCGCTCGACGGTGTCGTATGCGGTCAGCCCGCGATCGACACGCTCAAGATCGTCGACGGCGACAATATCGTCGAGACGCCGCCGCGTGAGCTCTACTGGGCCGCGCAGACACCGCAGATCTTTAGCGTCGACGCCATGAAGCGCGCCCACACCGCAGCTATCGCCGAGGGCTTTATCGGGACCGACGATTCTTCGCTGGTCGAGCGCATGGGCGGGCGTGTCCGCTGTGTCCAGAGCCCGCGCGATAACCTTAAGGTGACGGTGCCCGAGGACCTGCGTCCCGTAACCGCGATTCTGCTTGGCCGCATGGCCGAGGGAGAGGACCTTCCCCATGTTCAGTAACCTGCGCATTGGCCACGGCTACGACGTCCATCGTTTGGTGGAGGGGCGTCGATGTATTATCGGCGGGGTCGACATTCCCTATGAGCGCGGCCTGCTGGGCCACTCGGATGCCGATGTGCTTGCGCACGCGTTGGCCGACGCCATTCTGGGTGCCTGCCGTGGGGGAGACATTGGCAAGCTATTCCCCGATACCGACCCCGCCTATGAGGGCGCCGACTCGATGGTGCTGCTTGCCCGTGTGATGGACTATGCGCGCGAGCTGGGCTTTGAGTTTGTCGATGCCGACTGCACCATTGCCTGTCAGCAGCCCAAGATCACCCCGCACCGCGATGCCATGCGCACCAACCTCGCCCATGCTCTGGGCGTTGACGTCGAAAACGTGGGCGTCGCCGCCACCACGACCGAAAAACTCGGTTGGGAAGGTCAAGGCGAGGGAATTGGCGCCTGGGCCGTCTGCCTGCTACAGAAAACCGTTAAGGAGTAACGAATGCGTATCTACAACAGCGCTACCCATAAAAAGGAAGAGTTCCAGCCCATCGAGTCCGGCAAGGTCCGCATGTACGTGTGCGGCCCCACGGTCTACGACAACATCCACATCGGCAACGCCCGTACGTTCATCAGCTTTGACGTGATTCGTCGCTGGCTCATCGCGAGCGGCTACGAGGTCACGTTCGCCCAGAACCTCACCGATGTCGATGACAAGATCATCAAGCGCGCCAACGAGCAGGGCCGTACGGCTGCCGAGGTCGCGACGGAGTTTTCCGACAAGTTCATCGGCGTCATGCGCGCCGCCAACGTGCTCGATCCCGATGTGCGCCCCCGCGCCACCAAGGAGATCGGCCCCATGATCGCCATGATCAAGACGCTTATCGAGCAGGGCCACGCTTACGCAGCCGATAACGGCGATGTGTACTTTGCCGTGCGCAGCGATCCCAACTATGGTCAGGTCTCGGGCCGCAACATCGACGACCTTATGGTTGGCGCGCGCATCGAGGAGAACGAGGACAAGAACGACCCGCTCGACTTTGCCCTGTGGAAGGCTGCCAAGCCCGGCGAGCCCAGCTGGCCGAGCCCCTGGGGCGAAGGCCGTCCCGGTTGGCACACCGAGTGTGCCGCCATGGTGCACCGCTACCTGGGCACCCCGATCGATATCCACGGCGGCGGCTCCGACCTTGCCTTCCCGCATCACGAGAACGAGTGCGCCCAGGCCACCTGCGCCTGGCACCAGGGCTTCTCCAACACTTGGATGCACACGGGCATGCTGCTGGTAGACGGCGAGAAGATGTCCAAGTCGCTCGGCAACTTCTTTACGCTGGCCGAGGTCCTCGAGCAGCACTCCGCTGCCGCCCTGCGCCTGCTGATGCTGCAGACGAGCTATCGCTCACCGCTCGACTTCTCCTGGGAGCGCCTGGAGGGCGCCGAGAATTCGCTCACGCGTATTGCCGGTACGGTCGAGAACCTGCGTTGGGCTGCGAACCACGCGACGGCCGATGCCGATGCGGCTGCCGCCGAGGCGTTTGCCGCCAAGGCCGCCGAGACCCGTGCCGCCTTTAAGGAGTGCATGGACGACGACTTTAACACCGCCGGTGCCATGGGTGCCGTCTTTGGCTTTGTCACCGAGTGCAATCAGTATCTGGAGCAGGCGGGCGATGCTGCCGACAAGGCCGCAGTCCTGGCTGCCGCCGATACGCTGGCCGAGCTGATCGATGCGTTTGGCGTTGAACTTCCCGAGCCCAAGGTCGAGCTGCCGCTGGGTCTGCTGGGCGTTGCCGCCGGTTTGGTTGCCTACACTGGTGACGACGTGGATGAGGCCGCTGCTAAGATTCTCGAGGCTCGCGCCGAGGCCCGTGCCGCCAAGAACTGGGATCTGGCAGATGCCATTCGCGACCAGCTCAAGGACCTGGGCCTCACCATTGAGGATACGGCCGCGGGCACTCGTATTAAGAGTCTCTAGTATTTGTCGACCGTTCGAGGTGCGGCAGATTGCCTTGAAAGAGGAGGGCATAGACCTGGTGGTCATGCCCGACGATTGAAAGGCAAGGTGCCGCGGCTCGAACGGTCGATTCTTGTTCGTTATCTATTTAAGGAGGCCGTCCTATGGCCGACAATCGCAAGCGTGCGCCTCGTGGCGGCAAGCAGGCTGCTTCTGGCTCGCGTCCGATTCGCCGCAATGATCGCGCTGCCGCTCCTAAGGGCCAGCGCGATCGCGCCCAGGCCGCTCGTCCGCAGCGCGATCGCAACCGCGACGCTGTTCAGGCTCCCAAGGGCGAGTTTATTGAAGGCCGTCGTGCTGCCGCCGAGGCGCTACGCACCGGTTTTCCCATCAAGTGCGCGCTCATCGCCGAGGGCGGGGAGCGCGATGCCGCCCTGTCGCGCCTGGTCGATGACCTCAATGCCGCGGGTGTCCGCATTAAGTACGTGCCGCGTGCACAGCTCGATGCGCTGTCGAGCCATGGCGCTCACCAGGGCATCGCACTCGAGGTAGGCAACTTCCCCTATGCCGATGTCGCCGATATCCTCGACCGCGCGGGCGACGGTCCGGCGCTTGTCGTGGTGCTCGACCACGTGACCGACGACGGTAACTTCGGCGCCATCGTGCGCTCCGCCGAGGTCGTGGGCGCCGCGGGCGTTATCATCGCCAACAAGCGTGCCGCTGGCGTGACTGTGGGCAGCTACAAGACTTCAGCCGGTGCCGTCATGCATCTGTCCATCGCGCAGGTGCCCAACATCGCCCGTGCACTCGACGATCTTAAGGCCGCTGGCTTTTGGGTGGGCGGTGCCTCCGAGCACGCCGAGGGCAGCTGCTGGGACGCCCCCTTCGAGGGCCGCGTTGCGCTCGTCATGGGGTCCGAGGGCGACGGCATCTCGCGCCTGGTGCTCGAGAAATGCGACTTTTTGACCAAGCTTCCCCAGCGCGGCATGACCGAGAGTCTCAATGTGGCCCAGGCGACCACCGCGCTGTGCTTTGAGTGGCTGCGCCGCAATGCCGGCGAGCTCATGGGGGAGGAGTAGCGCATGTCCAAGAAGAACCGCGCCAAGTCCAAGGCCAAGCGCTTTGGCGAGGGCTCGGCCAAGCCGATTGTTTCGGCCGCGACCTACGGCGTGGGCGGCAATGCGTTTGCGCAGGCTATCGCCGACCCAGTCTCGACGGTGCACTCCAACAAGCCCGAGCTGCTGGTGGTCGACGGTTACAACGTGATCCACTGCACGCAGCGCTACGAAAAGCTCGTCTACGACCATTCCGACGATCCATATTCCAGCGACGTCCACGATATGGCTCGTACTGCGCTTATCAACGATGTCGCGGCGTTTGCCCAGGGCCGTTACGAGGCCGTGATCGTGTTCGACGGCGCGGGCAACATCTCCAACGAGCGCCCCAACCTACCGGCCCGCGGCGTGCGCATCGAGTTCTCGCCGACGGGCGTCTCTGCCGATACCGTGGTGCAGAAGCTCTGCATCGAGGCGCGTGAGGAAGGCCGCGCGTGCTCCGTGGTATCGAGTGACGGCACAATACAGGCCGTCGTCATGGGCAAGGGCGTCACGCGCATCTCGAGCCGTATGCTGGTGGACGAGATCAAACAGATCGACAACGACGTTCACGAGGCAGAGGAAGCTCCGCAGATCAAGATGACTCTGGGCAGTCGCCTGAGCCCCGATGCCCTGGCCAAGCTCAAGGCCCTGCGCGGGAGGTAGGGGAGCTGACGGCGCGACGCTGTCTCGCTAACTCCATTCAGCGATGTCGATCATTCTACGGAGGCGCCATGTAAGCGCCTCTTTTAGATATGGCAGCCTTGCCGTGAGCGCGTTGTTTCTGGACAGAATCTCGATTGCCTCGCCAACGAAGCCTTCGAGTTTGTCGCCGTCAAACCAGCCCATGTCCTCGACGAGCAACATTTGTTTGGCGGGGCTTGAATGAAATTGTGCGCTGGTAAAACTGTGCTCTCCCGCCCTAAGCTCCTCTAGTGATATGTTGCACCAGAGTGATGAGCCCGAATCGAAGATGGGGGCTGGTCTGCAGACCAGTGAGTTGACGTTTCGCACGAGGCCGAAGTTGCGCCAATGACGATCGTAGTTGGCAATGATGTCGTCACATACGATCATGCGGTCAAGGGCGTCTTTTATATCTGTCGCTCCAAGCTCCTCACAGTTTGCTACATACCGTTCGTAATCGGTTAGTCGCTCGTCTGCATTTGCATGCTGGTTTACATAGAACGCAGAGACATATTCTTCTTCGTCAGTTAAGAAGACATTGCATGTGCTCAAGGCAGAAGTACCTGTGCCTTCGAGCGAATAGGGTACATAATCGCAAGCGTTTAGGATGCGACGGTGAAGTGCGGTCGCCACCATCTCGTTATAGGGTTCCTGGTTCAGGTGCGCACCTGCCTTGTGGAGTATTCGACGGTCATCCTCGCATGTCCAGTACTTTTGAAGATTGCCGTCCGAGGTGTTGTCGGGCTTTGCGGCAGCTGCCTTGCCCTCTGGGGCGAAGGGCGCGATGCTGAGAGAGACGTCGTCAAAAGCATTATTGAAGAAATTGATATCTTCCCACGCGAGACCGGAGCCTTGGGGTCTAATCCAATACTGGTCGGATAAGGAGAGGCCAAGATTTCGCTGGATGAGTTCGTCGGGAACATCGACTGCTGCTTCTGCCAACAGGGATGCAAGCCCAATGCGCGCGAGCGGGATACCGCGGCCTCGCCACCAAATGCGGAAAGAGTCGAGCGACACGGGACTATTGGGGCCAAGTACTCCAATAGGGGCGTGGGCACGATCGACGTCGGCGCCGATGTGGGTGAAGTCTTTCCGTGATCTGCTGTAGACCAGCTGGGCCACTTCGTGCGTGCGGTTCATGAGGGTAAATGCGATTTCGCTTTTCCCATGCCCGCGACGAGGCCGTCCCCCTCTTTTGGTTGCGGAGCGGAGTCGCGTGTCTACGCTGTCTTTGTCGATAAGCCACACGCCAGAAGCCTTGCGGGCGGTCAGCGCGCCGTTCTTAATGAGCTCCTGCACCCTGCGCGGGGTGATGCCGAGCAGTTCGGCTGCTTCCTTTGTAGTCAACATCGCGAAACCCTTCGCCAGAACGAATAGTTTTATATAGCCAATTGTAATTAAAACTATTCGTTCTGGCGAAGAGTTTTAAGATTGAGGGCGAACTGACAGAAATGAACGGGCTTGGTACGTGTTGTTGCTGGATTTTGCATATTTATATAACGCCGCGCGGCCTGTTGCGCCTCGTCCGCAATTCCTTTATTCTTAATTGGCTTCGCGCGAAAGCGCCAAGTGTGCCAGTGTGGCGCAACGGTAGCGCAACTGATTTGTAATCAGTGGGTTGCAGGTTCGATTCCTGTCACTGGCTCCATGAGAGTTTCGGGCTCTGTTCCTTGTGGGACAGGGCCCGTTTCTATTTAGGTGGTGCGCCATTGGGTTAGCGCCCATCCCGTTTTTGGTTTGTCTCGTCCTCCAGTTTGTCTAAATCTGTAACGCCAAGACCGATATTTGGCATCTAACTGTTACAGATTGAGATGAAACTTAGGGTGTTTTAGGAATATCTTGATCTGTAACATGTAGAAGCGGAATAGGTCTCCTGCTGTTACAGATCGAGACAAGGGCGGGTACGGTCCTGGATGTCCTGCTCGAGCGTGGATTTCTGGACACGAGAGAGAAGAAAATCTCCCGACCGGAGAACGAGCGTGGATAATTAACTTGGATAGGGGGCTAAGGTAAACACCGATTGTCTATCGACGGCTTTAGAAACAACGACCCCGATTTCATTGTGGAATCGGGGTCGTTTGTGCCTCAGGAATCCGAATGGATTAATCGAGCTCCTAAGGGACTTCTTGGGTTCTTGCTAATGGTCTGCCGAGGATGTCCCCAATGCAAACAGCGGGCATTTACTCAATATAGTTGGGGTTCTTCTTGATGATCACGCGTGCAGCGATGAACGAGACGACGATGGCGATGACGGCGACAACGCACGCCAGTACGAAGTTGCCCATGGATCCATCGGGAGCGATAAAAATCAGCGCCGAAAGAAGGCCGGGGCATGCTCCCGCAACATACTCCTTCAGGACGAAGATACCTGCGGGGAGTCCCGCGCAGAGGGCGCCGATTGCCGTGCCGACAAGCAGGCGGGGACGCTCGATGAGGCAGCCGTAGAACGCGGGCTCAGTTACGCCGCAGAGTGCGGTGACGGCAACCGTGGTGACCATACCCCTCTTCTCCTTGTTGCCTTTCATTGCAGTTGCCAAGGCGAGACTCGTGCCGCCAATGCAGAGGTTTGAGATGAAGCCAAAGATGATGGGCGCCCAGCCGAGCTGCGCCAAGCTCGTAACTTCGATTGCGATGTAGGCCTTATCAAGACCGAGCATGACAAAATAGGGGTTAAGGGCTGCAAGGATTGGAGTAGCGATAAATGCCACGTTATCCATGAGCCACGTGACGGCATCACTCAGCGCGTAGCCCATCATGCTGCCGGCGGGGCCGAGGATAATCAGCTCAACAGGCACGACGATAAACATGGTGAGTAGCGGCTTCAAGAACAGTTTGGTAACGTCCGGGATGATTTTCTGAAGACCGCGATCAACAAAGTACATGAACACAACGCCCAGTACGATTGGCACCACCGTGCTCGAGTAGTCATTCGTCGGGATGGGGATGCCAAGAAAGTCGAGACCCTCAGCACCGCTAATAGACGAGCTAATCATGATTGCGCCCAGCAGCGCGCCCATGATAGGCTGCATCTTCATGACAGCGGCGAGCTGGTAGCCTAGGTAAACGGGCAGGAAGCTAAATGAGGCGCTGAAGATCGCCAGCAGAACCTGAGCAGTTCCGCTATCGGTGCTCAATCCACAATAATTGACCAGGAGATTCTTAATCGAAAGAATGAGTCCGCCTACGATGAGCGCCGGGACGATGGGCATGAATACCTGTGCGGAGACATTTCCGAATTTCTCAACCAGGCTCATGGCAGTGTTGCCGCTTTTGATACCCTCTGCAAGATCCTTGGCGGTTTGGGCATCATCGGCAACCGCGCCGCCGCCGACTTCGATTCCCGCGAAGTCGAGGAAGTCGTTGTAAGCCTCGGTGACGTTGGGGCCGATGATCACCTGAAGCTGGCCACCGCTGACTACTGCCCCGAGCGCCTGATCGGCCGATTTGGCGAGCTGGAGATCGATGATCGAGGTGTCTCGTGCGTCGATGCGAAGGCGCGTCGCACAATGAGTTACCGATGTAATGTTCTCTTTGCCGCCAACAGCCTTTAGGACTGTTTCGGACATTGCCTGATATTTCATCTCTTTCTCCTAACCTTCCTGCTCCTGATACTTCGAGATAAGGTCTCGGTACCAATACCAGCTCTTTTTGGGGGTGCGCTCCAGATTGTTCTCGAAGTCGATGTGGACAAGTCCGTATCGTTTTTCGTAGCCGTTGATCCAGCTATACAGATCCATCGTCGACCAGAGGTAGTAGCCCTCAACGCGCGCGCCGTCGCGCTTAGCCCTCATCATGTGCTCGATGAACTGGCCCAGAAGCTCGATGCGGTCATCATCGTGGATCATTCCGTCTGCGTCTGGTTGCTCATAGGCGCCATGTCCGTTTTCCGTAATAAAGATGCGGGGCGCGTCATAGCGCTCGTGGACATCCATGATGGTTGAATACATGCAACTTGGGAGTATTTCGCGGCCCCATTTATTGCGGGGAACATTGCTGTCGCGGGCGCTTTCAAACAAGGGCGCAATGCATTTTCCTTCGACTTTTTTGCTCGAACCGCCCTTATTGTTCGCCGAAACGGCAAGCTCTCCACCGTGCCAGTCGGTTACATACTCTCGGCAATACACGTTGAGTCCAATAAAATCGACTTTACCGTCTCTGAATTCTTCTACGTCATTTGGGGATCGATAGAGCGAGACGCCAAGTTTTTCAAGGATTTCGTCCATTTCTGGCGGCAGTTGACCCTGAAGCGCTGGTGCCAGAATCATGCGATTGGCGAAAAAGTCTGCGTATCGAAATACGTCATCAGGGTGCTCGGTTGCCGGGTCGAGTTCGACAACGCCGCCATCGTGGACGGCGCCGATGATGCCGTCGTAGCCCATTTGACGATATGCTCGGACTGCGAGTGCGCTTGCGCGCATCAGGTTGTATTGAAACTGCATGTACGACTGAACGTCGAGCGATCGATTGGGGGGATAGTTGCCCAACATGTTTACGCAGTAGCTGTAGAAATGCGGCTCGTTAACGGTAGCCCAGATTTTGACGCGGTCTCCAAAGCGCTCAAAGCAAATCTTGGCGTATTTGCAGAACCACTCTGCCATGTCGTTGTTCAGCCATCCGCCTTTGCAAGCAAGCGTGAATGGCAGATCGTAATGGAACAGCGTAACGTTGGGCTCTATGCCATTTTCGAGGCAGCAATCAATGACTCGATTATAAAAATCGATACCCTCTTCATTCACTTCGCCGATACCCGTGGGGATGATTCGACTCCATGAAAGAGAGAAGCGATAGGTGTTTTGTCCGCCTTCTTTCATCATGCGGATATCTTCTTCATAGCGATGGTAGAAGTCGCAAGATACATCACCGTCAACATGGTTGATGTTCTTATTGCTTGTGTGGTTAAAGAAATCCCACTCGCCGAGGCCTTTGCCGTCTTCGTTCCAGGCACCCTCGCACTGATAAGACGCTGTGGCGGAACCCCAGAGAAACGGCATGTTGTTCACGTTGCCCATGAATCCCCTTTCCATCATTCAACACGGTGGATACGTGTGACGGAATTACGATTAAGATGACGTCAACTGATTTGAATCATAGGAGAACGACCAAAGCTGTTTGATTCAATAAATGAACCATAATATCGAGGAGAGCGGAAAGAGGGATCACGTGAATATCAATGACTTCGATGTGCTCAATCGCATTAGCTCCATCATCAACAGCGAGTTTGGGTCAAACGATGCCGCCATCGCTCGATATCTCATCGCTCACATTAGGCGTTCGAGCGAAATCAATGTTGCCGCAATAACCCGCGATGCATTCGTGACCCGTTCCGCTGTTCGTCGTTTCTGCAATCGATTGGGCTACCAGTCTCTTAGCGATTTGAAAGAATCATTTACTCAATCAGTCTTTCCAAGCGACTTAAGCCATCGAGAGGAGGAATTTGGCTACGAGGAGTACAGGGCAGAGCTCGACGTTCGCATGATCGAGATGTTCGCTGAGGTCGAAAGCGGCGTGTCCGATATCGCTATTAAGCACCTTGCCGACGAAATTGATGGCCATAAAAACGTTGAAATCTGGTGCACCAATAATGTGAGCGCCAATCTCGTACGATTTCAGCAGGAAATGTTTTATGCGGGCAAGATAGTTCGCATAGTTGCTGGGGCTAACGTCGCGGAATTGAAAAACATGGGAGACACTTCGCAGTCATTGATAATTCTCGTATCGGTCTCCGGGCTATTTGCGTCACAGGCGCGTGAGTATCTTGATTGCCGTTCGGGCAGGAAGATTCTAATTACTGCGTTTAGCAACGATGACAAATCGAGGTCTTTTGACCGTGTATATCGTCTTGGTAATGCGGGAAACGGAATTGACCGACTCGGCGTTTATTCGAAATATGCCATGACTTATTTCTTCGACTTGCTATCGTCGTGTTACTTGAGTCGCTACCCCTGCACCAAGGGGGAGCCGCTCTATGGGTCTACTTTGGCCTGGCCCGAGTAGTTGCGGCTCTATAGTTCTCCCGCCTGGAGAATGAGCGTGGATAATCTGCCACTTTGGCCTTGGGGGCACGCCAATAGTGGGAGATTATCCACGCTCGATTTCAAACGGGAGAAAATCCACGCTCGAATCTGCCGCGGAAGCCCGATCTCGACCTATATATAGGTGCAAATAGGCTGTTATCGAAGTTCGATCCTGAAGGTGTACTCCACTACACCAAAGTGTTACCTTGGGAAACGTCACCGCTGTATCCAAAACCACCGTCCTTCACATCCAAACTCAACAAAACCGCAGGTCACGGCTATATAGATACGCCCGGAACCGTGTATCTAGAGGTTTTCGTTGACAGCCCCCAAGGTTGCATCGTATTATCTTTTTCGTTCGCGGGGGCGGCGGTCCAAAAGACCAAAGAACCTGCGGATACTTGAACGATTGGGAGTTTGCCCGAGTGGTTAATGGGGACGGGCTGTAAACCCGTTGGCTCTGCCTACATAGGTTCGAATCCTATAGCTCCCACCCGTCAAGTGCCTGTATAGCTCAGTCGGTAGAGCACTTCGTTGGTAACGAAGAGGTCACCAGTTCAAGTCTGGTTGCAGGCTCCATCCGGCGGTGTAGCTCAGTTGGTTAGAGCACACGGTTCATACCCGTGGCGTCACTGGTTCGAATCCAGTCACCGCTACCATAGGTAACACGGTGGCTTCTCAATAGTATGTTGAGAGGCTACTATGGTATAAAGGCAAAGTCCCGTCCGGGGACGACCTGTTTAGAGGAGGGCTTTATGGCCAAAGAGAAGTTTGAGCGCACTAAGCCGCATGTTAACATCGGCACCATTGGTCACGTCGACCACGGCAAGACCACGCTGACCGCCGCCATCACCAAGGTTCTCTCCGAGACCGAGGGCTGCAAGGCTGACTTCACTGCGTTCGAGAACATCGACAAGGCTCCCGAGGAGCGCGAGCGCGGCATTACGATCTCCGTCTCCCACGTCGAGTACGAGACTGCTGCCCGTCACTACGCTCACGTTGACTGCCCGGGCCACGCTGACTACGTCAAGAACATGATCTCCGGTGCTGCTCAGATGGACGGCGCTATCCTGGTCATCGCCGCTACCGACGGCCCCATGGCTCAGACCCGCGAGCACATCCTGCTCGCCCGTCAGGTTGGCGTTCCTTACATCGTCGTTTTCCTGAACAAGTGCGACATGGTTGACGATGACGAGCTCATCGACCTCGTCGAGATGGAGACCCGTGAGCTCCTCTCCGAGTACGATTTCCCCGGCGACGACATCCCCGTCATCCGTGGTTCCGCTCTGGGCGCTCTCGAGGGCGACGCCAAGTGGATGGACGCTATCCGCGAGCTCATGAACGCCGTCGACGAGTACATCCCGACGCCTGCTCGTAACAACGACCTCCCGTTCCTGATGGCCGTTGAGGACGTTATGACCATCTCCGGCCGTGGTACTGTTGCTACCGGCCGTGTCGAGCGCGGTGAGCTCAAGCTCAACGAGCCCGTCGAGATCGTCGGCATCAAGGATACCCAGAACACCGTCGTTACCGGTATCGAGATGTTCCGTAAGTCCATGGACTTCTGCGAGGCTGGCGACAACGTCGGTCTGCTGCTCCGCGGCATCAAGCGCGAGGACATCGAGCGCGGCCAGGTTCTCTGCAAGCCCGGTTCGGTTACCCCGCACACCAAGTTCACCGGCGAGATCTACGTTCTGACCAAGGAGGAGGGCGGCCGTCACACCCCGTTCTTCGATGGTTATCGTCCTCAGTTCTACTTCCGTACCACCGACGTTACCGGTACGGTCAAGCTCCCCGAGGGCACCGAGATGGCTATGCCTGGTGACCACATCACCATCGAGGGCGACCTCATCCACCCGATCGCCATGGAGGAGGGCCTGCGCTTCGCTATCCGCGAGGGTGGCCACACCGTCGGTTCGGGCATCGTCTCCACGATCATTGAGTAAATTAGCTCTCTGATAGTTGACTTAGAGAACCCGGCACTTATATGGGTGCCGGGTTCTTTTCTGCAATGGATATTGAGCCGTTGCTGGTGTCGAGAGGATCAATAATGGTCCTGGTTGCACCGTCGATTAGCTCTCGATGGCTTCATTGATGTGTTCCAAATATGAATGGATCCACCGAGAACCAATTGATTCGAGGTTTTCATTGACAGCACTTACATAGAGCTGATAAAGTACCATCTCGTGCCCGTACGGGGCGGAAATGAAAGGTTCAGGATACATGCGTACTCTAGTTACTCTTGCGTGCACTGAGTGCAAGCGCCGCAACTATACGACCACCAAGAACAAGTCGAACATGCCTGATCGTATGGAGATCAAGAAGTATTGCCCCTGGTGCCGTCACCACACGTTGCACAAAGAGACTCGCTAGTCTCTAGTCATATACGCCAGTAGTTCAATTGGTAGAGCATCGGTCTCCAAAACCGAGTGTTGAGGGTTCGAGTCCTTCCTGGCGTGCCAGTCATTATTCCGTAAGCTCCCAATTGGGGGCTTACGGTTTACTCATGTATAAGCGCATTGCGCGGAGGTAACCCAAATGGCCAACAAGAAGAACAAGAAGAAGGCTCAGCAGTCGGCACCTGCCAATAACGCTGCCGCCAACTCCAAGGTTGAGGCCAAGAAGGCCGTTGCCAAGAAGAACGAGAAGGCTGCGAAGTCCAAGAAGAACGAGAAGCCTGGTTTCTTCGCCCGCACCAAGAAGTATTTCGCTTCGGTCAAGTCCGAGATGAAGCGTGTCACGTGGCCCGATAAGAAGGAGCTCGTGAACTACTCGGTCGTCGTTTGCGCTTCTCTGATCATCGTCGGCGTCGTCATCGCTCTGCTCGATGCTGGCTTTGGCGAGGCTCTCGCTCTGTTCTCTGGATTGAGGGGCTAAACCATGTCTAAGCGTTGGTACGTCGTTCACACTTACTCTGGATACGAGAACCGCGTTAAGTCCGATCTCGAGCATCGCATCGAGACTATGGGCATGCAGGACCGTATCTTTGATATCGAGATTCCTATGGAGCGCGTCACCGAGATTAAAGAGGGTGGCAAGCGTGAGACCAAGGATTCCAAGATCTTCCCGGGTTATGTCCTGGTCCGCATGGAGATGGATGACGATGCTTGGACGTGTGTTCGCAACACGCCCGGCGTCACCGGTTTCCTGGGCGGCAACGGCAAGCCCGCTCCGCTTTCCCGCGACGAGTACAATAAGATGACTCGTCGTCCCGGTAAGGGCGATTCGCCCAAGCGCACCTCGGTCGATATTCAGGTCGGCACGTCCGTCCGCGTCACCGATGGCCCGCTTACCGACTTTGATGGCAAGGTCTCCGAGGTTAATACCGAGGCAGGCAAGCTCAAGGTCACGCTGATGATCTTTGGCCGCGAGACGCCGGTCGAGCTCGACTTTAACCAGGTCGCTGTCATCGCTTAAGTTTGCGTCCGTTCGCGCGAGCGTGCTTCTTCTGTGACTGCTCATCTCAGGAGTGCTTCTAACACGTGCGTGCTTACGATATAGCAAGTACTTCACACTCGTGATTCGAAAGGAATGACCATGGCTGAGAAGAAGGTTGCCAACGTCATTAAGCTCCAGATTCCTGCTGGTGCAGCTAACCCCGCTCCTCCCGTCGGCCCCGCCCTGGGCGCTGCTGGCGTGAACATCATGCAGTTCTGCCAGGCCTTTAACGCCGAGACGCAGGACAAGAAGGGCGACATCATCCCCGTTGAGATCTCTGTCTACGAGGATAAGTCCTTCTCCTTCATCACCAAGACCCCGCCGGCGGCTCACCTCATCAAGAAGGAGCTGAACCTCAAGTCTGGTTCCGCTAAGCCCCAGGCCGACAAGGTCGGTCAGCTCTCCCAGGAGCAGCTCACCAAGATCGCCGAGATCAAGATGCCGGACCTCAATGCCAACGACATTGACGCCGCCAAGAAGATCATCGCCGGTACCGCCCGTTCCATGGGCGTCACCATCGCTGAGTAGCGATTTCTTTAGGTAATGACGGGTGCTCCGACCGGGGCGCCCGTTATATGTGTGCAATAGGGCACACGATACGATGTGGGAGGGCTCACGCCCGTTTAACCACAGGAGGTAATGCACATGGCTAAGCATGGTAAGAGCTATAACGCCGCTGCCGAGAAGATCGACCGCGCCACGCTCTACACCCCCCTTCAGGCTGCCAAGCTCATCAAGGAGCTCGACACCGCCAAGTTCGACGAGACCGTCGAGGCTCACTTCCGTCTGGGCATCGATACTCGTAAGGCTGACCAGAACATCCGTGGTTCCATCTCCCTGCCCCACGGCACCGGCAAGACCGTTCGTGTTGCCGTCTTCGCCGAGGGCGAGAAGGCCCGCGAGGCCGAGGCTGCCGGCGCCGACATCATCGGTTCCGACGAGCTCGTCGCCCAGATTCAAAAGGGCGAGATCAACTTCGACGCCGCTATCGCTACGCCGAACATGATGGCCAAGGTTGGCCGCATCGGTAAGATTCTTGGTCCCCGTGGCCTCATGCCGAACCCTAAGCTCGGCACCGTGACCATGGACGTCGCCAAGATGGTCTCCGAGCTCAAGGCCGGCCGCGTTGAGTATCGCGCCGACCGCTACGGCATCTGCCACGTGCCCCTGGGCAAGAAGTCCTTCTCTGAGCAGCAGCTCGTCGAGAACTACGCTGCCCTGTACACCGAGATCCTGCGCGTCAAGCCTTCTTCTGCTAAGGGCAAGTACGTCAAGTCCATCTCCGTGTCTTCCACCATGGGCCCTGGCGTCAAGGTCGATCCCGCTGTCCAGCGTGACTTCCTGGCTGAGTAACTTTTAGTTACTGCCTGAGCAAAGCAAGCATTGCTAAAGAAACCCGGTTCTGCCTTGTGCAGGACCGGGTCTCTTGCTTTTGAGTCAACGAAACCACCACGAAGGGGACAGGCACCCTTGTGGTGGTTTTACTTGTGTTGTACTTTAGCGCGATGTAGTACTACCCGAGGCCGAAGGGAGCCCAACATGTTTAAGAACACGCAACAGCTCCTAGGCCTAGCGCTACTAGATTGGATAGCGCGCTAGGGTTGTAATCTCGCTATAACGATTTGTTGTACCCGGGTGCGCTATCGTCTGCCGCTTTCAGGCGTGATGAGCGACACGGGTATTTTTCTATCTCTAGGCCTTCTCTCTCTCCTGAAAGCCATCTGTCATAAAACGGTCAATCAGGAGGAACATATAAGCCGCAAAATCACAATCTTTGACGCCACCCTGTGCGACGGTGAGCAGTCGCCGGGCGCCAGCATGAATACCGAGGAAAAGCTCTTCATCGCCCGCCAGCTGGTGCGCATGAACGTGGACGTTATCGAGGCGGGCTTTCCCATCTCGAGTCCTGGTGACTTTCGCTCCGTACAGGAGATTGGCAAGATTGCGGGCGACCGATGCACGGTATGCGGCCTGACGCGCGCTGTCGACAGGGATATCGAAGTGGCTGCAGAGGCGCTCAAAACGGCCCAGAGGCCCCGTATCCATACAGGGCTGGGTGTGAGCACCAGTCACCTGCGCGACAAGCTCCATATGACTGAGGAAAGGGCAATTGAGTGAGCGATCCATGCCGTCAAACATGCTCGCAAGTTCGTTGACGATGTTGAGTTTTATGCCGAGGATGCCGGCCGCTCCGATCAGGAGTTTCTGGTGCGCATTATCGAGGCGGCCGTAAAGGCCGGTGCCACGGTCGTGAACATCCCCGATACGATGGGCTACAACATGCCGTGGGACTTTGGCGCCCGCATCCGTGACCTGCGCGGGCGCTGCGGGTGCGGCCGGTCAGCGTGCGGTCGACGTGATGGAGTATCGCGAGTACGAGATTGAGCGCATTGCGCGCCAGGCATTTGAGGCGGCGCGCAAACGTCGCGGCAAGGTGACGAGCGTTGATAAGCGCAACGTGCTGGAGACGAGCCGCATGTGGCGCGAGATCGTGCATCGCGTGCAAGACGAGGAGTACTCCGACGTGGAGCTTGAGGACCTGCTCGTCGACAACGCCGCCATGCAGCTCATCAGTCGACCGGCAGACTTTGACGTCGTGGTGACGGAGAACATGTTCGGCGACATCCTGTCCGATGAGGCGGCTCAGATTACCGGATCGCTCGGTATGCTTGCCTCTGCCTCGCTGGATGATGGCGTATCGCTGTTTGGGCCGAGCGCTGGCAGCGCTCCTGACATCGCGGGGCTCGGCGTGGCCAATCCGCTGGCTCAAATCTTGTCGGTGGCGATGCTGCTGACCTACGCGCTCGACATGGGCGAGCAAGCCGCGTGGATCGAGAGCGCCGTGGCGCGCGTGCTCGACGAGGGCTGGCGCACCCGTGACATCGCCGATGTCAACACCCCGGCAGATAAGATCCTCGGCACCACGACGATGGGCGACAAGGTCGTCGCCGCGCTGTAGGCGATGCCGATTCAAGCTGTCAAATATCTCAATCTGTAACATCTAAGGGGCAAAATCGTTCCTACCTGTTACAGATTGAGATTTTCGGCTGAGCATCCGTGGTCTGTCTCGATCTGTAACAGCTAACCGATTATTTGGGCCCTACCTGTTACAGATTGAGACAAACCGTTGGGACAGGTCGGACGAGTCAGCAAAACCACCACAAAGGTGCCGGTCCCCTTCGTGGTGGTTTTTAGCGCAACGAGGTGTTCCCAGCCGACCATACGGGCGGCCTTGCGCTCACGCTGCTCGATGACAGCGCATCTTTAGACGCGAAGTGCGGAACCGGGTGCATATACGAGCCGCGTAGCGTTACGAATTCATGGGAATGACCGTATCGCCAATTTGTACGCTTGCAATCTTGTCTGTGTCACAAACTTGCGAGAACGGCCAGGTCTTGTGGACATCAGTGGTGCCGTTATCCAGTTTATTTGCGAAATAGCCGCTGTGGCTGGTTGCGTCCTCAACATGACCGTCTTTGAACGTCACGATGAGGGGTATGTTGCCAACGGCATCCATAGACTCCTCCATGTTTTGAGACATCTTGCCGCTGTTGTTGTCGTGTTCGATGGAACGATCTATGTTGTAGCGGACTGAAACGCCAACGCAGGATACGGTGGCCTCTTGAATCGTCGCCTTGGTGCCGTTAAAGTTGACCGATTTGGGCGCGGGAATCGTAACGGATGTATCTTCGTAATTCAGCTGGAACTTAAGATCCCATGGGCCCGTAAGTATTTTCTTATACTCGGGAAGCTCTTTGCCAGCACGTGGCACAACGAGAGAGTTGATATGCGTGCGGACGGTCCTGCCCATAAGGCCGGGTGATTCAACGCTGAACTGTGCAAAGTATTGAATGCTGGAGTCATTGGGGTTCTTGTCAATGAGCCATGATTGGCCTTGGCCGCCATGCTCGCCATCAACGTATACGTTTCCATCGACACTTCCGGCGATAGTTCCGTTCTCGCCCGGCTCGGAAAGCTTTTTCAGGGCAGCGGGATCGTCGAACGTAAGCGTATAGGCGATGGTAACCATATCCTTGTCGCCCATGATGGCGTCGGCGGTCACGGTGACTCCGTTGTTGGAGCAGCTAGCACCGACGGGCCGGCCAATACGGTCGATGATCTCGGTTTGAGAAGCAGGTCCGTCAAAGATGTCGGAAAGCATGTCAGAAGGAAGCGGCAGGACGCCTGTTGCCATAGCCGTGCCAGCGCCTCCAATGACGATAGCGAGGACTGCCGTTACAGCGGCAATGCGAGCGACTGTTCTTACGGGATGGCGGGCGATGCGCGGCTTGCGTCGCGTGCCATTAAAGTTGCTTTGAGCGGTCGCCGCATCGCTCGAGGCGACGGACTGAGCAATCGAGTTTGCCATGTGCTGCTTCGCATTATCGGTAAACGAAATGTGCTCCAGGGCGTGGCGATAGTCATTCGAATTCGTAGTCATTGTGGTCTCCTTTCAAGGAAAGCCGAAGTGACGCACGTCCGCGGCTAAGGTGCTGGGCGGTTGCAGCTGGCGTCGCGTGAACGGCGTCTGCGATTTCCCTGATGCTCATGCCTGCGTAGTAGTGCAAAAAGATGGCGATGCGCTGTGCTTGAGGCAGGGCCGTGACAGCGGAAAGAATGGCGCAGTCGCGTTGCGCGAATTCTTGCTCGGTATGTGTTACGGGTGCGCAGAAATCGGGGAGCGAATCGAGGTCGACAACCGGGTGATTCGCGTGCGTACGGCCGATATCGCGACATGCGTTCAGTGCGACTCGGATCACCCAAGCACGTTCGTGTTCGAGCGAGTCGAACGGTTGAGTGCGTTGGAGAATCTTGATCAGCGTGTCCTGGCAGATGTCTTGAGCGTCGTCAGCGGATCCAAGGGCCGAATAGCACAATCGAAGGATGAGGTCGGAATACGTGTCGACCAAGCGCTTTGCTTCCCGCTCGATCTGATCGGCATCGCATCGGAGCGTGCTATTGCGGTTACGGCGTGCAGGCATAGTGTCACCTCCAATTGGTCGTGGTGGATATAGGGAAGGCGTCTCGCGAGGTCCCTCTACATACAACACGGTCGAGACTGCATAAGTTGACAAAAAAAGACGGCACGTGAGCGCCGTCCTTACAAAACAATGAGTGTTCTCGTTAATTACACAAGCACCGTGATGGACAGGTCGGACGAGTCAGCAAAACCACCATAAAGGTGCCTATCCCCTTCGTGGTGGTTGTTGGCAGTTACCAGGGGGTTCTGGCGGTTGAAGACTCGATTGCTTCGTGGCGTTTGAGCTCGCGGCGCATGGTTTGCGAGTTGAGCCAAGCGGCCTTCCAACCGCGCGTGGGGTAGCGCGCCTCGTCAATTTCGATCTTGGTATAGCCGCAGGCGTTGACAATCTTCGTTCCGCATGGGTGTTGGCGCTCGCGTTGAAAGTTGGGGCCGTAGCTTTGGTGCACATGCCCGTGAATCATATAGTCGGGACCCCAAGACTCAAGAGCCGCATTAAAGCACTCGAATCCTCGATGCGGCAGGTCGTCCAGGTCGCCCATGCCTGCGACGGGTGCATGGGTAAGTAGAATATCGCATCCGTCTACCAGTGCGATTTTTCGCGATAGCTTGCGCATGCGTTTTGCCATCTCGCGCTCGGTATACATGTTCGCGCCGTCGCGGTAGCGCATGGAACCGCCCAGACCCGCAATGCGAATACCTCGGTACACATATACGCTGTCCTCAACACAAATGCACCCGCCCGGTGCATGGCGCGCGTAGCGGTCGTCGTGGTTGCCACGAACGTACACAAGCGGTTTGTTGATGACAGTGACCAAAAACTCAAGATAGTCCGGATCCAGGTCGCCTGCGGATAGAATCAGGTCAACGTCCTCAAAGCGCTCCTTGCGAAAGCACTCCCACAGGCATCGCTCCTCTACATCGGCAATGGCTAGGATATTCATAGGGCACGGACCTCCGGCTCGTTATCGAGCTGCGGAATCGAGCCTATAACGTTGTCAGCCAGCCAGTTCATCTCGACAATCTGCGTACTCGGCAGGGGAGGGAAGCCCTCAATCTGAACCACGCCGTCCTGGCTGTGGAGCTCGCCGCCAAATGGGTTGATGGAGCCCTCGACAATGCCGTTGCGAAGCAGCTGCACAAGTTTACGCGTCTGATAGGGTAGGCCCGGAGCGTAGCGAATATCGATGACGCCGGAGCTCATACCGTACCAGTAGTTGACGGCGTGCACCTGCTGGTCATCGGCGGTCTCGTCCCATGTGCCGTGCAGTAGGCTGCGTACGATGAGTTCGTAGTAACGGCCCCAGTTCCATACCGGCATAGCAATACCGGTAATTTCCTTGCCGTTTACCAGACGGTGAAGCCCGTAGGCGGTGGGGTCCTCGAGAGACTTGGACATATCGGCGCCGGTCATGACGCTCACGCCCTCGCGACACATGGCTTCGGCAAGACCGCCGGCGGGAACATCTCCCCAAGTGAGGATAATCTGCGCACGAGGGTCGAGCAGCGAGGCACCGATAGCGAAGGCGTTGATTTCGCTCAGCGCGCCCGAGGCGAAGACCGACGCATGGTAGCCAATACGGTGGTTGTCGGCCATGCTGGCGGCAAGGGCGCCCAGTAGGAACTTGGCCTCGTACATCTTTCCAAAGTACGAGCGGACGCTTTGGTGGGGAAGGCCGATTGAGCAGTTAAGGAACCGCACCTGGGGATACTCGACTGACGCCCTGAGCGTGTATTCCATGAGCCGGTGTGAGGTCGAGAAGATGACGTTCGCCCCGTGCTTTACGGCTGTCTCGACGGCGGCGTAGAACACGTCCGAATCGTGGCAGTCCTCGAACGCCTCGGTGCGCACGATGCCGCCAAAGTGCTCATCAAGATACCGGCGGCCCTGGTCGTGTAGGCTGTCCCAGCTCGACGTGGCACAGGGAAACTCGTGGATAAAGGCGATTCGCATGGGATTGGCAGTGGAGTAGACGGTCTTGCTCATAAAGAAGTTGAGCACGCCCGAGGTAGCTTTTGTCGGTGCGCCCTCTTTCTCGTTGGGCTGCGGCGCTTCGACAAGATCGACTTTGTCCTCGTCGCTTTTGCCGGCAATGACAAGCTCGCGCCAAATCTTGCACAGACGGTTGACGACGATATCCGTCGGCGTATCCAGCAGACGGTCCTGGTTGTAGACGTTGAGGTAGACGAGCATGGCATCGGCAGGCGTAATGTCCAAGTGGTCGCCGCCCGCGCGAAGATAGGCGCGCTTAAAGAGCAGGAAGGTGTGACGTAGGTAGTCGACCTTCTTTTGAGGCCATTTTTCGACAAGATCTTGGCCGAGCATTTTGGCAAGCATCTCGTAGCTGCCCTCGCGCGAAAACTCAATCTCGTACAGGGGGCAGACGCGCCAAAACGCGCAGAACTCACCGTACAGGCGGCTCTCGACGGAATCCCGCTTACCGGGGTACAGACGCGTCACCTTGGCCGAAACCGTCGGAGCGTCAAGGAATTTGAGGACGCTGACACGCTTGTTGCCCTCTTGGACGTAAAAGCGGTGCATGAACTCGGTGACGATGATGGGGTCGCGGTAGCCCTCGGAGATTTGGATATCGTAGAGGTTGGACCATTTGCGGGCGAATTCGGTATTCCAGGGGAGCAGCGGCATAAAGTTACACGAAAAGGCGGACTGGCGACCTTTGGTAACCGTGCCGACGACCATTTCGAGCGGAATGTCCCGCAGGCCGATGTTCTCGCGCTGCCCGCAGGGAAGCTGGGCGACCAAGCTGTCGAGGTCCGTAAGATATGGATGCTCGCTTTGGCTGATGGCGCGACGGCGTCCCTGTTCGCCGCGCTTGCGCGCTTGACGATAGGCCTCTTCCATGGTGTCTACTCCCTTAGTCGTTTAAACAACGATATGAACCATGGTACCACGATGCGAAACCACCACAAAGGTGCCTGTCCCCTTTGCGGTGGTTTTAGGCGATGGTGGGGGCGATGGCGCGGATGCAGGCGTCGGCTGCCGTGAAGGTGGTGCTATCGTCGCTGACGATAAAGATGATTTTGCCCTTGACGCCAAAGTCGCCGATCTCGCTAAAGAGCACGTACGGCTCCTTGTCAAAGCCAGAGATGGGAAGCACCGCGGCCTTGGTGGCGTCGGTAAGCTCATCTGCCAGCGCGTCCAACGAGGCCCACTTGGACGTGTCCTTTACGGCAACGGGGACGGCCACGCGTCCAAAGGGCATGAGGTGGACGAGCGTGTTCTTGGAGATGTTTGAATTGGGGACGATGATGGTCTGCCCGCAGGCATCTTCGATGGTCGTATGGCGCCAGGTGATATCTTGGACCACGCCCGACACGCCGCCGACTTCGATATTGTCGCCGGGCTTGATGATGCCCATAAACGTAACCTGCATACCGCCGATAAGGTTTGAAAGCGTGTCCTGAAAGCCGAGTGAGATGGCGATGCCGCCGACGCCAAGAGCGGCGACGAGGGCGTTTGCATTAATGCCAAAGCAGTTGTCGAGGATAAAGCTGCCGCCGATCGTCCATATGACGGCGCGCGCGATGTTGATGAAGATGCTTGATGAAGGGAGTGGGTTGTCGTCGCGGCTAAGCAGGTGGTGCAGGGTCTTGGACGCGACCTTGGCGGCAACGGCGGTGCCGATAGCCAAGATACCTGCCCAGATGATGTTGTGGACCCATCGTTGTGCAAAGAAATGAAGAATTGGCTCAAACAATTCCATGTAGGGAAACCTCCTCATGATCGTTCAACCATGATACCCACCAAGAAGCCCGTCCGATCACATCGGACAGGCCGACAACTTGAGAAGGGTGGTCGCAGCGGCGCGGGCTGGGGCACCGGTGAGCGCACCGGCGAGATGCGCGGCGGTCAAGGCAAGACGGGAAGGAGTCTTCTCATGGTAGTTTCCTTAGTTCTTAACCAGTGGTTTCTGCTGCCGCTGGATTATCGACATAATATGCGAAAACCGCCGCAAAGGTGTCTGACCCTTTGCGGCGGTTTTGACGTTTGCCCAGATAAAACCTGCCAAAATAAACCTGTCCCTTTTTGGTAGGTTTAGCTCAGCAGCATGCGGTCGTTGGCGAGCTCGCCGCCCGAGACCTCCTCAAACTTCTGCAGCAGGTCGGCCACGGTGAGCGACTTCTTCTCGTCGCCGGCCACGTCGTAGATCACATGGCCCTCGTGCATCATGATCAGACGGTTGCCCAGACGGATGGCGTCGTTCATGTTGTGCGTGACCATGAGCGTGGTCAGGTGGTTCTCGTCGACGATCTCCTCGGTCAGATTGAGCACCTTCGATGCCGTCTTGGGGTCGAGGGCCGCGGTGTGCTCGTCGAGCAGCAGCAGGCGCGGCTTGGTGAGCGTGGCCATGAGCAGGGTGAGTGCCTGGCGCTGGCCGCCCGAGAGCAGACCGACCTTAGCGTTGAGACGCGTGTCCAGACCAAGGTCCAGGCGCTTGAGCAACTCAACGTATTCGTCCTTCTCGGCCTTGGTGACGCCCCACGAAAGACCGCGACGCTGGCCGCGGCGCTTGGCGAGGGCCAGGTTCTCAGCGATCTGCATGTCGGCAGCGGTACCGCGCATAGGGTCCTGGAACACGCGGCCCAGGTACTTGGCGCGCTGCGACTCGCTCAGGCGCGAGATGTCGGTGCCGTCGAGCTCGATAACGCCCGAATCGAGCGGATATACGCCGGCAATCATGTTGAGCAGCGTGGATTTGCCGGCGCCGTTGCCGCCGATCACAGTTACAAAGTCGCCGTCGTTGAGGGTAAGGTCGACGCCGGTGAGCGCGCGCTTCTCGGTGACGGTGCCCTTGTTAAAGGTCTTCTTGACGTGCGAGAGCTTAAGCATCTGCCTCATCTCCCCTCGTGTAGGAGCTGCGGAGCTTGTAACGCTCCCAAACCACGGGCACGCACAGGGCCACGGCGACAATCACAGCGGAGAGCAGCTTCATGTCGTTGGCGTCCATGCCCAGCTGCAGCACGATGGCGCGGATGAGGAAGTAGACCACGGAGCCAAAGACGGCGGAGGCCAGGCGGACGCTAAACTGCGTGAGACCGCCGGGCAGCAGGCGGCCGAGCACCTCGCCGATAACAATGGCGGCAAGACCGATAACGATGGCACCGGTGCCCATACCAATGTCGGCGTACTTCTGGCTCTGGCAGATGAGCGCGCCCGAAAGGCCGATGAGGGCGTTGGAGAGCACCAGCGCGATCATCTTGGTGGAGTTGGTGTTGACGCCCAGGGCGCGGATCATGTACTCGTTGTTGCCGGTGGCGCGCAGTGCCGAGCCGATCTCGGTGCCAAAGAACCAATACAGGATGGCGACGATAGCCACAGCGAGCAAGATGCCCAGGATGATGGCGACGGTGGACTGCGGCAGGCCCGTCATGTTGCTAACAGACGAGAAGATGGTGCCCTTGGCGAGGATGGGCGTGTTGGACTTGCCCATGATGCGCAGGTTGACGGACCACAGACTGATCTGGGTGAGGATTCCGGCGAGGATCGCGGGAATCTCGAAGACGGTGGTCAGAATGCCCGTGACGGCGCCCGCGATGGCGCCGGCGCACATGCCGGCCAGTACGGCGAGCAGCGGGTCGACGTTGTTATTGACGATGAGTACGGCGCAGACGCAGCCGCCGAGGGCAAAGCTGCCGTCGCAGGTCATATCGGGGATGTCGAGCAGGCGGAACGTGATAAACACGCCAAGCACCATAATGCCCCAGAGGACGCCCTGCGAAACGGCGCCCTGCAATGCAATGAGCATGCTTCATACCTCCTAGGATAGGGTAGACACGTGAGTCACCATGATAGCGGTAACAATGCATGAAAGAGCTGCGGCCGGATGTTTTGTCTCATCCGTAACAAGCAGGGCGAACGCCGGTCTTTGGCGTTCGCCCCTGTGGCTCAGATATTGAATAACACGGCAACGGCGCGAGTATGGGCCCTAGGCACATCGCCGCGCATACCGCTACTCGTCCAGAGCGGAGAGGTCGATGCCCAGAGCCTCGGCCATCTCGTCGTTCTTGACGACGACCAGGTCCTTGCTCGAGAGGTGCTTGATCGGCATATCCTCGGGCTTGGCCTCGCCCTTCAGGATCTTGACGGCCATCTCGCCCGCGGCGTAGCCCAGATCCTCGTAGTTGATGGAGAGGGTGAACAGGCCGCCGGCCATGCACATACCCTCCTCGCCGGTCACGAAGGGGAGCTTATTCTCCTTGCAGATCTGGCCGACCTGCGAAGCGCCCGCGGCGATGGTGTTGTCGGTGGGGGAGTAGAGCGCGTCGACCTTGCCCACGGCGGACTCGACGACGGACTGGATCTCGTTGGAGCTCGAGACGGTGAAGTCGGTGTACTCCAGGCCCAGCTTGCCGAGTTCCTTCTTGGCGGCCTTGATTTGGACGTCGGAGTTGGACTCGGCAGTGCAGTAGAGCAGACCGACCTTCTTTACGTCGGGCAGGACCTTCTGCATCATCTCGAGCTGCTCGGCGACCGGGGTGAGGTCGGAGGCGCCAGTGACGTTGGTGCCGGGTTTGTCGTTGTCCTGGACCAGGCCGGAGGCGGCGTAGTCGGTGATGGCGCAGCCCACGATGGGGATATCGGCCGTGGCGCCGGCGGCGGCCTGCGCGGCAGGCGTGGCGATGGCGTAGATCAGGTCGACGTTGTCGCCCACAAACTTGTCGGCGATGGACTTACACGTGGACTGGTCGTTCTGGGCGTTCTTCTGGTCGATCTTGACCTTAAGGCCGCTCTTCTTGATGGCCTTGACAAAGCCGTCATTGGCGGCGTCGAGTGCGGAGTGCTCGGTGAGCTGCAGAACGCCGATGGTGTAGTCGGAACCGGCGGCTGCGGAGCCGGAACCAGAGTTGCCGCCGCATCCGGCAAGCGGGGCCAGTGCGAGCAGACCGGCGGAGACCAGAAGGCTCCTGCGGCTGATGGTGATGTCCTTCATATCGTTACCCCCAGTATAGAAATAGCTGGAAACACTGCACTCAAACAAAGTGCAAGTGGAACTATAGTAGCGCGGATGTCCATTTTTACAATAACCTGGCGGGTTTTTTAATACAGAATCGGATGGGCGGTACGGGTAGTCGAATGGGCGGCGAAGGGTCCTATGCGGCTGACGAGGTGTCGTCCTCGTCCAGGGCGGCGAAGAGCTTCTTGCCGTCGAGGAGACGCGTGGTGACGTTTCTCATGCGGCCAATCTCTACGGTACGCAGCGTGTCATCGGCGCCTCGGGCGTCATAGACCGTTCCCAGCAAATACGAGATGCCGTCTCGTTGCTTGATGGCAAAGGGCCGGAGCGTCATCCGCGCTACTTCGGTTTCGCCACGTGCCGTGACGCTCGAAATATCAAAACTCACCGTGGTTCCGTGGTCGATGGCCTGCTCGATGAGCTCGCAGGTGTCGATGCGCTTGACGGGCGTGCGCGGGGCCTTGGTGGATTTGCTGCCCGCGCTTGGAGCGGGCTCGGGTGCATCGAGGTAGCCGCGAACGTCGGCACTCGCCATGGCGACCAAGTGCTGCGCCATGCTTTTTCGGATGGCGATGGGCGTAGAACGGTTGCGCATGACCATGCCGTGGAGGCGGATGACCTCTTCGTCGGTGAGTGGACGGGTCAAGAGTCGATACCCCACGCCGCGCTTGTACTCAATTTCGTATCCGGCATGGCGAAGTGCGGAGATGGCGGTGTAGATGCTGCGCCGCGCCGCCGAGATGGGCATGCGGGCGGGGTCGTCGGGATGGGCGAGGCGCCTGATCAACTCATCGGAAAGCATGGCCTTGTCCTCGCCGGTGTTTTCGCTTAATAGTTGCAAGATACGAACGGCGCGATAGGCTGCCATCGAGGCGGCGCCCCTCGTCGTGGTCTCGTAAGTTTCAACAGCGGTTTCGGTCATGGCATCTACGTCCTTTCCGTTTTGGGTGGCGACGGTATGGAGCCTAGGGCGCGGGGCTTTCCCAGGGGTGCAGGACGCTCCGGGCGGTCGGTAGTCGTCGGCAAGCGGCGGGTCGAGTTTTCAACAGCCCTGCTCAACTGACCAAAATCTTGCCAAAAGCTTGACGGATACTGTTGAAAAAAGCGCCCCTCGGCTTGCCGAGAGGCGCTGGCATGATGCGCTGGAACGCGTTTGGTGGCGCTGTGGCGATTAGAAGTCGGCGTTGCCCACGGTGCGCGGGTGCGGCAGGACGTCGCGGATGTTGCCCACGCCGGTCAGATACATGACCAAGCGCTCGAAGCCCAAGCCGTAGCCGGCGTGCTTGCAGGAACCGTAGCGGCGCAGGTCAAGGTAGTACTTGTACTGCTCGGGATTCATGCCCAGGTCCTTGATGCGGGCCTCGAGCAGATCCAGGCGCTCCTCGCGCTGGGAGCCGCCGATAATCTCGCCGATACCGGGAACCAGGCAGTCGGCGGCGGCGACGGTCTTGCCGTCCTCGTTCATGCGCATGTAGAACGCCTTGATCTCGGCCGGGTAGTCGGTTACGAAGGTCGGTCGCTTAAAGTGCTCCTCGGTCAGGAAACGCTCGTGCTCGGTCTGCAGGTCGATGCCCCAGCTGACGGGGTAATCAAACTGGTGGCCAGCAGCGACTGCCTGCTCCAGGATTTCGACAGCCTCGGTGTAGGTAACGCGGGCAAAGTCGGAGTTTGCCACATGGTCCAGGCGCTCGATCAGGCCCTTGTCCACAAACTTGTTGAGCATATTGAGCTCGTCGGGGCAGGTGGCCATAACGTCCTTAAGGACGTACTTGAGCATGGCCTCGGCGTTATCCATGTAGTCGTTCAGATCGGCAAAGGCCATCTCGGGCTCGATCATCCAAAACTCGGCGGCGTGGCGCGTGGTGTTGGAGTTTTCGGCGCGGAAGGTGGGGCCAAAGGTATACACGTCGCCAAAGGCCATGGCAAAGTTCTCGGCATTGAGCTGGCCGGACACGGTGAGGCTCGCATGCTTGCCAAAGAAGTCCTGGCTCCAGTCGACCTCGCCGGACTCGGTGAGGGGCGGATTTTTGGGGTCGAGCGTGGTCACGCGGAACATCTCGCCGGCGCCCTCGCAGTCACTCGTGGTGATGATGGGGGTGTTGACGTAGACAAAGCCCTGCTCCTGGAAGAAGCGGTGGATGGCTGCAGCCGCGACAGAGCGGATGCGGAACACGGCGCGGAACAGGTTGGTGCGCGGGCGCAGGTGCTGCTGGGTGCGCAGGAACTCGACGGTCGCGCGCTTCTTCTGCAGCGGGTAATCCGGGGCGCTGACGCCCTCGACCTCGATGGAAGTGGCAGAAAGCTCGAAAGGCTGGGGCGCATCGGGCGTCAGCTTGACGGTGCCGGTGCAAATGAGTGCGGCCGAGACGTTCTGATGGGCGATCTCGTCGTAGTTGTCGAGCGCCTCGCGGTTCATGACGACCTGCAGGTCGCGGAAGCAGCTGCCGTCGTTGAGCGTAACAAAGCCAAAGTTCTTCATGTCGCGGACGGACTTGACCCAGCCGGCAACGGTGACGGTCTGGCCACCGAGCGACTCGGCGTGCGTATAGAGCTGCGCGATTTTGGTGCGGTTCACGTATCCTCCCATAACGGTTGAATGATAGTTATCCATACAGTTCGATATTCTAGCAGCTCGGCTCATTTGGGCTATACAGACAAGGCATTGACGGGATGGTTTTCAAACGAAAAGCGCCCACGACCAAATGGTCGCGGGCGCTTTTCGTGGTGTCTTTTGGCTGTGTAGCGCGGGACCTGGCTACTTGGTCTTGGCCACCAGCAGCGGGTCGCCCAGCTTGACAAGCGGGTTGCCGCCGATAAGCGTTCCGGACTCGCCGACATGGTCGATGCTCTTAAGGCGATCGAGCTCGGAGACGATGACGGTCACGATATCCTCGTGACCAGCGGCCTTAATGGCGTCGCGGTCGAAGCTGATGAGCGGCTGGCCCGCCTTGACCACATCGCCCATCTCGACAAAGCGGGCAAAACCCTTGCCATTCATTTCCACGGTGCCCAGGCCGACATGGATGAACACGCGAAGACCGTCCTCGGTGATCATGCCGATGGAGTGGTTGGTGACGGTGGTGGCGCCGATGCGGCCGTTGGCGGGCGCATAGATGGTGCCGGTAATGGGCTCGATGCCATAGCCCTGGCCAAGCATGCCCGAGGCGATGGTCTCGTCGGGAACTTCGTCCAGGTTGACGAGCACGCCGTTGACGGGGGCGTAGATGACGCCTTCGCGGGTGGCGAAGCTTGCTGCGGGCGGAATGGACGCCTCGCCGGTCGAGGTGAAGGTGGACTTAAGCGAATCGAGCAGACCCATAGTTGCCTCCAACTTAAATAGGCGCATATCGCGCGTTTGGTTTGCCGGAAACGTTTCATATGTGTTTCGCGGCTTGGTCAACGCCCCTATTCTACGCTGCTCAACGATGGTCCTGAGCTGGGATTATGTGATATATCAGTTGAAGGTGAACTTATTGCGGGAGTGTTTCTGCGCCCTGGGCCCAACTGGGGTACGCTTGAGAGCGGAAAAATAGTGCGCACGAATTGCGCGAAGGGAGCACATATGATTGTCGAGAATCACGCACTGTGGGGCGAGGAGCCGACCGAGGAATATCCGGCGACGTTTACGTATTTGGGTGCCGAGCCGCTGCCCGACAAGCCCAATGGCCGCCGCCCCGCGGTGATCATCTGCGGCGGAGGCGGGTTTACGCATATCGCTCCGCATGAGCAGGACCCGGTAGCGTTTGCATTTTTGGACCGCGGCTACCAGACCTTTGTGCTCAGCTATGTGACGAGCGCCACGGGCGACGTGAGTTTTCCGCACCCGCAGGCAGACCTTGCCAAGATGGTTGCTACCGTGCGCGCCAACGCCGACGAGTGGCATGTCGATCCCAAGCGCGTGTGCATCGTGGGCTTCTCGGCGGGCGGCATGATTTGCGCTTCGCTGGCAACGCAGTGGAAGACTGGTCCCTTCGCGGGCCTGGCAGGGGCTCGTCCGGAGGATATTCGTCCCGACGCCGTGGTGCTGGGCTATCCGTTGCTCGACCTTGCCTATGTGCGTGATATGCAGACGCGCGACCCGCGCATCGACCTGCGCGTGCCCAAGACGGGTGGCAAGACGGGGCGCGATTTGCTTAACGACTATCTGTCGATGGTGACGGGCGGCGAGGCGACCGACGAGCACCTGGCCGACATCTGCCCCACCACGCATGTTTCGCGTCAGATGCCCCCGACCTTTGTGTGGGGCGTGTCCGACGACAAGACGGCGCCGATCGCGCAGGTTTACCCGTTTGCGCAGCGCATGGCCGAGGAGGGTGTTGCATGCGAAATGCACGTCTTTGACCAGGGCGGTCACGGCCTTTCGCTCGGCAACGCCAACACCGCGGTCGACAATGAGGACAAGCAAGTGGCCGTCCGCCCCTGGATTCGCCTAGCTTTCCGCTTTTTGGAACGCCATCTGTAAGAGGACGGACATCCCCTCAATAACTTGCGGTGAAATAGTTCCTATTTAAGCCCTCAACCAGCCCAAGCAGGGACTATTCCACCGCAACTTTGTTTTTGATGCCCCGCCCGGAAACTGCGTCCCGGTTTGGGCGTGGATTCCGGGATGCAGTTTCCCGTAGGGCCTCGACTGGGAAAGCGCGTCCCGTTTCGGGCAGGGATTCCGGGATGCATTTTCCGCAAGAGGCCTGTTTGGGAAACCATATCCCGTTTCGAGCCAGAATTCTGGGACGCAATTTCCCCGAGAGGCCCCATCGGGAAACGGTATCCCGGAATTCGCCCGGATGGTGGGATGCGCTTTCCAGAAGGGCGTCGCTGATCCCTCGGGGACGGAGGAAAATGGATCAGTTTGGGCGGTGCTGGCGTCAAGGTTTAAGACCGATGTCGTCCCCTGTTGCTTTCCTACCAAACGGTGAACTGGGCGTTCTCCGTGTTCCAATGGACATCGCGAACGTAGTCTCGCACGGCCGCCGCATCCCGCGCTTCGAACAGCTCAAGAATGTGGGCATGCTCGGCATTGGCTATACCCAGCAGTTTGCACGCCGTCTCCTGATCGACGGTCTCGTAATCGCGTTTGATAAAGCAACGCTCGAGTTGCGAAATCATGTCGCGCAGACGGTCGTTGCCGCAGCGGTTGAAGTACGTAAGGTGAAAGTCCCGCTGAATGTCGTCGTACTTTCGGATAAGACCGCCTTGGATCGCGAGGTCCATGGATCCAACCAAGAACTTTAGCTGCATGATGTCCTCTTCGGTCAGGAGGGGGCAGGCAAGGTATGCCGCCTGCCCGTCGAGCGGCCCCATAATCTCAAAGACTTCAACGGCGTTTTGCTGATCGAACCCACGGACGCGGAATCCGCGGCGGGGGAGGTTGTCCAGATAGCCGTCGCTTGCCAGCTGGATGAGCGCCTCGCGAACCGGCGTGCGCGACACGCCCATGGCATCGCAGATCGCTTGCTCGCTCACACGGTCGCCGGCCGAAAGCTCGCCGGCGTCTATGCGACTCGAAATATAGTCGTATACATGATCCTTCAAGGGTCTTCTGAGTGTTTCCATGAGCTTATATACCTTAACTGTATATTTTCAAATTTAAATACGTTTGGTTTGAATAGGCTAATTTGATTATAGAACGACCAGCTAAATCACGCTACCTGACCCTAGGAAGCAAAAATACGTTCACCGAAAAATATCTACCGTTCAGGATTGTATACAATATACAAAACAGCAAAGACACCCTAAGATAAAGCCATCGGAAGGAAGGCGGACGCAAGGAAGTCCGCTCAGTACTATGAGATCCAAGGAGGATCATCATGACCAAGTTCAGCCACGTCATCATCCGTCGTCCCGGCAAGTCCCTGAGCAATGGCATCGCGAGCGCTCCCGAGCTTGGCCAGCCCATCTACGAGCGCGCTATCGAGGAGCATTACGATTACGAGCACGCACTCGAGCAGTGCGGCGTTGACGTGTCGGTGCTGCCGGCTCTCGAGCAGTATCCCGACAGCTGCTTCGTCGAAGATCCGGCCGTTATCACTCGCTGCGGCGCCATCATTACCAACCCCGGTGCCGATAGCCGCAACGGCGAGAAGGATGAGATCGAGCCGGCCGTCCGCCGCTTCTTTGACGACGAGCATGTTAAGCACATCGTTTCTCCGGGCACGCTCGACGGCGGCGACGTCATGATGGTCGGCGACCATTTCTACGTCGGTCGCTCCGCTCGCACCAACGAAGAGGGCATCCGCCAGTTCTGCGAGATTCTCGAGGGCTGGGGCCTCGAGGGTTCCGAGGTTCCGCTGGAGGAGGTCCTGCACCTCAAGACGGGCGTCAACTATATCGAGGACAACAACATGCTCGTCTCTGGTGAGTTCATCGATAAGCCCGACTTTGCCCAGTACAACAAGATCGTCGTGCCCGAGGACGAGGCTTACGGCGCCAACTGCATCTGGGTCAACGGTACGGTCATCGTTGCCGAGGGCTATCCGACCGTGCTCAAGGCCGTGCAGGATCTGGGCTACAAGACGCTCGTCGTCGACACCTCCGAGTATCGCAAGGTCGACGGCGGCCTTTCTTGCCTGTCGCTGCGCTTCTAACGCGATAGCTGTAACAGTCTGATGATCGCTTGACCGATGGCCCGGCACCCGATTCGGGACGTCCGGGCCATCTTTCGTTCGATCACATGATGAAGGGGGTGCACATACAATGGCCTCTAAAGCTCAAAATGAAGAGATTATCGACCCTAATGGCCTCGATCTCTTTCGTCTGACCATGATGGTCATCACTGCGAGCATTTGCGGCGGCATCTTTTCTCTTGCCGGCGATATGGCGGCAGGCGGAGCCAATACCGGCGCGGTTATCGTTTCGTGGGGAATTTGCTTCATTGGCGTCTTTGCGCTGATGATGGTATTCAACGGTTTATCTCAGGCTCGTCCAGACCTGACTGGCGGCATCTATGCATACGCTGCGGCCGGTTTTGGCGATTACGTTGGATTCAACTCCGCTTGGGGCTACTGGATCAGCGCATGTCTTTCCAATGTGAGCTTTGCGCTCTTGCTGTTTAGCGCGCTGGGCTATTTCTTCCCTGCGTTCGGTACGGGCAACAATATGCTTTCCATCGTCTGCGCCAGCGTGTTTTTGTGGTTCCTAACCGCTCTCGTGCTTCGCGGCGTTAAGGAAGCTGCCGGCATCAACACGATCGTCACCTTGGCGAAGCTGGTGCCGCTGGGGCTTTTTGTGCTGAGCATTGTGCTCCTGGGTAAGTTCAACGTCGATATCTTTATGGACAACTTCTGGGGAGAGCCGGCTGGCCCCGGTTTTGGTGAGCAGGTTGTCTCGACCATGATTGCCCTTGTCTGGGTCTTTACGGGTATCGAAGGCGCTGTCGTCATTTCGGGCCGTGCAAAGTATGTGCGCGACGTCGGTCGTTCGACGGCGCTTGGATTTGCAGCCGTGTTTACGCTGTATCTGATTATCTCGATGCTGTCGCTCGGCATTATGCCGCGCGAGGAGATGGCACAACTTGCAACGCCCTCCATGGCGGGAATTCTTGAGTGCGCAATCGGTCCGGTTGGTGCAGCCATCGTAAACCTTGGCGTTATTCTCTCGCTGGTCGGTGCGATGCTGGGCTATGTCATCATTGCATCCGAGACGCCGTTTGAGGCGGCGCGTCAGGGCTCCTTCCCGCTGGCGTTTGCTAAGACGAACAAGCACGATGCCCCGGTGGTAACGGTTCTCGTAAGCTCCGGCATCACGCAGCTCTTCTTGATTGTTTCGTATGTGGCGGCGAGCACCTACCAGTTCTTCTATAGCTGCGCGGTCAACACGATTTTAGTTCCGTATGTCTGTTCGGCTGCCTATTACATGGTGATCGGCTGGAAGAACGAGCATCTGGACGGGCCGCATGCGCCAAGCGTTGGCAAGGCACGCTTCTTCGGTACGCTCGGTTTTATCTACACGTTGTTCCTTGTGTGGTCGACGGGTCTTCAGGGCGTCATGATCACGACGATCCTTTTTGCCCCAGCCATCCCCGTCTATATTCTGGGCGAGCGCGGCCGCGGCAAGCAGGTGCTTCCGCATCTGCACGACAAGCTGATCGCAGCGGTGGTCATTGTCGTGGCAGTTATCTCGCTGTATCTGCACTTTGCCGGCATTGCGCCGATTGTCTAAGGCTACGGCGAGCTTCGTTGCTTGGTAAGCCAGCGGGCATCGCGCATCGGTGCTGCTCGGCATTCCATAACTGATGTGGGTCTCTGTAACGTGCCTTTTTGAACGCCCGCCAAGCCCGCGCAGGTGACATTTGTTGCCAGCGCGGGCTTTTGCAGTTGCGGTGAAATAGTTCCTGTTTTTGCTGGTTAAAGCATCAAACAGGAACTATTCCACCGCAACTTCGTTTTGATTCGCTGGGGGACGGAGGAAGCGACGATCCGGAATCCACCTGCACGGTCGTCGCTCCGCATCCCGTCCGTTGGCGCAAATGGTGTCAAAAGTAATCTGTCCCCCTTGCACGCTTGCTTCCCTTGCAGCAATCTGTTGATTGAACGTCATTGTGTGCTCGCGGTTTCTGGGCAAGCCGTCTCGCAGCAAAGTAGACTAGATGGCCATTTCAAAAAGCCTACTCAGAGGAGGAGCCATGCTCGAGGGTACGTATGTGGTTTCGGCCCAGACGCCGGTGGGGAGTAAACGCGGCGAGGTGACGTTTTCACATGGGGTGAACGGCGTGCTCAGGGCAGTACTAAACGTCAGGGGTCTCAATATCGCTCTCTCGAGTGCCCGCGCTGAGGGCGATTTCTTTGAACTCTCGGGTACTATCTCCCACGTCTTGATGGGCAAGGCACCCTTTACATGCACGGGGTCAGTCGAGGGTGATCGACTCACTGCCACCGCGCGGTCGGGTTCCGTTTCGATCTCGCTGAGCGGTATGCGCAAAGAGCTTTCGGGGCGCATCGCATAAAGTTTGCGCAGGTAAACATCGGTATTTGACTTTATAAAATAGTTCAGAGCGCTATCATTTGTCGTTACGAGTTGGTTAGCCCCGGTAAACGGTTAACCGCGTCTAACGAAAGGATGAGCGCGTGAAGCTCGATACACTCGAGATTGGAAAGGACGCCGTTGTCGCATCGGTGACATCCGATGATCAGGCGCTCCGACAGCATATTTTGGACATGGGCCTCACGCCGGGCACCGAAGTCACCATGATGAAATACGCCCCTATGGGAGATCCGCTCGAGATCCGTCTGCGTGGCTACGAGTTGACACTGCGCAAGGACGATGCCGCCCGCATTGAGCTCGTGGGCATTCACGATACCGATATGGGTCCGCGCGCTAACGCTGCAATCGGCACGACGGAGCATCCGGCACTCGGCGAGGGGACGTATTCGCCCCGTGCGGCAAAAACGGCCGTGCCCGAGGGCGCACCGCTGCACTTTGCCCTCGCCGGCAACCAAAACTGCGGTAAGACCACGCTGTTCAACCAGCTTACGGGCTCCAACCAGCACGTCGGTAACTTTCCCGGCGTGACGGTCGACCGCAAGGACGGCACTATCCGTAACCACCCCGAGGCGAGCGTTACCGACCTGCCCGGCATTTACTCCCTGTCGCCGTACACGGGCGAGGAGATTGTGAGCCGCCAGTTTATCCTTGACGAGCATCCCGATGCCATCATCGATATCATCGACGCCACCAATATCGAGCGCAACCTGTACCTGACGCTGCAGCTTATGGAGCTCGACTGCCCCATGGTCATCGCGCTCAACATGATGGACGAGGTGACGGCCAACGGCGGCGCCGTGGACGTCAACCTGCTCGAGAGCCTGTTGGGCGTGCCTGTTGTCCCCATTAGCGCTGCCCGCAACGAGGGTATCGGCGAGCTGGTAGATCATGCCTTGCACGTGGCGCGGTTCCGCGAGCGCCCCGGTCGCCTGGACTTCTGCGCGCCCGATGGCTCGGACGGTGGTGCACTGCATCGCTGCATCCACGGCATTGCCAACCTTGTCGAGGACCATGCCGTGACGGCGCACATCCCGGTGCGCTTTGCAGCGACCAAGCTGGTTGAGGGCGATGAGCTGGTGACCGAGGCGCTTCACCTGGATCGCAATGAGCTCGACGCTATCGAGCACATCATTACCCAGATGGAGGGCGAAGCCGGCACCGACCGCCTGTCCGCGCTGGCCGATATGCGCTTTAGCTTTATCGGCGACGTGTGTGGGCGCTGCGTCGTCAAGCCGCATGAGAGCCGCGAGCACGTGCGCTCCGTCAAGATCGACCGCATCCTGACGGGTCGCTACACGGCCATTCCGGCGTTCCTGGTGATCATGGGTCTCGTCTTTTGGCTGACGTTTGGCGTGATCGGCGCGGCGCTGCAGGGACTCATGGAGGACGGCATCGCGGTCATCATCGCCTCGGCCGATGCGGGCCTCAAGGCGTTCGGCACCAACGACGTGGTGCGCTCGCTGGCTGTCGACGGCGTGCTTACGGGTGTGGGCAGCGTGCTGACCTTCCTGCCGATTATCGTCGTGCTCTTCTTGTTCCTCTCCATTCTGGAAGACTCCGGATACATGGCGCGCGTGGCCTTTGTCATGGATAAGGTGCTGCGTCGCTTTGGCCTGTCGGGTCGCAGCTTTGTGCCCATGCTCGTCGGTTTTGGCTGCACCGTGCCGGCAATCATGTCAACCCGTACGCTCCCATCCGAGCACGACCGCAAGATGACGGTCATGCTCACGCCGTTCATGAGCTGTTCGGCCAAGTTGCCGGTCTACGGTCTGCTGTGCGGGGCGTTTTTCCCGCAGGCGACAGTTCCCGCCATGGTCTCGCTCTATCTGATTGGCATTGCGGTCGGTTGCATCGCGGCTTTGGTGCTCAACCGCACGGCATTTAAGGGCGACCCGGTGCCGTTTATCATGGAGCTTCCCAATTACCGTCTGCCGAGCGTCAAGACGACGGTGATGCTGGCATGGGATAAGGCCAAGGACTTTATTACCAAGGCCTTTACCATTATCTTTGCCGCTACCGTGGTCATCTGGTTCCTTCAGACGTTCGACATTCGCTTTAATGTGGTCGCCGATCAGTCGCAAAGCCTGCTTGCGGGTCTCGGCAGCATCATCGCGCCGGCGCTGGCGCCGCTTGGGTTTGGCGATTGGCGAGCATCCACGGCGCTCGTCACCGGACTTATCGCCAAGGAGAGCGTCATCTCGACGCTCACCGTGCTTTTGGGTGCAACATCGCCCGCGGCACTGTCGACCATGTTTTCGCCGTTTACCGCTTACGTGTTCCTGGTCTTTACGCTGCTGTACCCGCCCTGCGTAGCGGCAATCGGCGCCGTCAAGAGTGAGCTGGGCGCGCGCTATGCCGTTGCCGTGTTCGCGTTTCAGGTGACGGTCGCCTGGATCGTGGCGTTTGTCGTGCATTCGGCGGGCATATTGCTGGGGTTGGCTTAGCTATTAATTGACGTCGCCACCTCTGTGTATTGAGTTGATTGCGGCCCCGCATCTGTACTGACGGATGCGGGGTCGTTGCTATATAATCGCCCACCGCTCAAGACAATCGGAGAGGTTTCCTACATGACTCAGGCAAGGCAAGATGGCATCTCACTCAAGCAGTGGCTCCCGCTTATCGGGCTCGCCTGCTGCGCGTTCGTATTCAACACGTCGGAGTTCATGCCCATTGGCCTTCTGACTGATATCGCCGCGTCGTTCTCGCTTACCGAGGCCCAGGCCGGCATCATGATCTCGGTCTACGCCTGGGGCGTCATGCTGCTGTCGTTGCCGCTTATGGTGTTTGCCTCGCGCTTTGAGTTCAAGCGTATGCTGCTCGGCGTGCTTGCCGTGTTCTCGCTCGGGCAGTTTCTGTCGGCCGTGGCGCCTACCTATCCTATTTTGGTTTGCGCGCGTCTGGTGGTCGCCTGCGCGCATGCCGTGTTCTGGTCGGTCGCCTCGATCATGGCGTCGCGTCTGGTTGACACGCGCCACGGGGCGCTCGCCATCAGCATGATCGCCACGGGCTCGTCCATCGCGCAGATCTTTGGCCTGCCGATCGGCCGCGCCATCGGACTGGCCGTGGGCTGGCGCATGACATTCGCCGTGGTTGGGGCCCTCTCTGCCGCTTCGGTGGTGTATCAGGCAGCGGTGTTCCCGGCCATGCCGGCGGGCGAGCGCTTTACCGTCAAACAGCTGCCCGAGCTGCTCAAGAACCCGTTCCTCATCGCGCTCTACGCGGTCACGGTCTTTATGGCGACCGGCTACTACGCGGGTTACAGCTATATCGAGCCCTTCCTGGCGCAGGTCGCCCATGTCGACGCAAGCGCCATCACCATGACGCTGACGGCGTTTGGTTGCTCCGGTCTGCTCGGAAGCTGGCTGTTCGGCCGACTGTTCGATGGCCATCGCTTTCCGTTCTTGGCTATCACACTCTCCGGCGTGCCTGTGGCTCTGCTGCTCATGGGTCCGGTTGCACCGTCGCTCGTCGCCGTTCTCGCTGTTTGCGCGCTATGGGGCTGCTGCTCCACGGCCTTTAACGTGGCGTTTCAGGCCGAGCTCATCAAGTACACGCCGGCGGATTCGTCGGCCGTCGCCATGTCGATCTTCTCGGGCCTGTTTAACCTCGGCATCGGCACGGGCACCGCGATCGGCGGCGCCGTGGTTTCGGGTCCCGGTATCACCTGGATTGGCTTCGCGGGCGGGGCGATTACCGTCGTGGGCGTCATCCTCGCCATTACGGTGCTGTTCCCGGCCATACGCCGCGCAAAGCCCGTCGCCTAATCACGTTCCCTCATCAGTTGCGGTGGAATAGAGACTGTTTGCCCGGTTTATTGGTCTCAACAGTCCCTATTTCACCGCAACTTATTTTGGGGGAGGGGATGCGCGGCGGGCATACAATGGATGGCGTTGCGTGAAAGATTACCGGGAGGTTGCTATGTGGGCATACGAGACGACGTTCTACCAGATCTATCCGCTGGGTTTTTGTGGAGCTCCGCGCGAGAACGTCGCGCCCGTTGCCGAGGACGAGCTCTCCCAAGCTGCCGGTACCGCGTCCAATCCCGATGCCCCCATCATGAAAATCGCCCAATGGGCCGATTACCTGCAGGAGCTCGGTATCGGTGCCGTGCTGATCAACCCTCCGCTTGAGTCCGATAGCCATGGCTACGACACGCGCAGCCTGCGCCATATCGACCGTCGCCTGGGTGGGGACGCCGACTTTGCCGCCGTATGCGACACGCTGCACGCCCATGGCATCCGCGTGGTGCTTGATGCCGTCTTCAACCACGTCGGTCGCGGCTTTTGGGCCTTCCGCGATGTGCAGGAGCGCAAGTGGGACTCGCCCTACAAGGACTGGTTCCATATTAGCTTTGACGGAGATTCCTGCTATGGCGACGGCTTTTGGTACGAGGGCTGGGAAGGCCATTTTGAGCTTGTGAAGCTCAACCTGCAAAATCCCGCTGTGGTCGATTACCTGCTCGAGTCTGTGCGCCGTTGGGCCGACGTCTTTGGCGTCGACGGCCTGCGCCTGGACGTTGCCTATATGCTCGACCGCGACTTTATGCGCCGCCTGCACGCCTTTGCCCGTGAGCTCAAGCCCGACTTTGTGCTGATCGGCGAGACGCTCCACGACGACTACAACCAGATCGTCAACGACGAGATGCTCGACTCCTGCACCAACTACGAGTGCTACAAGGGCCTGTACTCCAGCTTTAACTCGGTCAATATGTTCGAGATCGCCCATTCGCTGCACCGCCAGTTTGGCGGCGATCCGTGGTGCATCTACCGCGGCAAACATCTGCTGTCGTTTGTCGACAACCACGATGTACCGCGCCTGGCGAGCATCCTCACCGACAAGTCCTGTCTACGTCCTGCCTACGGCATGCTCTTTGGCATGCCAGGCATCCCGTGCGTCTACTATGGCAGCGAGTGGGGAATTGCTGGCGAAAAGGGCGGCCCCGATGGCGACTGGGCGCTGCGCCCTGCGCTCGATGAGCCTGCGCCCAACGAGCTGACGGCGTTCATCACGCGGCTTGCGCACCTTCGCTCGGCCGACGACGCGGCTGCCCGTGCTCTCAACTACGGTGCCTATCGCAACGTGGTGATCCAGAACAAGCAGCTGCTGTTCGAGCGCGCCTGTGACGGCGCGACGGTGCTCGTGGCGGTGAACGCCGTGGACGAGCCTTACACCTTTGGCGCCGGCGAGCTCAACGGCTCCTTCGTCGACCTGCTTGGCGACGGCGTGCCCACGGTCGAGCTGGCGGGCTCCCTTGAGCTTGCGCCCTACGAGGTGCGCTATCTGTTGAGGGCCTAGGCCATGGCTGCGTCCGACGTGGGCTATCAACATATTGAGCATGGGTTTGAGCCCGTGTTCGACCAGCACTCGCGCGTTTTGGTGCTGGGGTCGTTTCCCTCGGTGCTTTCGCGCGCCAATGCCTTTTATTACGGCAACCCTCAGAATCGCTTTTGGCGCGTGATGGCCGCGTGTCTCGGTGTGCCCGTGCCGCCCAACGAGGGCGACCCTTTGGCAGGCAGCGAGCCTGCGACGCTCGACGCCTCGATTGCCGCCAAGCGATCCATGCTGCTGAACGGCGGCGTAGCCCTGTGGGATGTGATTGAGGGCTGCGACATTAAGGGCTCGAGTGACGCGAGCATTCGCAACGTTGTGCCGGCACATATCGAGTGCATTACCGATGCCGCGCCGATCGAGGCCGTTGTCTGTAACGGCGGCACGGCAGGGCGACTCTACAAACGCTACTTGCAAGATCGGACGGGGCTGCCCGCCATCGTCCTGCCCTCGACAAGTCCTGCCAACGCGGCGTGGCGTTTGGAGCGGCTTGTCGAGCGTTGGAGTGAAGCCGTTGACTGGGCAGCTCATTAATTTAGATTATTGATTGAGTGTGGGCGCCGAGGTGTTTCAGAACGCCTCGCCAGACCGGCGCGGGCACGGCTGGCTCGGCGCAAACCATGCCGTCGGCGTCGACGTTGGCGGCATTGCCGCCGCCAAGTCGCTGTGCATGCTCGACGGAGCAGCCCATGCGCACAGCGCCCACAAGCTTATCCATCGCTTCCGAAAATGGTCGCCGCAAGAGTCCCATGCGTGGGGAATGGCGAAGCGCTGCGATGCCGCTGCCGGCGCAGATGGCAACGCCGCCACACCACAATTGGTCATGGCGCTCGCATGCCTTGTGCAAGCGAACGGCGGTCCCACGCGCCTGCTCAGCGCCCTGTTGTGCGGCTCTAATCACGGCGTAGACACGCGTTCCCGTACTGCCAAAGCGCTCAAGCGCCTGCTCGATGGCTGTCAACGTCTCATCGTCAGCCATATCTTCAATGGCCAGCACGATGCCATCGGCAACGCTGCCGGCGTCATTTGCCTTCAAGTCGACTGGGCGGGGGAGTGCAGTGCCGGAAAGCTGTGCATAGGCGGCGATGGCATCCTGCAGGTCCCAAAGCAAAAACTCAAGATCGGCGCTATTGGGAATGCTGATATACGCAATGGTTTGCAGTGTTTTTGGTACGTCGCTACGCGCGGTCGTCTCCATGCCATCTCCTTTCCGGCTCGTTTCCGTTTAGGTTACACCGTCTGGCGGCGCCCCGCCGCGCTATCCTAGTGCAACCCTTACGAAAGGAACGCCATGCGACTGCCCATGAATACCTCGCTTGCCACGCTCAAGCCCTCCGGTATCCGCCGGATCAACGCGCTCGCCGCCCAGCACCCGGGGTGCATCGCGCTTGCGCTCGGCGAGCCCGATTTTCCCACGCCCGATGTGATTAGCGCCGAGGTGACCGCCGCGCTGGACCGCGGTGACACGCACTATCCGCCCAACAACGGTCGCCCCGCCCTGCGTGATGCACTGTCCAAATATATGGATGACGCGGGCCTGGCGTTTTCGGCCGACGAGGTCATCCTAACCGACGGCGCGACCGAGGCCCTGTCGGCAACATTCATGGCTATGCTCAACCCCGGCGACGAGGTCATTATCCCCACGCCGGCCTTTGGCCTGTACGAGAGCATCGTCGTGGCCAACCATGCCAAGGCGGTCTTTTTGGATACGGAGCCTGCGCAATTTCAGATTGACGAAGACGCACTTCGTGCTTGCGTGACGCCGGCGACCAAAGCCATCGTCATCTGCTCGCCCAACAACCCCACGGGCTGCATCCTCAACGCGGCTTCGCTCGACGCCGTGGCGCACGTGGCGGAGCAGGCGGGCATCTACGTGGTCTGCGACGACGTGTACAACCGTCTGGTCTATGTGGATGGCTACGAGCGCTTTGCCCAGCGACACCCAGAACTGCGCGAGCAGACGGTAGTCATCGAGAGCTTCTCCAAGCCCTGGGCCATGACCGGCTGGCGCTTGGGCTGGCTCGCAGCCGCAGCCCCCGTCATCGCCGAGATCGCAAAGGCTCACCAATACTTAGTATCGAGTGCTGTCTCCTTCGAAATGGACGCCGCAGCCCGAGCCCTGACCGTCGACCCAACCCCCATGCTCAAAGTCTACCGAGCCCGCCGCGAACGCGTGCTCGCAGCCTTAAACGCCATGGGCCTCGACGTAGTAGAACCGGCAGGCGCCTTCTACGCCTTCCCCAGCATTAAGCAGTTCGACCTAACAAGCGAAGACTTCTGCATCAAAGCCATCAAAGAGGCCAACGTAGCCCTAGTTCCCGGAAACTGCTTCGGCACCGAAGGCCACATCCGCCTAAGCTACTGCGTCTCCGACAAAGACCTAGACGAAGGCCTCCGCCGCCTGTCCACCTTCGTCTCAACTCTATAGCCACCAGGGACGCAACACATCAGCCCACCGACTTAAGGATTGTGAGTGGGGCGCGCCGCTCAACGGACACGAGGATTCGCCGCAAAGTTACTGCAGCTCCGGCCCGAGGGGACGGGTCGAGATTTTCGTAGATTCCGCACGAGCCGAAGGCCACTTAATGTGGCCTTCGTGCGAGCCAGGACTTGACCGAGCGAAAATCTCGACCCGTCCCCTCGGGCCGGAGCGTATGCAGGGTTTGTGGACGAATCCTCGCGCCCGTTGACCGACGCCGGGGTCCCCGCCATAATACTTTCGGTTCACGCACGAATCCGCTGCCAGAGACAGCCGGTGCAAACGGGCATCGCCCGCGAGCTTAATGGGATATCCCGCCAGCCGAGGTGGTCGAGTAGATATGTCTTCTCGCCCCCGTCGCTCATGCAGCGCGGGGGCTTTCTTTTTGGACATGCCCCCGTCACGTCCTTGTGGCGGACCGTGCCCGGAAAGAATTCGAGGAGGTGTAATTTATGCCCCAGCAGTACAAAATCGACAAGGTTGCAGAGATCGAGTCCCGTATCGCCGAGAACGCCGGTCTGTTCGTCGTCAACTACAACGGTCTGACGGTTAAGCAGGCTCAGGAGCTGCGTCATCAGCTTCGCGAGTGCGGCGCCGAGATGAAGGTCTACAAGAACAACCTGGTCAAGATCGCTCTCAAGAACCAGGAGCAGCCCGAGATCGACGAGATCCTCGCCGGCCCCGTCGCTTATGTGTTCTACGAGACCGAGCCGGTCGAGGCCGCTAAGGCCCTTAAGGACTTCTCCGCTAAGTCCAAGGGCGTCCTTGAGATCAAGGGTGGTATCTCCGACGGCAAGGCCGTTTCCGCTGATGATGTTAAGGCTATCGCCGAGCTGCCCACCAAGGATCAGCTTCTCGGTCAGATCGCCGGTCTCATCTCCGGTTTCGCTCGCGACATTGCTGTCTGCGTCAACGGCGTTTCCTCTGGTCTCGCTCGTTCGATCCAGCAGGTCTCCGAGCAGAAGGCAGCCTAGTCGCTGTTTTCACCCGCGGCGGCAACGCCGCACCCCTGGCGCATTCGCGCCGTGTTTTAACTGATCTCCGTGCACAGACACGGAAACCGAAAGGACTTAGAAATGGCTAAGCTTACCACCGATGAGATCATCGATGCTCTTAAGGAAATGACCCTTCTCGAGGCTTCCGAGCTCGTCAAGGCTATCGAGGACACCTTCGGCGTTTCCGCCGCTGCTCCTGCCGCTGTTGTCGCCGCTCCCGCTGCTGGCGCTGCTGAGGCCGAGGAGAAGACCGAGTTTGACGTCGTGCTCGAGGGCTTCGGCGACAACAAGATCCAGGTCATCAAGGCCGTCCGTGAGCTCACCAACCTTGGCCTGAAGGAGGCCAAGGAGGTCGTCGAGGGCGCTCCCAAGGCTGTTCTCGAGGGTGCCAAGAAGGAGGACGCCGAGGCTGCCAAGGAGAAGCTCGAGGCTGCTGGCGCTGCTGTCACCCTCAAGTAATCAGGCTTTCTCGCCAGATTTCTTTGCAGACGGGGTTCGCATTGCGAGCCCCGTCTTTTTTGTTTTTTGGCCCCTCGGCATCGGTTGCTCAAACTGCCATGTTCTGTGATTTGCGTCGTATCGGGTGCCCTGTCGTTGGGCAATAAAATTGCACCATTCGAGCAATAATTTGCGTTGACCTGCTGAAGAATTGTCTCTGCCTTGTAGCGACATATAGTTCCAGCGGTAAGATGCTTGGGTATCGCAATTTGGTCTGCGGCTGTGCGCCGCACGCACGGGGCGCTTTTGCGCCTGCGAAAGGATCTTTGAATAACATGAAGGCAATCATCCCCGCCGCCGGTCTTGGCACGCGTTTTCTGCCTGGCACCAAGTGCACGCCCAAAGAGATGCTGCCGGTGCTCGACAAGCCGGTCATCCAGTATGTCGTCGAGGAGGCACTCGACCCCGAGGAGGTCGACGACGCCATCATCGTTACCTCGCCCGGCAAGCCCGAGCTGCTGAACTACTTCCAGCCCGACCGTTCGCTCGAGAACCTGTTGCGCGAGCGCGGCAAGAACGCCTATGCCGATGCCGTCGCCCACGCTGGCGGTATGCCGGTCGACTTCCGTTATCAGTACGAGCCCAAGGGCCTCGGCCATGCTATCCGCTCTGCTGCCGACGCCGTGGCAGGGGAGAACTTCTTGGTTCTTCTGGGCGACTACGTTGTGCCTAACCGCGACATCTGCGACAAGATGCTCGCCGTTTCCAAGGAGCACGGTGGCGCTTCGGTTATCGCCGTCGCTGCTTGCTCACCCGAGGAAGTCAGCCGCTACGGTGTTATCGCCGGCGAGCGCGTCGGTTCGCTCGAGGGCGCCGAGGACGTTGCCGATGCCGAGCCGGGCGCTGTCTGGCGCATCGGCGGTCTGGTCGAGAAGCCCGCTCCCGAGGCTGCTCCGTCCAACCTGTACATCGTCGGTCGCTACCTGCTGAGCCCGCTGGTCATGGACCTGCTGGCAGATCAGCAGGCCGGCAAGGGCGGCGAGATCCAACTCACCGACGCCATGGCCCGTTCGCTCGACCGCGAGGCCATGTACGCCGTCGTCATCGACCCGCTGTCGGGCTACGACACCGGCACTCCCTCTGGCTGGATGGCCACCAACGCCCTCATGGCTGCAAGCGACCCCCGCTTTGCCGATGCCTTCTGGGACGCCATCGACGAGCGCGGCGGATTGATGCGCAAGTAAGCCTTCGGGCATCGACATTTACGGGCGTGGACCTCGGTTCGCGCCCGTTTTTTATAAGAGCTGCGATTGCCGGCCCTCTGTTCACAGAAAATATATGAACAGATGTTCGATACACATACATCTACCTGCATATTTTCTGCCGAAAAACTTTGCTACTCCAAAAACTCAATCGCGTCAAGGCTTTTCTTGCCCAACGGTCGGTACCTGATAAACTATTAGGTTGCGATAACTGGCGAAGCTATGCCTCGCCAACCCACCGAGCATTTCCGTGAAGGAGGAAAAACCTGGTGACCTACGCATACACTGCCACTGAGCGCAAGCGCGTCAGCTTCGGGAAAATCCCGGAGGCCATGGAGCTCCCCAACCTTATCTCTGTTCAAAGGGAATCCTTTGAGCGTTTTAAGGACGAGGGCCTTCGTGAGGCGTTCAAGGAATCCAGCCCCATCCAGAGCCAGAACCATGTTCTCGAGGTTACCTTCGGCGAGCATCAGTTCGGCGACCCCGCGCACACCGTCGAGGAGTGCCGCGAGAAGGATATGACCTATCAGGCTCCGCTTCTGACCGACGTTCGTCTCACCAACAAGGAGACCGGCGAGATCAAGGAGCAGCTCGTCTTTATGGGCGACTTCCCCATGATGACCGATCAGGGCACCTTCATCATCAACGGTACCGAGCGTATCGTCGTCTCGCAGCTCGTCCGCTCCCCGGGCGTGTACTACAGCTCCGAGATGGATTCGGGCAAGCAGATCTACAAGGCCCAGATCATCCCGTCCCGCGGTGCCTGGCTTGAGTTTGAGGTCGACAAGCGCGACCAGCTCATGGTCTCCATCGACCGTAAGCGCAAGCAGAGCGCCACGATGTTCCTGCGCGCCCTTGGCATCGCCGTCACCAACGACGACATCATCGAGCTGCTCGGCAACTCCGATGTGATCAAGCGCACCCTGGAGCGCGACACCGCCCTCACCCGCGAGGACGCCCTCATCGAGATCTACCGTCGCCTGCGCCCAGGCGAGCCTCCCACCGTGGACGCTTCCCGCAGCCTGCTCGAGGGCCTGCTCTTTAACCCGCAGCGCTACGATCTGGCCCGCGTCGGTCGTTACAAGGTCAACAAGAAGCTCAACCTCACCACCGAGGAAGAGGTCACGGTGCTCACCGACGAGGATATCGTCGCAACGCTGCGCTACCTGCTGTCCCTCGCTGCCGGCGAGCAGGGCTTCAAGGTCGACGACATCGACCACTTTGGCAACCGCCGTATCCGCACCGTTGGCGAGCTCGTCGCCAACCAGTTCCGTATCGGCATGAGCCGTATGGAGCGCGTCGTCCGTGAGCGCATGAGCTCCCAGGACATCGACGAGATCACCCCGCAGTCGCTCATCAACATCCGCCCGATCGTGGCCTCCATCAAGGAGTTCTTCGGTTCCTCGCAGCTCTCGCAGTTCATGGACCAGGCGAACCCCCTGACCGGTCTGACCCACAAGCGCCGTCTGTCCGCACTCGGCCCTGGTGGTCTTGCCGGCCACAAGTCCGGCTCCAGCCGCCGCACCAACGTGCCGACGGCCGTCCGCGACGTTCACAACTCGCACTACAGCCGCATGTGCCCGATCGAGACCCCCGAAGGCCCCAACATCGGCCTGATCGGCTCGCTCGCCCTCTACGCCCGCGTCAACGAGTATGGCTTCATCGAGGCCCCGTTCCGTCGCGTCGAGAACGGCGTTGCCACCGACCAGATCGACTGGATGACCGCTGACGAGGAAGAGAAGCACGTCATCGCGCCGGCCAACACGCCGCTCGATCCCAAGACCAACGAGTTCATCACGACCGATGCCGAGGGCAAGCTTGTCCGTCCGCACACCGTGATCGCCCGTACCCGCGACTTCGACGGCTCCTTCGGCGCTCCCGCCGACGTGCCCGTCGAGGACGTCGACTACATGGACGTCTCGCCGCGTCAGATGCTCTCCGTCGCAGCCACGCTGATCCCGTTCCTTGAGCACGACGACGCCAAGCGTACGCTGATGGGCGCCAACATGCAGCGTCAGGCCGTGCCGCTGGTTCACCCCGCCGCTCCCTATGTCGGTACCGGCATGGAGCGTCGCGCCGCTCTGGACTCCGGCGAGGTCACCCTGGCCAAGAACGCCGGCGAGGTCATCTTTGCCGACGCCGCCAAGATTATCGTCAAGCATGCCGGCGGCATGGACGAGTATCATCTGGCCAAGTACCAGCGCTCCAACCAGTCCACCTGCATCAACCACCGTCCGCTCGTGCGCGTCGGTGACACCGTTGAGCAGGGCGAGCCTCTGGCTGACGGTCCTTCGACCGATCATGGCGAGCTCGCACTGGGTCAGAACCTCACTGTGGCCTACATGCCGTGGGAAGGCTTTAACTACGAGGACGGTATCGTCGTGTCCGAGCGCCTGGTGGCCGAGGACCTGCTGACGACCATCAACATCACCCGCCACGAGATCGACGCCCGCGACACCAAGCTCGGCCCCGAGGAGATCACCCGCGAGATCCCGAACCTCTCCGAGGACATGCTTGCCAACCTCGACGAGGACGGCATCATCCGCATCGGCGCCGAGGTCGGCCCTGGCGACATCCTGGTCGGTAAGGTCACGCCTAAGGGCGAGAGCGCTCTGACCGCCGAGGAGCGCCTGCTGCGCGCCATCTTCGGTGCCAAGGCGCACGATGTCCGCGACACCTCCCTTAAGATGCCTCACGGCGCTTACGGCCGCGTTATCGACGTCGTCCGCTTTAGCCGCGAGAACGGCGACGACCTGGCCCCCGGCGTCAACGAGCAGGTGCGCGTCTACGTCGCCCAGCGTCGTAAGATCCAGCAGGGCGATAAGATCGCCGGCCGCCACGGCAACAAGGGTGTTATCTGTAACGTTCTGCCGGTCGAGGACATGCCCTACATGGCTGACGGTACCCCGATCGACGTTATCCTCAACCCGCTGGGCGTTCCTTCGCGTATGAACGTCGGCCAGCTGCTCGAGTGCCACCTTGGCTGGGCTGCTGCCTGCGGTTGGGATACCGAACAGGCCGACTCCGACAAGTACGTCCCCGGTCCGTTCTTCACCGCCACGCCCGTCTTCGACGGCGCCAAGGAGGACGAGATCGCCGAGGTCATCCGTCGTGCCAACAAGAACATGCTCAACAAGGCCACCGCTGCCTTTGGCGATCACATGCGCCCCGAGTTCGTCACCCAGCTTGACGAGCGCGGCAAGACCCGTCTGTTCGACGGCCGCACCGGTGAGGAGTTCCGCGAGCCCATTACCGTGGGTACGTCCTACATCCTCAAGCTCGGCCACATGGTCGATGACAAGATCCACGCCCGTTCGACCGGCCCTTACAGCCTGGTTACCCAGCAGCCTCTGGGCGGCAAGGCCCAGTTCGGCGGCCAGCGCTTCGGCGAGATGGAAGTTTGGGCACTGTACGCTTACGGTGCTTCCAACGTCCTGCAGGAGATCCTGACCGTCAAGTCCGACGATACCGTGGGCCGCGTCAAGACCTACGAGTCCATCGTCAAGGGCGAGAACGTTCCTGTCCCGGGTATCCCCGAGTCCTTCAAGGTTCTCGTCAAGGAGATTCGCTCCCTCGCACTGGACATCGAGCCCATGCACGATGCCGACGAGGACGCCTCCGCCCCTGTGACCGCCGAGGAGACCTCCGCTCTCGACGACCTGGCTGCGCTCGCCGGCGTTGACGCCGACGTCGAGGCCGAGGATGCCGAGACCGCCGAGGCGCCCGAGGCTGTCGCCGCCACGACCACTGATAAGGAGTAGTTGACTGTGGCAGATTTCGAAGCTACTGATTTTGACTCGGTAAAGATCTCCCTTGCCTCCGCCGACCAGATCCGTTCCTGGTCGCACGGTGAGGTCAAGAAGCCGGAGACCATCAATTACCGTACCCTCAAGCCCGAGAAGGACGGCCTGTTCTGCGAGAAGATCTTCGGTCCCGCCAAGGACTGGGAGTGCTCCTGCGGCAAGTACAAGGGCATCCGCTTTAAGGGCATCGTCTGCGAGCGCTGCGGCGTCGAGGTCACCTCGGCCAAGGTGCGTCGCGACCGCATGGGTCACATCGAGCTCGCCGCTCCCGTGTCCCACATCTGGTACTTCAAGAGCCCCACGAGCTTCCCGATGAGCCGTATGCTCGACATCAAGTCCAAGGACCTCGAGAAGGTTCTGTACTTCGCCAGCTACATCATCACCGAGGTTGACTACGAGGCTCGCGAGGCCGACGCCGACGACCTGCGCGAGGAGCTCGCCGCCGATCTGGAAGAGATCGATGCCGAGTGCGCCCGCCAGATCGAGTCCCTCAAGGAGCAGGGCGACCCCGAGAACTTTGACGAGTTCTCCGACGAGGAGCCGCTGACCCCCGAGGAGATCGCCTCTGGCATCGTCGACATCGAGGAAGAGTGCAAGGACGAGAAGCAGCTCCGCACGGACGCCTTCAACGCCTTCATGAAGCTCACCGAGCGCGACCTCATCTCCGATGAGCCGCTGTTCCGCGAGATGACCCGTTACTACTCCATGTACTTCAAGGGTGGCATGGGTGCCGAGGCCGTCCGCGACCTGCTCGCTGCCATCGACCTCCCCTCCGAGGCCGAGAAGCTCAAGGCCATCATCGCCGACGAGGATTCCCAGAAGCAGAAGCGCGAGAAGGCCGTCAAGCGCCTTGAGGTCGTTGACGCCTTCCTGAAGGGCGGCAACAGCCCCGCGAACATGATCCTGGACGTCATCCCGGTCATTCCGCCCGATCTGCGCCCGATGGTCCAGCTCGACGGCGGCCGCTTCGCCGCGTCCGACCTCAACGACCTGTATCGTCGCGTGATCAACCGTAACAACCGACTCAAGCGCCTGCTCGACCTGGACGCCCCTGCGATCATCGTGAACAACGAGAAGCGCATGCTCCAGGAGTCCGTGGACGCCCTGTTCGACAACGGCCGCCGTGGTCGCCCGGTCTCTGGCCGTGGCGGTCGCCCGCTCAAGTCGCTCGCCGAGGCCCTCAAGGGCAAGCAGGGTCGTTTCCGTCAGAACCTGCTGGGTAAGCGTGTCGACTACTCCGGCCGTTCGGTTATCGTTACCGACCCCAAGCTGCTGCTGCACCAGTGCGGTCTGCCCAAGACCATGGCGCTGGAGCTCTTCAAGCCCTTCGTAATGAAGCGCCTGGTCGAGCTTGGCAAGGTCGAGAACATCAAGGGCGCCAAGCGCGCTATCGACCGCGGTGCCACCTTTGTGTGGGACATCCTCGAAGAGGTCATCGACGGCCGCGTCGTGCTGCTCAACCGTGCACCGACCCTGCACCGTCTGTCCATCCAGGCCTTTGAGCCGGTGCTGGTCGAGGGCAAGGCTATCCACCTGCACCCGCTGGTCTGCTCGCCCTTCAACGCCGACTTCGACGGCGACCAGATGTCTGTCCACGTGCCGCTGTCCAGCCAGGCTCAGGCCGAGGCTCGCGTGCTCATGCTCTCTGCGAACAACCTGCGCTCGCCGGCATCCGGCAAGCCGGTCAACATCCCCTCGCAGGACATGATCATCGGTGTGTACTACCTGACCCAGGTCCGCGACGGTCTGCCGGGCGAGAACCACGTGTTCGCCAGCTTCGACGACGCGCTGCACGCCTATGACTGCCGCTCCGAGGTCGACATGCAGGCCAAGATTCAGGTCCGCGTGTCCGCTGCCGACGCCAATGTCATCAACGAGGACGGCACCCGTATCTTCCGCGTCAAAAACGGCAAGAACGAGTTTGTCGACTACGACGTCACCGGCAACAAGACCGCGCGCTTCGAGACCTCTATCGGCCGCATCATCTTCAACCGCCAGTGCCTGCCCGAAGACTACGAGTTCATGAACTACAAGATGGTCAAGGGCGACGTGGCCAAGCTGGTTGCGGACTGCTGCGATCGCTATCCCGAGGCCAAGGTCGGTCCGATCCTCGACGCCATTAAGTACTCCGGCTTCCACTACGCTACCCGCGCCGGCCTCACCATCTCGGTGTGGGACGCTCTCATCCCTGCCGAGAAGCAGGAGCTGCTCGATCGCGCCCAGGCCAACGTCGACCAGATCAACGAGTACTTCGAGGAGGGCTTCATCAACGAGACGGAGCGCCACATCGAAGTCGTTAACGAGTGGACCGCTTGTACCGATAAGGTTGCAGCGCTCATGCTCGACATGTTCGACGAGGAGAACCCGCTGTACATGATGGCCGACTCCGGCGCCCGTGGTTCTAAGACCCAGCTGCGTCAGCTCGGCGGCATGCGCGGCCTGATGGCAGACATGTCCGGCGAGACGATCGACCTTCCCATTAAGGCGAACTTCCGCGAGGGCCTGCTGCCGCTCGAGTACTTCATTTCGACCTACGGCGCCCGTAAGGGCCTGGTCGATACCGCATCCCACACCTCGGACTCTGGTTACCTGACCCGTCGTCTGGTCGACGTGGCCCAGGACGTCATCGTCCGCGAGGAGGACTGCGGTACGCACGAGGGCGTCACCTACAACCTCATCATCCCCGGCACCACCGACCTCAACACCGACCTCGTCGGCCGTTGCTTCATTGAGGACGTCGTGGCTCCCGATGGCACCGTGCTCTTTGAGCAGGACGGTTACATCGAGAAGGTCGCCGACATCCAGAAGATGGTCGATGCCGGCCTCAAGAAGGTCAAGCTCCGCGCGCTGCTCACCTGCCGCTCCAAGTACGGCGTGTGCCAGAAGTGCTACGGCTGGGATCTTTCCACCCGTCGTCCGGTCGCCATCGGTACCGCGGTCGGCATTATTGCCGCCCAGTCCATCGGCGAGCCCGGTACGCAGCTTACGATGCGTACCATTCACTCCGGCGGCGTCGCTGGCGTCGACGATATTACGCAGGGTCTGCCTACGGTCAGCCGTATGTTCGATATCGTCGGCAACGTCAACGAGAAGATTCTGGGTCGCGAGGCCGAGCTGGCTCCGTACTCCGGTCACCTCTCGATTAAGCCCGAGAAGTCCGAGTACGTGCTGACGCTCACCGACTCCGAGGATCACACCCGTGTCCTCGACGAGCGTCGCGTCCCCGCTTCGGTGCGCTTTATGCCCGAGATCGAGGACGGCTGCGAGGTTCGCGCCGGCGACCAGATCACCAAGGGCTTCGTCAACTTCCGCAACCTGCGCAAGCTGACCGACATCGAGTCGACGATGCACACCTTCGTCGAGAGCGTTAAGGACGTCTACACCAGCCAGGGCGTCGACCTGAACGACAAGCACATCGAGGTGCTCGCACGTCAGATGCTGCGTCGCGTTCAGATCACCAACCCCGGCGACTCCAAGTACCTGCTTGGTCAGTACGTCGACCGCTACGAGTTCGCCGACGAGGTCGAGCGCGTTGCCCGTCTGGGCGGTCAGGCTCCCGTGGCCGAGCCCGTCATCCTGGGTACGCTCAAGGTCGCGTCCAACATCGACTCCTGGCTGTCGAGCGCTTCGTTCATCCGTACCGCTGGTGTCCTTACCGAGGCTGCCATCGAGGGCAAGGTCGACCACCTGCTCGACCTTAAGTCCAACGTCATCGTCGGTAAGAAGATCCCGGCTGGTACCGGCCTCAAGCCGTACGCCAACGCCAAGCTGACGTATCGCACGGCCGACGGCTACGTGGACATCGATGGTCCGGCTTCGCCCAACGCCAAGTCGCTGCCCGAGTGGGCTCCTGTGGAGCTCAAGGACCTGGACGAGCAGCTTCCGCAGCAGCTCGACTGGGCCGGCTACGACGAGTTCGGCGGTGCTGACGGTTCGTTCACCCGCAACGGCCACACCATCTCTGCTGAGAAGGCTCGCCTGTACCTGTTCGACGACCTGGGCGTGTCGCAGCGCTGGACCAACAAGTTCAGCGAGGTCGGCATCGAGACGGTCGGCGACCTGGTCGGCAAGTCCGAGGAGGATCTGCTGCGCATCGATGGCATCGGTGCCAAGGCGATCGAGGAGCTCCGTGACGGCCTGGAGGCCCACGACCTGCTCTACATCCTCGAGAACAACGACGACGTTGCCGACGAGGAAGACCTCTCGCAGCTGCTGCAGATGGTCTTTAGCCCCGACGGTCCGGACGACATCCTGCTGGGCACCTCCGCCACGCCGACGCATCACGCCGACGCCGACGAGGAGCTCCTGGGCGCCCCGATCGACGACAAGAAGGCTCCCGCCAACGGCGCGATCAACGAGGACATGGCTTCCCTCGACGAGCTGCTCAACCAGCTCGTGGACACCGACGACGCCGAAGAGGCCAAGGACAACGACGAGGAGTAACTAGTTCCGCCGTTCTAACGAACGGCGGCGACCTCCGTCGCTGCGCGGCCCCCAGAGCTACAATCTGTCATTCAAAAGGCAGGGCATGACCAAAAGGTCAATGCCCTGCCTTTTTCATGCCACCTTGTACGCTCTGGGGGCCGCTCGCTTGCGTATGCTCAACCTGTTGCGTTCCGTTGATCCCTTGCCAAAAAAGGGACAGGTATATTTTGGTAGGTTTTTCCTGCTTGAATTTGAAACATTTCGTCCGGCCAGAGCGTATCTATGGTGAGGGCCTCATCGAGAACCATTAATGTCACCGGGAGGTGATTATGGAAGAACAAGCTTTTAGACAGGCGGTCGAAGACCACCGGGATGTCGTGTTTCGGATCGCATTGACGTATCTGCGTGATCGCGCTGACGCCGACGATGTCGCTCAAGACGTCTTTCTTAAGTTGCTCAAAAGCGACGCGCAATTTGAAAACTGGGAGCATCTTCGTCGATGGCTTATCCGGGTCACGATCAATGAATGTAAATCTCTCTTTCGAAAGCCGTGGAGGCGCGTGGAGGATATTGAGAATCTGGCCGATTCGCTTTCGACGGCGCAGGAGGAGACCAAGGCGGTCCTGTCAGACGTTATGCGACTTCCGGAGCGATTCCGTATTCCTATCGTGCTCTATTACTATCTGGGCTTCTCGACTTCAGAAATTGCCGAGTTACTGCATGTGCCAGCCGCGACCGTTCGAACGCGTTTAGCTCGCGGCAGATCGAAGCTCAAGTTCATCCTAGAGGAGGGCGACCGTGAAATCCAACCAGATCAAGCAGGCCTTCGAGTCCGTCCAAGCCGATAGCGATCTTGCTGACCGTGTTCTTTATGCCGCTGCTGGCGAGCCGCTTCGCCGAAAGGGTCACGCGAAGCCTCTGTATGTTGCCGTAATCGGATGTCTTGCCGGAGTGCTGGCGACCGGAGGGGTCGCCTACGCTGTTGTCAATTCCAGTTATTTTGCCTCTGCCTGGGGAAACCATGGCAACGGAGAGTCCGTTACCTGGACAAATGGCGGCTCGTCGGGGACGAAATATACCTACACCAGAGAGTTTGGTGGTGGTATCGCGCCCCAAAGCCTGGAGGGTGCAGTCCAGAAGGTCAATCTGTCCGTCGAGGGCAACGGCTATACGCTCGACATTCATGAGATGGCAATCGACGAGAACGGTTGCGGTGCTGTGACGTTTACATTGTCCAATCCGAATGGCGTTAACTACTACAAGCCGGCGGCAGAGCTTGGCGAACTTGTTCTCTATGGTGAAGAAGAAGGGGGCGTCAGTACACCCAGCATGAACTTCGGCGAGGAATGGGCTGATACACGCTGCACCATTGATAAAGACACATCAAGCGACACGGTCATTAACGGCACGATGTACTTTGCATCTTGGAATCGCGATCGAGATTTACGACATGCGGTCACCTGGAATATCAGTTGGACGGAGGGCAAAGGTGAGGATGCGAAGGTGATCGAGGTATCGACGCCAGAGTTTAACGTCGGAGCGCACGTCGATACAAAGGAGCTCCGCTCCGACGACTCGCCTCTCGAGATCAGCCCGTTTTCCATCCAGACGCACATCGATGATCTGGGCTATGAAGCAGTTGATCATAAACTGACCGTCAGCTACAAGGATGGATCGGAGCAGATTATCGAAGATGACGACGCAGGGGCGTACAATTTCTATGTTTCGATGGCACGCAATAGCGGAGAGAACATTTGGGTGCCAACGAAGTTGATTGATGTCGATCAAGTGGTCTCGGTAACCCTCGAGGGCGCGAGGTACACATCAACGGGGGAGACCGAAACGAAAGTACCCTTTACCATCGTCTATTCGTAAGGTCTAGGCCGCTTCCCAAGAGGGAAAGCGGCCTATTTTGCGTTATATGGACGGTTAGATTGAACGCTATTTGTCTGATTCTCGGAAGAACGTGGCAAATGGATGCGGATCACCGTGAAGAGCGGCGTTTTCCCAGATAAAACCGACCAAAATAAACCTGTCCCTTTTTGGCAGGTATAGACTTGCCCCCTTTTTAGTAGAGAACGTTGCCCCGACGAGCACGTCGGATCCCCGGCCCGGGCGGCACAGGGGTTAAGTTTGTCGCGAGTTCCGCACGAGCCGGAGGCCACTTAATGTGGCCTCCGTGCGAGCCAGGACTGTAGAGCAGCAAACTTAACCCCTGTGCCGCCCGGGCCGGGGATCCGCCCCCGCGCACAGGAGGGGATTCCTTTTGTGTAGGCTTTGCGGAAATGTGCCAATTTTGGGATACGCCCGGCGGCGTGGTCTGTTGACGGCACAGCTAACGCCACGTATCCTATCGAACTGCGTGTTTCGTAGGGGGATGCTGACCCCTCGATTCAAGCCGTTGCACTTTACAGAAAGCTGGAATCATTCGAGAAGGAGTACGCTTTGCCTACTATTAACCAGCTGGTTCGCCAGGGCCGTCGTTCCGTGCCCAAGAAGTCCAAGAACGCTGCTCTGCAGCACAACTCCCAGAAGCGCGGCGTGTGCACCCGCGTCTTCACCACGAGCCCCAAGAAGCCGAACTCGGCTCTTCGTAAGGTTGCCCGTGTTCGCCTTGTCAACGGCATCGAAGTTACTGCTTACATCCCGGGTGAGGGCCACAACCTGCAGGAGCACTCCATCGTGCTCGTCCGCGGCGGTCGTGTCCGTGACCTCCCTGGTGTCCGTTATCACGTCATCCGTGGCGCCTACGACGCTGCTCCGGTCCAGAACCGTATGCAGGCCCGTTCCAAGTACGGTGCTAAGCGCCCTAAGGCTAAATAAGCCAGATAACGTTTTGATACTTTCGCCGTGTGCCGTCTTGAGCGCCGCACGGTAGACACTTAAGGAGATTTCACATGCCGCGTCGTGCAGCAGCTAATCGTCGTGAGGTTCAGCCTGACGCCGTTTACAACAACCGCCTGGTGACTCAGCTCATCAACAAGGTCCTTCTTGACGGCAAGAAGGCCACCGCTGAGCGCATCGTTTACACCGCTTTCGAGATCGTTGCCGAGAAGTCCGAGGGTGGCGACGCTCTCGCTACCTTCAAGAAGGCTATGGACAACGTCAAGCCCACGCTCGAGGTTAAGCCCAAGCGTGTCGGTGGCGCTACCTATCAGGTCCCGATGGAGGTCAACTCCCGTCGTTCCACCGCTCTGGGTATCCGCTGGATCGTCAACTTCTCCCGCGCTCGCAAGGAGAAGACCATGGCCGAGCGTCTCGCCAACGAGATCCTCGACGCCTCCAACGGCCTGGGCGCTTCCGTCAAGAAGCGTGAGGACGTCTTCAAGATGGCCGAGGCCAACCGCGCGTTCTCTCACTATCGTTGGTAAGTTAAGGTAAGGAACTAACATGGCTAAGCCTAAGTACAAGCTTTCCGATACCCGTAACATCGGCATCATGGCCCACATCGATGCCGGTAAGACCACCACGACCGAGCGTATTCTTTACTACACCGGTAAGACCCACAAGATCGGTGAGGTCCATGAGGGCGCTGCTACCATGGACTGGATGGTTCAGGAGCAGGAGCGCGGCGTAACCATTACCTCCGCTGCTACCACGTGCTTCTGGAACAAGGACGGTAAGGACTACCGCATCCAGATCATCGACACCCCGGGCCACGTTGACTTCACCGCCGAGGTCGAGCGCTGCCTGCGCGTCCTCGATGGCGCTGTCGCCGTCTTCGACGCCGTTGCCGGCGTTCAGCCCCAGTCTGAGACCGTTTGGCGTCAGGCTTCTACCTTCAACGTCCCCCGCATCGCCTTCATCAACAAGTATGACCGCGTGGGCGCTGACTTCTTCAACGCTATCGAGACCATGAAGGATCGTCTCGACGCCAACGCCGTGGCCGCTCAGGTCCCGATGGGCGCCGAGGACAACTTCTGGGGCGTCATCGACCTGGTCACCATGACTGCATGGGACTTCAAGGCCGACGAGAAGGGCATGACCTACCCCGAGCCGATGGACGAGATCCCGGCTGAGTTTGCCGACATCGCTGCCACCAAGCGCGAGGAGCTCCTCGACGCTGCTGCCAGCTTTGACGACGAGCTCATGGAGAAGATCCTCATGGAGGAGGACTTCACCGTCGAGGAGCTCAAGGCTGCTCTGCGCAAGGGCGTTCTGGCCAACGAGCTCAACCTCGTCTTCGTGGGTTCCGCCTACAAGAACAAGGGCGTTCAGGAGCTGCTCGACGCTGTCGTCGACTACCTGCCCAGCCCGCTTGACGTCGAGGCCGTCACCGGTACCGATCCGGACACCGGCGAGGAGATTCAGCGTCATCCTTCCTTCGACGAGCCCTTCTCCGGCCTGGTCTTCAAGATCATGACCGACCCGTTCGTCGGTAAGCTCACCTACGTCCGCGTTTACTCCGGCCGCGCCGAGTCCGGCTCCTACGTTGTCAACGCTTCCAACGGTCAGCGCGAGCGCCTCGGCCGCATCCTCGAGATGAACGCCGCCGAGCGTATCGACCGTGACGACGCTGCCGCCGGCGACATCGTCGCTTGCGTCGGCTTCAAGAACTCCACCACCGGTGACACCCTGTGCGCCGAGGGCAAGGAGATCGTCCTCGAGAAGATCGAGTTCGCTAAGCCCGTTATTGACGTTGCCATCGAGCCCAAGACCAAGGCCGAGCAGGACAAGATGTCCCTGGCTCTGACCAAGCTCGCCGAGGAGGACCCGACCTTCCAGGTGTCCACCAACCACGAGACCGGCCAGACCATCATCGCCGGCATGGGCGAGCTGCACCTCGAGATCATCGTCGACCGTCTGCTCCGCGAGTTCAAGGTTGACGCTAACGTCGGTAAGCCCCAGGTTGCCTACCGCGAGACCGCTGGTCACGACGTCGAGAAGGCTGAGGGCAAGTTCGTCCGTCAGTCCGGCGGTCGCGGTCAGTACGGCCACGCCGTCATCAAGCTCGAGAAGATGGAGGAGGGCTTCGGCTACGAGTTCGTCAACGCTATCGTCGGCGGCGTCGTGCCTAAGGAGTACATCCCGTCCATCGACAAGGGCATCCAGGAGGCCCTGAACACCGGTGTTATCGCCGGCTTCCCGGTCCTCGACGTTAAGGTCACCCTGTTCGACGGTTCTTACCACGAGGTCGACTCCTCCGAGGCCGCCTTCAAGATCGCCGGTTCCATGGCTATCAAGGACGCCCTCAAGAAGTCCGACCCGCAGCTGCTCGAGCCGATCATGGCTGTCGAGGTCGAGACCCCCGAGCAGTACATGGGCGACGTTATGGGCAACCTCTCCGGTCGCCGCGGCAAGATCGAGGGCATGGAGGATCGCAAGAACAGCAAGCTCATCCGTGCCAAGGTGCCGCTGGGCGAGATGTTCGGTTACGCTACCGACCTTCGCTCCCAGACCCAGGGCCGTGCATCCTACACGATGCAGTTCGACTCTTATGAGCCCGCGCCCAAGTCCATCGTGGACGAGGTCATGAGCAAGAACGCCTAAGTTCGAGCTCCCTGTTACGTAATCCGCGAGAGCATCTCTCTCACTCTTTGGAGGTTTAAGTTGGCTACCCAGAAGATCCGCATTCGCCTCAAGGGCTATGATCACGAGGTCGTCGATCAGTCCGCGAAGCTCATCGTCGAGACCGCTCAGAAGACCGGCGCTCGCGTTTCCGGTCCTGTCCCCCTGCCCACCGAGCGCAACCTGTACACGGTTATCCGCTCGCCGCACGTGAACAAGGACTCCCGTGAGCAGTTCGAGATGCGCACCCACAAGCGCCTCATCGACATCCTCGACCCCACCTCGGGCACCGTTGATTCGCTTATGCGTCTCGACCTCCCCGCTGGCGTTGACATCGACATCAAGCTCTAAGCGATATCGCTCATAGCTTAAAGGGCCCCGCTGCCGTTACGGTAGCGGGGCCCTTTTGTTTTGCATGATGGGTTTGGATCGCCGGGTAAGGCTGCCGAGCGGCTGGCTGTGGCGACCTACTCACTCAAGGGGCGCAATGACGCTTCCTCAAAATGGAAGGATCGCAAGCCGTCTTTTGTTTCGATGCACGCACGACCAAAGCCATCGACCGTTTTAAAGATGCCTCGCGCCAGCTCGTCACCGGCAGGGGAGCGGGCGATAACGTGCTTTCCAATCCAATTGAGGTGAGCGACATATTCGCCGTGGACGGGCGCGAGCGGTCCGGTGTTTTCTTCCATGGCGTTGAGGCGTTCTGCCCAGGCATCTATAGCGTCTATAACTGCGTGATAGACCTCATCGAGGAGCATGTCGACAGTTGGAACGTTCTCGTTAAGGTCCGAGAGACCGATTGCCGGCAGGCCGCCATCGGGCACCTCTTGGGGCGCATAGTTCACATTGACACCAATGCCACAGACGGCGAAAGGTTTGCCTTCGTTATCGCGTGCGGCCTCGACCAGAATGCCGCCGAGTTTGCGTCCACGCGCGACCAGGTCGTTGGGCCATTTGAGGCCAATCTCGTTTGCAAGACCCTGTTTTTCGAGCGCCTCGAGCACCGCTAGGCCGCTGACGGCAGCAAGACCAGAGTACTTCGCAGGATTAACGCATGGACGCAGGACAATCGAAAGCAATAGGTTGCCGGCGGTTGAATCCCACTTGTGGCCGCGCCGGCCGCGTCCTGCTGTCTGAGCCCGGGCGGCAAGTCCTGTGCCGTGCGGCGCTCCCTGTTTTCCTGCTTCGAGCAGGTCATCGTTGGTCGATCCGGTTACGTCGACTATCGTTAATTTGGCATCCATAACGGCTGCTACCTCCTTAATGAATAAGTGAATAACGCAATAGTGTCGAGAGAGACACAATGTGAAGCCTTTGTCGCATTTGGACAATTTAATGTTAACACGTTAACAACGACTGAAATGCGCTATCCTCTCTTGGTCGATGTAAACACGTCAACAACTCAAAGGAGGTTAGTGATGGGTTTCACGATTCTTGGAACAGGCTCGGCGCTTCCTAAGCGCAGTGTTTCCAATGACGAGCTGCCCGAGTTCCTCGATACCTCGGATGAGTGGATTTTTACCCGCACAGGTATTAAGAGTCGCCACGTCTGCACCACCGAGTCACTTGACGACCTTGCCGTAGCGGCGAGCGAGCGGGCACTTCAGGTGTCCGGAATCGACGCGAGCCAGTTGGATCTGATCGTCTGCTCGACGACGACGGGTGACCACCTTGTTCCCGCCGAGGCGTGTGCCGTTGCTGAGCGACTGGGCGCGACGTGCCCTGCCTTCGATGTCTCGGCTGCCTGCGCCGGCTTCGTATTTGCGCTCGATGTTGCCGAGGGCTATATCGCTCGAGGACGAGCCAAGCATGTGCTTGTCGTTGCCGCCGAGCAGATGACGCGCGCGCTCGACTGGACCGACCGCGCCACCTGTGTGCTCTTTGGCGATGGGGCAGGCGCCGCGGTGATTGAGGCTGGGGGAGACAGCCCCCTTGCCGTTGAGCTTTCGACGGCGCCCGACGTCGAGACGTTGTGCGTTCCCGGTCTGGTCGGCACCTCGCCGTTTAAGGCCTCCGCAGATAGCGAGAGCGTGCTGTCCATGAATGGCCGCCGCGTGTTCAAGTTCGGCGTCAACGCGATTTGCGACACGGTCCATAAGCTTGCGAGCGATGCGGGCATTTCGGTCGAGGACATCGACCATTTTGTATTCCATCAGGCTAACGAACGAATCCTGAGTCAGGCGGTCAAGCGCCTCGGTGTGCCAGACAAGCGCGTGGTTCGAACGCTGCGCGAGACCGGCAACATTTCGAGCGCATGCATTCCGCTTGCCCTCGACCGGCTGGCAAACGCCGGTGCACTTCACACGGGCGACACCATCACCCTCGTTGGATTTGGCGCCGGTCTGGATATAGGTGGCTATCTACTTCGTTGGAAGTAGTCGCACATAGGAAATAAAAACGCCCCTAGGGCACAAACAAAGGAGAACTACCATGGCAGATCAGAAGACCTTCGAGCGCGTTTGCGATGTTATCCGCGAGACCGCCGGTCTTGACGACGTCGAGATGAAGCCCGAGTCCACGCTCGAGGAGATTGGTCTCGACAGTCTGGGCACCGTCGAGATCCTCGTCGCCGTTGAGGACGAGTTTGGCATCCAGCTCGATACCGAGGAGAACCCCAAGACGGTCGGCGAGTTCGCCGATACGGTCGAGGCGGCATTGGAGAAGTAGAGATGCTCAAGACTCCTCTCTGCGATCTGCTCGGCATCGAAAAGCCCGTGTTCCAGGGCGGTATGGCCTGGATCGCCGACGCCTCGCTGGCGTCGGCAGTGTCCGAGGCGGGCGGCTTAGGGATTATCGCGGCCATGAACGCCGACGCCAACTGGCTGCGCGACCAGATTCATGAGCTGCGCGCCAGGACGGATAAGCCCTTTGGCGTCAACGTCATGCTCATGAGCCCGTTTGCCGACGAGGTCGCGCGGGTCGTGATTGACGAGCGGGTGCCGGTCGTCGTGACGGGTGCCGGCAATCCCACCAAGTACATGAAGGCGTGGAACGAGGCGGGCATCAAGGTCATCCCGGTCGTTGCCTCGGTGGCGCTGGCGCGCCTCGTGGCGCGTCGTGGAGCCACTGCCGTGGTTGCCGAGGGTACCGAATCAGGCGGCCATATTGGCGAGACCTCGACGATGGCACTGGTGCCGCAGGTTGTCGATGCGGTCGATATTCCCGTGGTTGCGGCTGGCGGTATCGCTGATGGCCGCGGCGTGGCGGCCGCCTTTATGCTGGGCGCCGCCGGCGTGCAGGTGGGTACGCGCTTTCTGATCGCAGATGAGTGCACCGTATCGGAGCAGTACAAGGAGATGGTCCTGAAGGCCAACGACACCTCGACGCGTGCGACCGGCCGCTCGACGGGACACCCGGTGCGTGCCCTCAAGAGCCCCTTCACCAACGCCTACGCCAAGAGCGAGGCGGCGGGCGTAAGCGTCGAGGAGCTCGGGGCCATGGGCACGGGCGCCCTTCGCAAGGCCGCCAAGGACGGCAATTACGAAGAGGGCTCGTTTTTGTGTGGACAGATTGCCGGCATGGTCAACGAGCGCCAAAGCGCACGTGAAATCGTTGACGACCTGGTCGATGGCGCCGAGCACGTCCTGAAGGGTGCGTGCGCATGGGTGGCGTAGCGTTTCTGTTTGCCGGCCAGGGCGCCCAGCACCCCGCGATGGGCGTCGACCTGATCGAGGCATCGCCGGCGGCCGCCGAGGTGTTCGCCATTGCCGACGAGGTGCGCCCGGGGACCAGTGAGCAGTGCCGAAGCGCCTCCAAGGAGGAGCTCTCGCAGACCGAGAACACGCAGCCGTGCGTGTTCGTTCACGATCTGGCAGCGGCTGCCGCCCTGCGTGAGCGCGGCGTGGTACCTGCCGCCTGTGCGGGTTTTTCGCTTGGCGAGGTCGCCGCGCTCACCTTTGCGGGGGCGTTCGATACGCGAGCGGGCTTTGAGCTCGTGTGCGAGCGCGCGGCGCTGATGGCCGCGGCTGCCGAGCGCCATCCGGGCGGCATGCGCGCCGTCATCAAGCTCGATGCGGCGCAAGTCGAGAACCTGGCAAAACAGGCCGGCGAGGACTGCTGGCCGGTCAACTACAACAGTCCGCAGCAGACGGTTGTTGCCGGACCGCCCGAGGCGCTGCAGGAGCTCGACGTCCTAGTAAAAGAGGCTGGCGGCCGCGCTATGAAAGTCGCGGTGTCGGGCGCATTTCATAGCCCCTATATGGCCGAGGCGACTGAGGGGCTGGCGACGTATATCCAAGCCGGCCACGCGCCGTCACCGCTGCTGATTCCGGTCATGGCAAACATGACGGCGGCGCCCTATCCGGCGGACCCGCGAGCGGCATCGGATGTCTTGGCCAATCAGGTGAGTCATGCCGTTCGTTGGGTCGACACGCTGCATGCTCTGCAGAATCAGGGCATCGACACGTTTATTGAGGTCGGCCCTGGCAAAACGCTGTCGGGCCTGGCCAAGCGTACGCTGAGCGACGTTCGCGTGTATTCGTGCGAAACGGCCGAGCAGGTCGCAGCTATTGCCGACGAGCTCGCATAGTCCACAGGGCTGTAACCCGAAAGGAATGACATGGGCAACTTGAACAACGGCGCGCTCGAGCGCAACGACTCACGTCGCGTGGCACTGGTCACGGGCGGCTCGCGGGGTATCGGCCGCGCCTGCGCTGTCGGTCTGGCGGAGGACGGCTTTGATATCGCCGTCGTCTATGCCGGCAGCGTCGATGCGGCGCGCGAGACGTGCGAAGCCTGTGAGGCGGTTGGCGCCACGGCACGCGCATATCAATGCGACGTGGCCGATCCCGCTGCCGTCAACGCGTGTGTGGAAGCGGTCCTCAACGACTTTGGTTCCATTTGGGCGCTCGTCAACAATGCCGGCATCACCCGCGATGGCCTGCTCATGCGCATGGGCGATGACGCATTCGATCGCGTGCTCGATGTCAATCTCAAGGGAACATTCAATATGACGCGCGCGTTCACCAAGACCTTTATGCGCCAGCGCGGCGGTTGCGTCGTCAACATGAGCTCGGTCGTGGGCCTGATGGGCAATGCCGGGCAAGCCAACTACGCTGCTTCCAAGGCGGGCGTGATAGGGCTTACCAAGGCGGTGGCGCGCGAGCTTGCGCCTCGTGGCGTACGAGCGAACGCGGTCGCCCCCGGGTTTGTCGAGACAGATATGACGGCAAAGCTCTCGGAGAAGGTGCGTACGGCAACCGAGGAACAGATTCCCCTTAAGCGCATGGCACGCCCCGAGGAAGTGGCCGGCGTGGTGCGCTTTTTAGCGAGTGATGCGGCTGCCTACATTACGGGCGAGGTCGTGCGCGTCGACGGCGGAATGGCGATGTAGAAACCAGGGCCGAAGAACGGCTTGGATGAGGAGACCATGATGGAACAGAGAGTTGCAATCACCGGCATCGGTGCCGTATCGCCGCTCGGCAACACCGCGCTTGCCACCTGGGCGGCCATGTGCGCCGGGACCTGTGGCATCGGCCCGATCACGCACTTCGATACCGATGCGTTTACCGTCAAGGTGGCGGCCGAAGTCAAGGGCTTTGACGGCAACGAGTACTTTGGCAAGCGTGACGCCAAGCATCTCGATCCCTGCGTTCAGTTTGCGCTGGTGGCTTCGGACGAGGCCATGCACGATGCGGGCTTTGATGCCGAAGGCGCCATCGATCGCGAGCGCCTGGGCGTTTACGTGGGGTCGGGCGTGGGCGGCATGCAGACGCTCGTCGACAACGTCCATACGATTGCCGACCGTGGGCCCCGCCGCGCATCGCCTTACATGATCGCGATGATGATCCCCAACATGGCATCGGGCAATATCGCAATCCGTCACAAGGCAAAGGGACCGACCCTGCCAGTCGTGACTGCGTGCGCGACCTCGGCCCATGCGGTGGGCGAGGCGTTCCGTGCTATCAAGCACGGCTATGCCGACGCGATCCTCGCGGGCGGTGCCGAGGCGGCCATTATCCCCGATGCTGTTGCAGGCTTTACGTCCTGCCGCGCATTGACCACCAACCCCGATCCCGCGACGGCCTGCCGCCCGTTCGATGCAGACCGCGACGGCTTTGTGATGGGCGAGGGCGCCTGCGTGCTCGTGCTCGAGAGCATGGAACATGCGCAGGCGCGCGGTGCGCACATTTATGCCGAGGTCGTGGGCTACGGCAACACCGATGATGCCTATCACATCACGAGCCCCGATCCCGAGGCTGCCGGCATTGCCCGCGCGATATCGCTGGCGGTGGCCGAGGGCGACGTCAAGCCTTCCGAGGGTCTCTATATCAATGCCCACGGCACATCGACCAAGCTCAACGATTCGTCCGAGACGGCGGGCATTAAGCGTGCGCTCGGCGAGGACGCGGCGCGCGCCGCGCATGTCTCGTCGACTAAGTCGATGACCGGCCACATGATCGGTGCCACGGGTGCCATCGAGGTCATGGCCTGCGCCATGGCGCTCGAGCAGGGCGTGGTGCCGCCGACCATTAACTACCACACACCCGATCCCGCCTGCGATCTTGACTACACGCCCAATCGCGCGGTTCGCGCCGACCTTACCTGGGCGCTTTCGACCAACCTGGGCTTTGGCGGGCACAACGCCGCCATCGCGCTGCGTAGATATACGAGGAGCTAGAGCATGGATTCCAAAAGACTTGCCGAGATAGCCGATGTTATGGAGGACCGCGGCCTCACGCGCGTACGCGTTGAGGAGCCCGATGGCACCGCGGTCGAACTCGAGCGCGCGAGCGCCGCGCAGCCTGTTGCCGTGCCCATGCCTATGCCGGGTGCCGTGACTGCTCCGGCGGTGGCTCCTGTCGCCATGCCTGCCGCCGCACCGGAGCCCGCCGCGCAGGCGCCTGCCGCCGCACCGGAGCCCAAGGGCACCGAGGTGACCGCTCCCATGGTCGGCGTTTTCTATGCTGCCCCGGCGCCGGGCGACGAGCCGTTTGTGCACGTGGGCTCCAAGGTCAAGGCCGGTGAGACCCTCTGCATCATCGAGGCCATGAAGGTTCTCAACGAGGTGACGGCAGAGGCGGATGGCGAGGTACTCGAGATCTGCGTGGCCGACGGCGACCTCGTGGAGTTTGGCAGCTGCCTCATGAGGATCGGATAGGTGATATCCATGAACAAAGAAGAGCTCAAGAAGCTGTTGCCGCATCGCGAGCCGATGCTTTTGCTCGACGAAGCCGAGCTAGTGGGCGACGAGGCCCACGGCAAGATCACGATTACGGGCGACGAGTACTTTTTGCAGGGGCATTTTCCGGGAAACCCGGTCGTCCCCGGCGTGATCCAGTGCGAGATGCTCGCCCAGAACTGCTGCGTGCTGCTGATGGGCGATGAGGAGGCGCGCGGCGCGACGCCGTTCTACACGAGTCTGGACAAGGTGCGCTTTAAGCGTCCGGTGCGCCCGGGCGACACGGTGGATCTGGTGTGCTCCATCACGCGTGCGCGCGGGCCGTTCCGCTTTGCGACGGGTACTGCGAGCGTCAACGGTGAGGTTTGCTGCCGCGCCGATATGTCCTTTGCACTCATGCACGAAAGTTAAGGAAGGCTTCATGTTCGACAAAGTGCTCATCGCCAACCGCGGCGAGGTCGCGGTCCGTGTTATCCGCGCGTGCCGCGATATGGGCATCAAGACCGTCGCCGTTTATTCCACGGCCGATGCGGACGCGCTGCACGTGCAGCTTGCCGACGAGGCGTATTGCATCGGCGGCCCGCGTCTTGCCGAGAGCTACCTCAACGACGATGCTGTGCTCACCTGTGCCGTGAAGTCGGGGGCAAAGGCAATCCATCCTGGCTACGGTTTCTTTTCCGAGAAGGCGAGCTTCGTGCGCGACTGCGACAAGTATGGCCTGGCGTTTGTCGGTCCTTCGGCCGAGGTGATCGACAGCATGGGCGACAAGGATGCCGCACGTCGAACGGCTGCCGCGGCGGGCGTGCCCATCGTGCCGGGCTGCGATTTGCTCAAAAGCCCCGAGGAGGCGACGGCCGAGGCCGAGCGCATTGGCTGCCCCGTGCTTATTAAGGCGCGTGCAGGTGGCGGCGGTCGCGGCATTCGCAAGGTCGAGCGCGTGGAAGACGCGGCAAAGGCCTTTATTGAAGCACGTGCCGAGGGTGAGGCCGTTTTTGGCGACGGCGAGTGCTACATGGAGAAGTTCGTCGCGCCGGCGCACCACGTCGAAGTGCAGATTATGGCCGATAAGCAGGGCCATGTGTTTTCGCTCGGCGAGCGCGAGTGCTCGGTGCAGCGCCGCAACCAAAAGCTGATCGAGGAGAGCCCCGCACCGTGCCTCGACGGACACGACGACATTCGTGCCCGTATGCACAAGGCGGCGCGTGACCTGGCTCGTGCCGTCGGCTACGAAGGAGCCGGTACCATCGAGTTCCTGTATTCGGACGACGGCAATTTCTACTTTATGGAAATGAACACGCGCTTGCAGGTGGAGCATCCAGTTACGGAGTTTGTGACCGATACCGACTTGGTCAAGTGGCAGCTGCGCGTGGCGGCCGGCCAGCCTTTGCCCTTTGAGCAGGAGGACATGCCGGTCCGCAACCATGCCATGGAGTGCCGCATCAATGCCGAGACGCCGGACTTTCTGCCGTCATGCGGAACGGTCACCGCGTTGCGTGTACCGGGTGGTCCGCGCGTGCGCTGGGATTCGGCCATGTTCACCGGTGCGACAGTTCCGCCGTACTACGACTCCATGCTCGGCAAGCTCATCGTGTGTGCGCCCACGCGTGACGGCGCCATTCGCAAGATGCGCTCGGCCCTGGGCGAGCTCGTGATTGAGGGCGTGAGCGAAAACAGCGAGCTTCAGCTCGACGTGCTGGCAAACGACGAGTTCTTGTCGGGCATGTATCACACCGATCTGATGGGGCATCTCTATGCTGATGAATAGAAAAGCGAAGACGGTCAATGTCCTTGAGGGGCCGATAACCGAGTCGTGCGCCGAGTTTCCCGCGCGCCACGTGTTTATCAAGTGCCCGGAGTGCCGCCGTGTGATCGATGAGGCACGCCTACACGACAACCTCGAGGTCTGCCCTCGTTGCGGCAAACACTTTCGCGTGAGCGGTCGCGCGCGCATGCGCATGACGGTCGACGAGGGCACGTTTGAGGAATGGGATGCCAATCTGGCGTCGGAGGACTTCCTCTCGTTTCCCGGCTATGCCGATAAGCTCAAGGGCGTGAGCGAGCGTTCGGGCGAGCGCGATGCCGTTGTGTGCGGCAGGGGCAAAATCTGCGGTTGCGATACCGCGCTCTTCTTTATGGACGCTAACTTTATGATGGGCTCGATGGGTTCTGTGGTGGGCGAGAAGATCTGTCGCGCATTTGAGCGTGCGACCGAGCTGGGATTGCCAGTTGTCGGCTTTACCGTTTCGGGCGGTGCGCGCATGCAAGAGGGCGTGACCTCGCTTATGCAGATGGCCAAGATTTCTGCGGCGGTTAGGCGCCACAGCGAGGCGGGCGGCCTGTATATCACGGTGCTCACCGACCCCACGACCGGAGGCGTAACCGCGAGCTTTGCCATGGAGGGCGACATTATCCTGGCCGAGCCCGATGCCCTGACGGCATTTGCCGGCCCGCGCGTGATCGAGCAGAACATGCACAAGCGCCTGCCCAAGGGATTCCAGCGCTCCGAGTTTTTGCTGGAGCACGGCTTTTGCGATGCCGTTGTTCCGCGTGGCGAGATTGCGCTCACGGTAGGCGAGCTGCTGGCGCTGCATGAAGGGCGCGCGCCCGGCCTGGGGGCACCGCATGAAATCGTGCATACGGGTCGCCGCGGCAAAAAGCTGGGACACTTGTTTAAGCGCTCGCCCGCACCAAAAACCGCGCTCGAGATTGTCAAGCAGACCCGCTCGGCAGATCGCGCCACGGCGGGTGAGATGATCTCGCTGGGCCTGGATGGATTTGTGGAGCTGCACGGCGACCGTTACTTTGGCGACGACGCCGCTGTGGTGGCTGGCATTGGCTGGAAAGATGGACGCCCCGTAACGGTCATCGCCATTGAGCGCGGCACCACGACCAAAGAGCGTATGCGCCGCAACTTTGGCATGGCGCATCCCGAGGGCTACCGCAAAGCGCGTCGCCTTATGCGCCAGGCCGAAAAGTTTGGTCGACCGGTTCTGTGCCTGGTCGATACTTCGGGCGCGTTTTGCGGTATCGGTGCCGAGGAGCGCGGCCAGGGCGAGGCGATTGCCCAGAATCTCATGGAGATGAGCGGCCTTAAGACACCGATTGTCTCGGTGGTGACGGGTGAAGGCGGCTCTGGTGGCGCGCTGGCGCTGTCCGTGGCCGACCGCATCCTGATGCTCTCGAGCTCGGCCTATTCGGTCGTGAGCCCCGAGGCCTGTGCGTCGATCCTGTGGAAGGATACCGAGCGCGCGAATGAGGCCGCCGAGGCGCTGAAACTCACGGCCCCCGATCTGTTGGCGCTCGGCATCATCGACAGCATTGTCGACGATAGGGGCCTGTCGCATGAGGAGATCGCCGGCGCCGTCATGTCCTCGGCATTTGATGCCTTCGATACGCTTGGGCGGCTCGATGACGCGACCCTCATAAACCTCCGCTACGAAAAGTACCGCGCAATCGGTCAGTACCGCACGATGTGACAAAGGGACAGTCCGCATGTCACATTGGGAAAGGGTTCCTGTGTCACAAGTTTCTAACACCTCGTTTACAACGACGGTCTCATCAAACGCCATGGCCGTGGTGGACTATCTGTCCAAAAGCATGATGTCGGCGCTGCCGTTTATTGTCTGCGCGGCGTTGTTCCGCACCGTCGCCGTCATTATGGGCGAAGGCATGCTGGGCCTATGGTCTGCCGATTCCGAAATCTATCGCCTGTTCTACAGTTGGCTCTATAACGCCGGCTACTACTTTTTGCCCATTTATCTTGGGTGGGCGGCCGCCCGCCAGCTCGGTTGCTCGGAGCAGCTGGGTATGATGCTGGGCGGCGTATTGATTGCGCCCGATCTGCTTAAGCTCGTCGATGCCGCATCGACGATGGGGGCATCGATGACTTCCGTGTATGGCCTGCTTCCCGCGCCGGTCAACGATTACACGACGACTGTTATTCCGGTTCTCATCTCGGTACCCGTGCTTTGGCGAGTGGAGTGTTTCTTTCGGCGCGTTATCCCTAAGGCCGTGGCGTTTTCGTTCGTTCCGTTTGCGACCATGCTCGTTATGGTTCCGGTTTCGCTGTGTATTACGGCGCCGGCGGGCAGCTATCTGGGCATGCTGTTGGGCCAGCTTATGTTTATGCTTGGCAATTCCGGTGGCATCGTATCGCTGCTCACGCTCATGGGGCTTGCCGCGGGCTGGGAGTTCCTTAAGATCGCGGGTGTCAGCAACGTTGTCCTATCGCTCGCCTATGCGCAGTTTATGAGTGTGGGAACGGATTCGTGCATCCTGATCGCCGCGACGATGGCAACGTTCGCCGTTTGGGGCATGCCCTTTGGCGCGTCGCTCCGCGTTGCGGATAAGGACGAGAAGGCGCTCATGCTGGGCTATTCAATCTCGGGCGTGCTTGGCGGCGTAAGCGAGCCGGCGCTGTACGGTTGCGGCTTTAAATACGGCAGGTGCCTGACGTGCATGGCCATTGGTGGTGCCGTCGGAGGCCTTGTTGCGGCCGTGGGCCACGTTACGGCCTATACCATCGGCATGACGAATGTCCTCATGGTCATTGGCTTTGCCACGGGCGGCATCTCGAACCTGCTGTGGTGCTGCGTTGCCGGCGGCACGGCATTTGCGGTGTCTGCGGCGCTGAGCTACTGCTTTGGCGTGGTGCCGGCGAAGGGGCAGGCGACGGGGGACGGAGCCGATTCGCCCGAAACAGTGGCGAGCGCTGCTGAAGTAAGCGCATAAACCTGTGCGACAAAAGGACGATCCCTTTGTCGTGTTCCAAGGCCGCGGCCCGTGTGGGCTGCGGCCTTTTTGTATCTGGGGGACAAAGTGGCTACACTACAATCCGGTCAAGCAATAGATATATAAGTAGTACCGTGGGGGCGGATGCAGATGGTCGAGTGGATTGTTAAGCGCGCGCAGGGCGATCGTGCACGTGTGGGCACGTTAGCGGGCATGGTGTGTATTGTCGCCAATGTGGCGCTTTGTGCTGCAAAGGGTGCCATTGGTGTGGTTTCGGGATCGGTTTCGATTGTGGCGGATGCTATGAACAACCTGTCCGATGCCAGCTCGAATATCGTGAGCGTGCTGGGCTTTAAGCTGGCGAGCAAGCCGGCCGACCCCGAGCATCCTTACGGCCACGGTCGCTACGAGTATCTCTCGGGTCTGGTCGTGGCGGCACTCGTGCTGCTGATTGGCGTTGAGCTGGTGAAGTCCTCGGTCGAGCGCGTCATCCACCCCGAACCTGTCGAGTTCTCGCTTGCCCTGGTGGCAGTTCTCGTGCTTTCGATTATCGTAAAGCTCTGGATGGCGGCCCTCAACCAAAAGCTCGGCGATCGCATTGAGTCCGAGACGCTGCGTGCGACCGCGCAGGATTCCAAGAACGATGTTCTTGCCACGGGCGCCGTACTGGCGTGCGCAATTGTTTCGCAGGTGACGGGCATCAACCTTGACGCTTGGGTCGGCCTTGCCGTTGGTGCCTATATTGGCTGGAGCGGCTTTGAACTCATCCAGGATACGGTGAGCCCGCTTTTGGGCCAGACGCCCGATCCTAAGCTGGTCAAGCATATTCGAGACAAGATCATGAGCTACCCCGGCGTTTTGGGCGTTCACGATCTGATGGTTCACGACTACGGCCCGGGCAGGAAGTTCGCAAGCGCACACGCCGAGATGGCAGCCGAGGCCAGCCCGCTAGAAAGTCACGACACGCTCGATAACATCGAGCAGTCGTTTAGGGACGAAGACGGCATGATTGTCACGCTCCATTACGACCCCATCGTGACCGACGATCCCAAGGTGGCGAGCATGCGCTTGCGCATCAACGCTATGGCTCAAGAGATCGATAGCCGCCTTTCGATTCATGACCTACGCTGTGTGCCGGGTCCTACGCACACCAACGTGATCTTTGACTGCGTGCGTCCCTCGGATCTGCAGATGAGTGCCGAAGACGTAAAGCACGCGCTGGCACAACGGGTCGAATCGGAATATCCCAAGTCGATTGCCAAGATTACGATCGACGAAGACTACGTAGGGCATACCCACGAGTAAGGCTGTGCCGGCAAAGCAGGTTATGCAGAAGGGGAGAGCATGAAGAAGCTGTATCTACTCCGCCACGGTCAGACGGAGTTCAACGTCAAAAAGCTGGTCCAGGGCCGCTGCGATTCTCCGTTGACCGACCTGGGCCGCAAACAAGCGGGAATGGCAGCCGCATGGCTCAAGGACCACGACGTTGTCCCCGACAAAGTAGTCTCTTCGCCCCTAGGCCGAGCCATGGACACGGCAAGTCTCGTCGCAACCGAACTCCTCGGCCTTGATGCAGAAGTCGAGCCCTGCGAAGGCATCATTGAGCGCAGCTACGGCACCTTCGAAGAAGGCCCCCACGACGCCCTGCCCACCGACGTCTGGGATCCAGGCGAGGACTTGGTCCCCTTTGGAGGAGAAGGAAGTCATGCCCTGCAAGAGCGCATGGTAGACACCCTCACCAATCTCATGGGCATCGATGGTATCGGAACCCTTCTAGCAGTAAGCCACGGCAGCGCTAGCCGCCAATTCATCAAGGCTGCAGCCCCAGAAGGCTTCGAGCTCCCAGCAAAACTCCCCAACTGCGCCATCATGATTTTCGATTTTGATGATGCGCGAGAAGAGGACGATGCGCCCCAATGCAAGTTCACCTTGCAGCAAATTGTGGACCCCCAACAAAGTCATTAGCCTGAACGAGCAGAGTTAAGCAGACATCAACGTGGCGTTCCCAGTGTGCGGCGGAGGGGGCGGGCCTGAGACATATTAAGGTTGTCGCGAGTTCCGCACGAACAGGAGAGCACTTAATGTGCTCTCCGTCGTGAGCAGGACTGTAGAGCAGCAACCTTAATATGTCTCAGGCCCGCCCCCTCCGCCGCACACTGGGAACGTGCCACGCACTTTACCTGCGTAAACAATGTGAGTGAAATATGAATCTCGATGGATACGCCCGCAGCCGTGTATACTAAACAGCTGTGTGTAACCAGGGGAGTATTCTGGCTGGACAAAATGCCTGCTTAATAGGGTTGTCAGGTAGTCCGGGCGAAATACAAGGCTGGGGAGCACGTCGTGTAAGTAGTGGTCCTCTAGGGGCGTACGCTCGGTGGTGTACGCATTGTCCCAAGACCACGCGAGAGTTGGGATCATATCTTGATCAGCATGATTCTCGGCCGCAAGATTGGCATGACCCAGGTTTGGGACGAGGACGATAACGTCGTTCCCGTCACGGTCATCCAGGCTGGCCCCTGCGCTGTCTCGCAGGTTAAAACTCAGGCAACCGACGGCTATGACGCCGTCCAGATCGGTTTCGGCGACATCAAGGCCAAGAACGTGAACAAGCCCATGGCTGGTCACTTCGCCAAGGCTGGCGTCGAGCCTGTCCGCTTCCTTCGTGAGGTCCGCGTCGAGAACGGCGAGGAGCACAAGGTCGGCGAGGTCGTCACCGTCGCTGATTTCGCTGATGTCGAGAAGGTCGACGTCATCGGTACCTCCAAGGGTAAGGGCTTCCAGGGTCGCATCAAGCGCTGGGGTCAGCGCCGCGGTCCTATGACGCATGGTTCTCACTTCCAGCGTCACCCCGGTTCTATCGGTCAGTGCGCCTATCCTGCGCGCGTCCTCAAGGGCGTCAAGATGGCCGGTCACATGGGTAACGAGCGCGTTACCGTCAAGAACCTTTCCGTTGTCCGCATCGATGCCGAGCAGAACCTCATCTTGGTCAAGGGCGCTGTCCCGGGTGCCAAGAATGGTCTCGTCGCCATCCGTATGGCCTAAGGGCCCAGCCCATTTAGCCCAGCGTCATACCAAGGAGAACACTTAAATGGCAAAGTTTGAAGTAAAGAACAGCGAGGGCAAGAAGGTCGCCGAGGCCGAGCTCGCCGCTGAGGTGTACGGCATCGAGCCGAACATCCACGTTATGCACCACATCGTCAAGTGCCAGATGGCCTCTTGGCGTCAGGGCACCCAGTCTGCTAAGGGTCGCTCTGAGGTTTCCGGTGGCGGCAAGAAGCCTTGGCGTCAGAAGGGCACCGGCCGTGCCCGCCAGGGTTCCATCCGTGCTGCCCAGTGGCGTCACGGTGGCGTTGTCTTCGCCCCCAAGCCCCGTTCCTACGCTAAGCGTATGAACAACAAGGAGGTCAAGCTGGCTATGCGCTCCGCGCTGTCCGCCAAGCTGGCCGATGGCGAGCTCGTGCTCGTCGACGACTACGGCTTCGAGAAGCCTTCCACCAAGGCTGCCGTCGCCATGCTCAAGGCTCTCGGCCTTGAGGGCAAGCGTCTGACCATCATCGTTCGCGATGAGGACGTCAACGCCTACCTGTCGTTCCGCAACATTCCCAAGACGTTCATCATCACTGCCGACGAGGCCAACACCTACGATCTCGTCAACAACAACGCTGTGCTGATGCCCGCCGACATCGCCGCTCACTTCGGGGAGGTGCTTGCATAAATGACCGCCCACGAGATCATCATCCGTCCGATCGTGTCCGAGCGTTCCTTCTCCGGCATGGAGCTGAACAAGTACACGTTCGAGGTCGCCAAGGATGCTAACAAGTATCAGATCAAGGACGCTGTCGAGGAGATCTTCGGCGTCAAGGTCGTTCGCGTGAACACCCTGACGGTCAAGCCCAAGACCAAGCGCGTGCGCTATGTCGCCGGCAAGACCCGTTCTTGGAAGAAGGCCATCGTCACGCTGGCCGAGGGCGACACCATCGAGGTCTTTGGCAACCAGGCCTAAGACTCGCTGCTGTTGAGTGAGCTCATGCCTCCCAAATAGGGGAGGCGAGAGCTCAAGGTTTCGGGCGTATAAAATGGACACGCCCGGAACCGTGTATACGTCCGGTGTCATCGCACCCGAGGCAGAACCTCGAATCCCTGTCTGCGATGGCTAACGGATTCCTATTGAAAGGGATTGTAATGGCTGTAAAGCACCTTAAGCCGACCTCCGCTGGTAGGCGTTGGCAGACGATCTCCGATTTCTCCGAGATCACCTGCACCAAGCCCGAGAAGTCTCTTCTCGAGCCCCTGCCCAAGAAGGCCGGTCGTAACAACAACGGCCGCATCACCACCCGCCACCAGGGCGGCGGCGTGAAGCGTCGTTACCGCGTGATCGACTTCAAGCGCAACAAGGACGGCGTGCCCGCCAAGGTTGCCACGATCGAGTACGATCCGAACCGTTCCGCTCGCATCGCTCTGCTGCACTACGCTGACGGTGAGAAGCGCTACATCCTGGCCCCCAAGGGCCTCGAGGTCGGTCAGACCATCATGTCCGGTTCTGACGCCGACATCAAGCCGGGCAACGCTCTGCCCCTCGCCGACATCCCCGTCGGTACGCTCATCCACGCCGTCGAGTTCCAGCCGGGCAAGGGCGCTGCTATCGCCCGTTCCGCCGGTAATTCCTGCCAGCTGATGGGTAAGGAGGGCAAGTACGCTATCGTCCGTATGCCTTCCTCCGAGATGCGCCGCATCCTCGTTACCTGCCGCGCCACCGTCGGTGAGGTCGGCAACGCCGATCACGCCAACATCGTCATCGGCAAGGCCGGCCGTAAGCGTCACATGAACGTGCGCCCGACCGTCCGCGGTACCGTCATGAACCCTGTCGACCACCCGCACGGCGGTGGCGAGGGCAAGAACCACACCTCTGGTCGTCCCTCTGTTACCCCCTGGGGTAAGCCGACGAAGGGCCTTCGTACGCGCAAGAAGAAGAAGGTCTCGAACCAGCACATCATTCGTCGCCGTAAGAAGTAATTTCGGATACCGAGTTTTAGGAGAAAGCACTTATGAGCAGAAGTCTCAAAAAGGGCCCGTTCGTGGAGACTCGCCTTCTCTCGCGTATCACCGCGATGAACGAGGCTGGCAAGAAGGACGTCGTGAAGACCTGGTCCCGCGCGTCCACCATCTTCCCCGAGATGGTTGGTCACACCATCGCCGTCCACGACGGCCGCAAGCATGTGCCCGTGTATGTTACCGAGTCCATGGTTGGTCACAAGCTCGGCGAGTTCGCGCCGACTCGTACGTTCCGTGGCCACAAGGCCAAATAGGGGGTTAACCGTAAATGGCAACTAAGTCTATTGAAACTGAGGCCACCGAGGTTCGCGCCGTCGCTAAGTACGTGCGTGTTTCCCCCAGCAAGGCCCGCCTGGTGGTCGATCTGATCCGCCGCAAGCCTGTCGCTCAGGCCTTCGACATCCTCCACTTCTGCGACCGCGCCGTCGCCGTGGATGTCGAGAAGGTTCTCCGTTCCGCCGTTGCGAACGCCGAGAACAACAACGGTCTGCGTGCCGACAACCTGGTTGTCGCCGCTGCCTATGTTGACGAGGGTCCGACGCTTAAGCGCATCCGTCCCCGCGCCAAGGGTTCCGCTTCTCGCATTCTGAAGCGTACTTCCCACATCACCGTCGTCGTTGCTCCTCGAAAGGAGGCGTAAAGCTGTATGGGTCAGAAAGTCTACCCCACCGGCTTCCGTCTTGGCATCACCGAGAACTGGCGCTCCCGCTGGTTCGCAGAGAAGGATTACGCTAAGACCCTCGGTAACGATCTCGAGATCCGCAAGTACCTCGAGAAGCGTCTTTCCCGCGCAGCTGTTTCCCGCGTCGAGATCGAGCGCGCTGGCGACAAGGTGAAGGTCATCATCCTCACCGCTCGCCCCGGCGTTGTCATCGGTAAGAAGGGTGCCGAAATCGATACCCTCCGCACCGAGCTCGAGAAGGTCGCTGGCGTCTCCAAGGGCCAGCTCTCCGTCGACGTTGTCGAGATCAAGCGCCCCGAGCTCGACGCCAACCTCGTTGCTCAGTCTATCGCCGAGCAGCTCGAGGGCCGCGTTGCCTTCCGTCGCGCTATGCGCAAGGCTGTCCAGTCCGCCCGCAAGGCCGGCGCTAAGGGCATCCGTATCCAGTGCTCCGGTCGTCTCGGCGGTGCCGAGATGGGCCGTCGTGAGTGGTACCGCGAGGGTCGCGTGCCTCTGCACACCCTCCGTGCCAAGATCGACTACGGCACGGCTGTCGCCAGCACCACCATGGGCGCTTGCGGCGTGAAGGTCTGGATCTACCTGGGCGAGAAGCTCCCGGGCCAGCCTGTTCCCAACCCTGCACTCGAGGGCTCTTCCCGTCCTCGTCGTCGTAACTCCGAGAGGAGGGGTCAGTAGTGCTTGCCCCTAAGCGTATTCTTCACCGCAAGGTGCAGCGTGGCTCCATGAAGGGCCAGGCCAAGGGTAATACCGAGCTGCATTTCGGCGAGTTTGGTATCCAGGCTCTCGAGGCCCATTGGATCACCAACCGTCAGATCGAGGCCGCTCGTATTGCCATGACCCGCTACATGAAGCGTGGCGGTCGTGTCTACATCACGATCTTCCCCGATAAGCCCATCACCAAGAAGCCTGCCGAGACTCGCATGGGTTCTGGTAAGGGTAACCCCGAGGAGTGGGTGGCCGTCGTCAAGCCCGGCCGCATCATGTTCGAGGTCAAGGGCGTGCCCGAGGAGGTCGCTCGCGAGGCTCTGCGTCTTGCACAGCACAAGCTTCCCATCAAGACCAAGATTGTTGCTGCCAAGAACGCTGAGCAGCGCATCGAGAAGGAGATGGCTGAGGAGGCCGCTCTCGAGGCCAAGTGGGCTGCTGAGGACGCCGCCGCCGCCAAGGAGGAGAACTAATGAAGCCCGCAGAGATTCGTGAGCTCTCGGACGCTCAGCTCGTTGAGAAGCTGAAGGAAATGCGCGCCGAGCTCTTTAACCTTCGTTTCCAGATGGCCACCAGCCAGCTGGACAACACCGCTCGCGTCAACACCGTGAAGAAGGACATCGCTCGCGTCCTCACGGAGCAGCGCGCCCGCGAGATCGCAGCGGAGAAGTCCGCTGTCGCCGAGTAGGACCTAAGGAGAGAACATGACTGATTCGCGTAACTCGCGTAAGGTCCGTACGGGTGTCGTTACCTCCGTCTCCGGTGCCAAGACCATTGTTGTCACCATCACCGAGCGCAAGCGTCACCCCAAGTACGGCAAGATGATGACCAGCTCCAAGAAGCTGCACGCTCACGACGAGGAGTGCACGGCTGGCGTGGGCGATACCGTCCGCGTTATGGAGACCCGTCCTATGTCCAAGATGAAGCGTTGGCGCCTCATCGAGGTCGTCGAGCGCGCTAAATAAGCAGTCGCTCTTACGACTTGTACGTTTCCGAAGATGTGCGTATGCCTGGCTTGCATACCACGGGCCGTATAAAGGCTGCGCACCTCTCTTCGGTTCTTAGTTCGGAGGAACATCTACCATGATTCAGATGCAAACCATGCTGAACGTCGCCGACAACTCCGGCGCTCGCAAGATTCGCTGCATCAAGGTGCTTGGCGGTTCCAAGCGTCGTTATGCAGGCATCGGCGATGTGTTCATCGGTGCTGTCCAGGAGGCTACCCCTGGCGCCAACGTCAAGAAGAAGGACGTTGTCCGTTGCGTCGTCGTTCGCACCGTTAAGGAGATCCGCCGCAAGGATGGCTCCTACATTCGCTTTGATGAGAACGCCTGCGTTGTCATCAACAACGATGGTTCGCCCGTCGGCACCCGTATCTTCGGGCCCGTCGCTCGCGAGCTTCGTGACAAGAAGTACATGAAGATCGTCTCGCTCGCTCCCGAGACCCTGTAGTTAGGGGAGATATATGTATATCAAGAAGGGCGATAAGGTCCAGGTTCTCTCTGGTAAGGATCGCGGCAAGCAGGGCGTTGTCCTGCGTGCTCTCCCCGCCGAGAACAAGGTCGTTGTCGAGGGCGTTTCGGTCGTCAAGAAGGCCGTCAAGCCCAACGCTGCCAACCAGCAGGGCGGCATCGTTTCGCAGGAGGCTCCCATCGACGCCTCCAACGTCAATCTCGTCTGCCCCGAGTGCGGTAAGGTTACCCGCGTCGGTCACGAGAAGGACGGCAAGAACAAGCTGCGCGTCTGCAAGAAGTGCGGCCACAAGTTCTAAGCTGCCCGCAACATCAAGTTGCTAGCAAAGGCCCGGATGCCACGGCACCCGGGCCTTTTTCTATCCCCACTCGATGGCTTCGGTTCTGCCGTCCCGTCATTCCGGTTGTATCCAGTTTTCGGTGCCGTCTCGAATCGAGTGCCGCCAGGTGATACCCTGTCGCGTTTCGTCGGCTTCGGGGACAAAAGTCGGGACAACTCCAAAAACTATTTTCGAACTCAGGGCTTTGAGTTTTTGTTTTTGTCCCAAAGGGCGCGGCGGGATGCCTTTGGAGGCTCGATAGCGCCGAAAACGCCCGTTTTGAAACTTAAATGCCTTTTCGCGTGCAAGCCGCCAGCTGCAATAGGAAGTGAATCAACGCAGGTGGCTTTCAAGCAGTTTGCAAAACTGCAGGTCGCAGGTCTTCATTGCCAGTAGGAGAAATGAGTAGTCTCAGGTGGCTTGCCCATGAGTTGACGAACGGGATTTGAGATTACGCTGACGTCCGGAAACGCTTCGAGCACGGCGTTACGTTTTTGGGGTTTGGGCGTAGCCCCTGCACCCGCGAGCGCGGGCCTTAAGCCCGCCGAGAGGGTGACGCGTCGAAAACGAAGGGGAAAGAGAGAAGGGGCCGTCCCTATCATTCAGGTTGCGACCGAAGAAGACAAGGAGACCCCCTGAGCCTGAATGATGCCCCACAGACCGCGTCCGACCGAGCTCAAGCCGAGCTTTTCCTGACGTCCGCCTTCGCGAAGATGATGGCTGGATTGGCTATGGATTGGCAACACTTATTTGGACGATTCCGGGAGGGACGGCCCCGCCTCCCTGAACTCGACCGGCGACATGTAGCCCAGCGTCGAGTGGATCCTGAAGTTGTTGTACCAGTGCACGTAATCCAAGAGCTTGGCTCGGAGCTCGCGCGTCCCTCCTCGGTCCTTCGGAGTGGCCGACGATCTCCCCGTTGCAGAGGTCGACGAGCAGGCAGACGTAGTTCCACGACGCCCCGACGCGCACGCAGGCCAAGTCGCTGCATATATGGGTGCACGGCGCCCTGCCGCCGAAGCCGCGCGCGACGACGTTCGACACGTCGGCCTCGTTGACCGCCCCGGGGTGCACCTTGAACCTCTTCCTGCCGTATGCGCCGGCCAGGCCGTTCTCCCTCATGATGCGGCAGACGCGGCGCCGGCTGACGGTAACGCCCGACCTCCCGGGCGACGCCTTGATCTTGCGCGATCCGTTCCGGCCCTTGCTGGCGGCGTGCGCCGCCGCGGCCGCCGTCGCCCCCGACATTAAGGTCCTCAAGGGCCGCGTCGTCTCCGGCGACCAGTTCGTCTCGCCCGCGGAACAGAAGGAGCGAATCCTCGCGGCCTTCGGCGACCTGTGCTGCGAGATGGAGGGCTGCACCATCGCGCAGGCCTCCTATCTCAACGGCGTGCCCCTCGTCGTCGTGCGCGCCATCAGCGACAAGCCCTGCGCCGAGGGCCGGGTCGTCGACTACAACACCTTCGAGAAGAAGGCCGCCTGCGACTGCGCCCGCATCGCCGCGCGCATGGTTAAGCTTTAGGCCCGGCGCGCCGGGGCCCTTTCCAAAGCGAAGTGTCGAGCCGAAGTGTTGAGCGTCGGCCCTGAATGTTCAATGGCCGTTGTTTTCTGCCCCTCAAGTGGTGGACTTTTCCTCGGAGCTGTTGATTCCCCCACGCGCCCCCTTCCGTTCTCTGTTCTCCCCTTATACTCCTTGTACGAGGAGGTAAGAAGTCATGGACAAGACCACACAGGACAGCTTGGCAAAGAAACCCGTCGACATGAGGGACAGGATTCTCGAGCATCTCGAGGCCCTCACCTCTGCCGTCTCGCTCGACGACCTTGCCCGTCTGTCCACCTCCGACATCGCCGAGACGCTCATCATCTCCAGGAGCCTGGCGAGCCAGTACCTCAACGACCTTGTTCGCGCCGGTCTTGTGGTTAAGGTGGCGGGCAGGCCTGTCCGTTATTTTCATCGCCGCGCGTTCCAGAAGCGTTTTCAGGTAAAGCTCTCTGCAAGCGAGTATGCCTCGCTCGCCGACCTCATCCAGGCGACGGGAATCGCCGATCACCGCGACTTCGCGCGTGCCGTGGGCTTCGACATGAGCCTCAGCTCCGTTGTCGAGCAGTGCAAGGCTGCGGTTCAGTACCCTCCGTTTGGCCTGCCCATCCTCTTGAGCGGCGGCGTGGGTGTCGGTAAGTCTTTCCTTTCTCGCCTTGTGTACGTGTACGGCAAGAACCAGGGCTTGCTGTCCCGCGACTCCTCCTATGTGCGCATCGACTGCGCCGGGGTCCCGGACGCCGCCTCGTTCAACGGGCTTCTTGACGAGTCGATCGCGAAAGCGCGCGGGGGTGTGGTCTTTGTCAACGGCATCGAGGCACTCTCTCCCTCTGCGATGGAGCACTGCCTTGCGACGGCCCTCGGGCTCGATGCCTCCCAGGATGCGCCGCGCGCTCGCCTCGTTCTTTCGACGACGCTTTCCGCCGATGACCTGAAGGTTTCCTCGGCCTACAGCAAAATGCCCATCTGTGCCCGCGTCCCCTCACTCAAGGAGCGGACCCCCGAGGAGCGCGAGGATCTCATCTTGAGCTTCCTGCGCAGCGAGGGGTGCCGAATCGGTTCTGATGTGAAGATCAGCCGCGGCGCATACCGTTGCCTCGTGAACGCGGACTTTTCCGATAACATCGCCGGCTTGCGCGCCTGCGTGACGAACTGCTGTGCCAAAGCGTTCCTCAATCGCGAGGGCGACTACGTCGTCGTTCGCCCGTATCTTCTTCCCAGCGGGCTCCTCTCCTCCGCGCAGATCGATCAACAGCCCGACGATGGCGTTCTGATCGACGCGTCTCTGGATGCCGCCGAGAGCACAGGGCCGGTCGAGCAGGCGCTCGATGCCCTGTGCTCCCTCGATGAGCGATTCTGCGCCGGGGAGCTCTCTGTCTCCGAGCTTGTCTCGCAAGCTGTCTCCGCTGTGCGCGGCGTTGAGGATCACTTGATCTTCGACCACGGCGTCGCCTCCTCGAGGTCGCGCGCCTTCGAGCGCGTCGTGGGCGCGGTCCTTGCCGACGCAGGCTCTTCTTATGGCATCGAGCTTTCGAGGAAGGTCGCTTTTCTACTGGCCCAGGAGATTTGCCTGCAGTTGTGGCCGGGTATCGGCCTGGCTAAGCGAAAGTCTGCCTGTGCGGAGCAAATCTCCCATCTCCTCGGTGCCGTGACCTCCGAATTGCCGTTTGCCTCGAGTGTCTCCGATCAGGTCGCCGCAGACGTGGAAGGGGCGCTGGGAATCTCGCTCGATCACTTCACGAAGACGCTTCTGACGCTGTGCGTCGCATCGGAGTCTCGCGATGCGAAGGCCCTTCGGACGTTCTGCGTCATCTTGTCCCACGGCTACTCAACGGCGACGAGCATCGCCGACGCGGCGAACCGTATGCTCGGCATGCATGTGTACGAGGCTGTCGACATGCCCTACGACCAGCAGCTGAAGGACATCGTCGGTCCGCTCCAGCGCCTCGTCGACCGCCATTCCTACTGCACCGGGGTCGTGTTCCTCGTCGACATGGGCTCCTTGGAGGAGGCCTATAAGGCCCTCGAGAACGTTACCGACTCCACTATCGGCGTGGTGAACAACGTCTCTACCGGTCTTGCGCTCGAGATCGGGGTCGGGCTGCTCGGCGGCAAGTCCATCGCCGAGGTTCTTGGCGATGCGACCGCCGCGTGCGTGACGCACTGCAAGGTGATCGAGCGCGTCAACCGTGAGGACGCCATCGTCTTCTGCTCCGAGTCCGGGGTCGACGCCGCGGAGAGGATACGCCAGCTCGTCTCGCAGAGCCTCCCGCGCACCATAGGCGCGCGCCTGCTCACGAGGCCCTTCAAGCAGCTCGTCGCGAACGGGTCGAACGACGCCGTTTTCTCCGAGCACCGCGTCTGCGCCGTCATCGGCACGGGAGACCCCGGGGTCGCCTCCGTCCCCTTCGTCGCCCTCGAGGACATCATGTCGACGGCGTCCGCCTCTAAGGTTGATGCCGTGTTCGGCAGGTGGCTTGACGCTTCCGAGCTCTCTTCTTTCCACGAGAAGCTGCTCTCGAACATGACGCTGCAGAACGTCATCCGCTCCATCACCATCCTCGACCCGGAGCGGCTATTCCATGAGATCGAGAGCGCCGTGCACGAGCTTCAGCGCAGGACAGGCGAGAAGATCGGCAGCAACGCCATCATTGGGCTCTACGTTCACCTCTGCTGTCTCGTCGAGCGCCTTGTTACCAGAAACCCCATTGAGACCTACGTTGGCCAGGACCGCTTCGAGGAGGAACGCGCCGATTTCATCGAGTCCTTCAGGCAGAGCTTCTCGAGCATCTCGACGCGCTATCGCGTAGAGGTTCCCGTAAGCGAGATCGCATATGTCTTCGACTACATAAGCGTGAGCGCCGCCCCGGCGCGAGAAGAGCGCCTCGGCTCCTCGGACCTCCTGCTCGACGAGTGACCTTCCCCACGCCGCCGCAAGCTGACCGCGCGTCCTCAATAATCCGATAACCCCTTGCCCGGCGCGAATCCGGATAGCGCCGAGGCAGTACCGAACGCAAAACTTCATTTGATAGGAGCAAACATGAGTGTTGTTATGGCACGAATCGACAATCGCCTGCTTCACGGCATCATCGTGACGCAGTGGGCCCCGGTGTCGGGCGCGACCCGAGTCATGGTCATCGACGACAAGGTCGCCGGCGACGAGGTCCTGAAGTCCACCATGAGGATGGCGCGCCCCGCGGGCATGGCCGTTTCGATCATCTCCGAGCAGACCGCGCTCAAGAACTTCGCCGCGGGCAAGTACGACCGCGAGAAGGTCTTCGTCATCGCCAAGGAGCCCGAGACGATGCTTCGCCTGGTCGAGTCGGGCGTCGAGCTCCCGTCGCTGGTCGTCGGCGGCTCGCTCGTCAAGGAGGACGGCATCCAGCTCACCCAGCGCGCCTACGCCTCCGCCGAGAACGTCCAGAGCTACAAGGCGCTCATCGCCCGTGGCGTCAAGGTGACGGCCCAGTTCGTGCCCGCCGACAAGCCCGTCTCCGTCGCAGACCTCATCTAAGGGGGAAATATGGTCAACTTCACTATCCTGCAGGTCGTCCTTTTGACCCTGCTGGCCTTCATCAAGCACGTGGACTACTACGGCATCCCGATGATCTTCGTCAATTACGCCGTTTTCTGGGGCCTCATCACCGGAGTCGTCATGGGCGACTGGAAGACCGGCCTTGTCATCGGCGGCACCATTCAGCTCATGCAGCTCGGCGTCGCGGGCTTCGGCGGCTCCTCCATTCCCGACTACGGCACGATGGCCATCATCGCCACCGCCTACGGCGTGACCCTGGGCTCCGACACGGGCCTCGCCATCGGCCTGCCGGTCGGCATGCTCGGCATCCAGCTCGACGTCGTCGCCAAGATCCTCAACGGCTTTGTCGTCGAGAAGTCCCAGAAGTTCTGCAACGAGGGTAAGTTCAATCAGATGAACGCCATCCTGTGGGTCTGCCCCGCGCTCTTCGGCCTGTGCGCCGCCCTGCCCGTCTTTGTCTCCGTGACGCTCGGCCAGCCCGCCGTCAACTGGCTCCTCGAGGTCATGCCCCAGTGGTTCCTCTCCGGCCTCACCCTCGCCGGCAAGATGCTCCCGGCCGTCGGTATCGCCATGCTGCTCCGCTACATGCCAACCGCCAAGTACTTCCAGTACCTGCTCGCCGGCTTCTTCCTCTCGGCCTTCCTGAACGTGCCCATCATCGGCGCCGCCATCGTCGGCGTTGCCCTCGCGATTGCGTTCTACCAGCGTGCCGAGAGGGACACCGAGCTCGCCGCCCACGCTTCCGCAGACGCCTTCATCGGAGAGGATGAGTAACCATGGAAAACGAGAACATCACCGCCGTCGCCGAGGGCAAGCCCTCCGGCTACAAGGTCACCAAGAAGGACCTGCGCAACGCGAACTGGCGCTGGCTCATGAGCGTGTGCACCTTCAACTACCAGACCCAGCAGGGCGCCTCAGTCGCCTACGCCCTCTCGCCGGTCCTGAGGAAGATCTACACGAACGACGAGGACTATAAGCAAGCGCTCAACAACCACTTCCGCTACTACAACACCCAGCCTTGGCTCGCCGCCATCATCCTTGGCGCCTGCGTGGCCATGGAGGAGCGCGACGGCCTAGCGGCGGCGGACGCCGTCCAAGACCTGAAGATCGGCACCATGGGACCGCTCGCCGGCGTTGGCGACTCCCTGCTCATGACCATGATCCCGACCATCATGGGCTCCATCGCCGCCTACATGGACATCGAGGGCAACCCCGTGGGAGCCGGCATCTGGTTCGCGCTCATCCTGGCCATCTTCTGGGTCCGCATGCACGCCCTCGAGTTCGGCTACAAGCAGGGCGTGAAGCTCGTCACCGACTTCAGCGAGAAGCTTCCCAACCTCACTGCCGCCGCCTCCGTGCTCGGCCTCACCGTGGTCGGCTGCCTCATCGCCTCGGTCATCGGCGTCACCTGCCCGATTAGCTTCAGCTTCGGCGACGTCGCGATGGAGATTCAGCCGCTGCTCGACAAGATCCTGCCTGCCATGATCCCCGCCGCCATCACGGGAAGCGCGTATTACCTTCTTACCAAGAAGAACGCGAGCATGACGGCCCTCATCCTCGTGGTGATCGTCCTCGCGATGGTCGCCTCCGCCGCCGGCATCCTCGCCTAGCTTCGACCCAAGAGATTGGTGAATCAATGAGAAAGATAGTTGTGGCGAGCCATTCCCTTCTCGCCCAGGGCTTCAAGGACACCCTCGAGTTCCTTACGGGTAAGGGCGACGCCGTCAACGCCGTGTGCGCCTACGTGAACGACAACGGCGAGGGGCTCGACGCGGCGGTCGAGGCGGCTCTTTCGGGCACTGACGAGGTCGTCGTCCTCACCGACGCGTACGGCGGCAGCGTGAACCAGCGCTTTTCCCGCTTCGCCTCCGACCGGATCCACGTGATCGCGGGTGTCAACCTCCCGCTCGCCATGACGGTCGCGCTCGCGCGCCCCGACGAGAAACTCGACTTCGACGCCCTCGTCAACGAGGCGCGCCAGCAGATCATCTACGTGAACGGTGCCAGTTCCGCCGAGTGCGACGACGACGAATAGAGGAGGTCGACGATGAGAGAGTTCCTTAAGGACGTGTGGATGCACGGCGGTGAGGAAAGCCGCGCCATCACCCCCGAGAACATCACGGGCGAGAAGGGCCGCGCCGCCATGTCGGCCAGCCACCTCGGCGTCGGCCGCAAGGGCTCGTGCTGCGTGCCCCTTGAGTCCGGCGAGACCATCACGCTCGCGGACATCGAGGGACCCGGCATCATCCGCCACATCTGGATGACCGTCCCCGACAAGACCGCCGCCGGCAGCTTCGTCATGCGTGACCTCGTGCTGCGCTTCTACTGGGACGACGAGGAGACCCCCTCGGTCGAGTGCCCTGTCGGCGACTTCTTCTGCAACGGCTTCGGTGAGCGCGCCATCGTCAACTCGATGCCCATCTGCGTGAACCCGACGGGCGGCATGAACTGCTACTTCGAGATGCCCTTCAGGAAGCACGCCAAGGTCACGCTTACGAGCGAGCACCCCGGGTTCATTAAGTACATCTTCTACACGTTCAACTACGCGCTCACCGACGTGCCGGACGACGCCATGTACTTCCACGCCCGCTTTAACCGCGAGCGCAGCACCCGCAGGGGCGTCGACTACACCGTGCTCGACGGCGTGCGCGGCAAGGGCTACTACGTCGGCACCTACATGGCCCTGTGCGCCCTGGAGCGCTATTGGTGGGGCGAGGGCGAGATGAAGTTCTTCCTCGACGGCGACGAGGAGTTCCCCACGGTCACCTCGACGGGAGCCGAGGACTACTTCGGCGGTGCCTGGGCCTTCCTCGACAGGCCGCCCCACGCGCTGCCCGAGGCGCAGTGCTTCAACACGCTGTTCGCCGGCTACCCGTACCGCTCGACGCGCGACGCCACGCGCGACCGCTTCAGCGCGGGCAAGCCGAACCCGAATCCGATGCTCGCGACTAACGACGACGCGCTGCCCAGGCACGGCCTCTACAGGTGGCACCTTCCCGACCCGATCTCGTTCAAGGAGGACCTGCGCGTGACGTTCCAGGACCTCGGCAACGACGACATCAAGCTCTACGAGCGCGAGGACGACATCTCCACCGTCGCCTACTGGTACCAAAGCGAGCCGCACGCCGTGCTCGCCCCGTTTGCCGCAAGGCAGGACCGCGTGCCCAGGTAGGGTCGCCTCGAAACAAGCCAACGTTATGGGCGCCCGCGGTTGACCATGACTGCGGGCGTCCCTTTGTAAGGAGGATCACATGAGCGAAAAGCAAATGAGGCTCGGCGCCCTCGAAGCCGGCGGGACCAAGATGGTCTGTGCCGTGGTGTCCGGCGACGGCGAGGTCCTCGACCGTATGGAGACCCCGACGCTTACGCCCGCCGAGACCGTCCCGCAGATGATCGAGTGGTTCACCGCCCGCGATGTGGACGCGTTGGGCATCGGCGCCTTCGGCCCGACCTGCGTCAACCCCAACGACGAGCGCTACGGCTCCATCCTCCAGACGCCCAAGCTCGCGTGGCGAGGCCATGGTCTTCGCGCCGCGTTCGCCGACGCCCTCGGGATTCCGGTGGCCTACGACACGGACGTGAACGTTGCCTGCCTCGGCGAAGTGGTCTTCGGCTGCTGCAAGGGGCTCGAGGACGCCGTCTACGTGACCATCGGCACCGGCGTGGGCGCGGGCGTCATGTGCGCGGGCAGACTCCTTCACGGCATGCTGCACCCCGAGGCCGGTCACATGCTGGTAAGGACCCGTCCCATCGAGGAGGGACGCTGCGTCTGCCCGAGCCACGCGAGCTGTCTCGAGGGGCTCGCCTCCGGCCCCGCCATCGCCGCGCGCTGGGGAAAGCCCGCGGCCGAGCTCGCGGATAACGATGAGGTGTGGGCGCTCGAGGGGGATTATCTGGGGCAGATGTGTGCGAACCTCGTGCTCATGTACTCGCCTCGCCGCATCGTCCTCGGCGGCGGCGTGATGCACCAGGAGCAGCTCTACGGCATCGTCCGCAAGAAGACCCTCGAATATCTGGGTGGCTACATCCAGACCGCCGAGCTTAAGGACATGGAGAGCTACATCTGCGCCCCGGGCTGCGGCGGCGACCAAGGAATCCTCGGCGCGGCCGAGCTGGCAAGAAGGGCGCTCGCGTAACTTGCGCTCTCTCCGCCATACAACGCGTTAAGAAAAGACGAGCGCTTCTTGCCAATTGAGCGGCAAGAAGTGCTCGTCTTTTGCATTTGTTTTTGGGGCAGGACGCCCTGCCTCCGCTAGAGTCCCTGGACCGCCACACCCACGAGGTTTGGACCGGTGTGGACAAGAAGCGCGGGGCTGATGTCGGAGCGGACGACCTCCACCGCGTTGGCCACGCGCTCGCACAGGGCCTGCTCCATGCGGTCGTAGAGGTCGGCGTGGGCCGAGGTGCGGCTCGCGGCAAAGCGCACCTTGGGGTGCTTCTCGACGATGGCGGCGATGAGCTTGACCTCGGTGCGATGCGGTACTTGCACAGCCATTTCGTGTACGCGAGACTGTTGGCTTTCTGGGCCACAGCAATCACCTCCCCCTAGTATGATGACCTGAACAATCCTCATGCTAGGGGGAAGGTTTTTGTCGCGTAGCGGAAATTGGCCTCCACTCGCTGAGCGGGTGGCTTTCTATGCCGCGCGTGCCGCGCGGCACGGACTAAAGTCCATGAATAAAAACGAGGAAGGCCACGTCCGGCCTCCCTCGCAAAGGGTCTCTGATTACTCCCACTCATTGGGGACAGACTTAAATGAGTACTCTTGAAATGCCGGCGCCTGGGGACGTTCTTTTTCTGTCTGCAGTTTGGAACGTTCCTTTTCTGTCGGCAGTTTGGGACGGTCCTTAGAGCTGCAGCGCGCCATGAGCGACGAGGCGAAGCGGATCATCCTGTCTTTTGAGTTCTAAGCATAAGCCCCTGTCTCTGAGCAATGACCGGTTCGCATTTGTGCGTATTTGCGTGCGTGGGATTGCGTGAATATGCGTATAGATGCGCCGTTTTCGGGACAACAATGACCGTTTAGCGGTGAGATACGCAAAAACGCGCACAGAAGCGCGTGTTTGTGCGAATATAGAGCTGTCAGAAAGCAAGGCGTTCTATGACACAGGAGGCACATAATGGCAGATTCCAAGCAGGCTCCGCTCGACGCCGCGGCAGCCGCCAAAGCAGCGTTCGCTTCGGTCCAGGACAAGCCGTTCCCCGACGATATTTTTACGGCTCCCGAGCTCCATTGGGCCGTCATCGGTTGCGGCGTTATCGCCAACCAGATGGCTCAGTCCCTTGCTCTTGCCGGTCGCAAGCTTGCGGGCGTCGCCAACCGTACGCTGTCCAAGGCTCAGGCTTTTGCCGAGCAGTATGGCATCGAGAAGGTCTACGACACGGTTGAGGACCTCTACGCCGATCCTGGCATCGACGCCGTCTACATCACTACCCCGCACAACACTCATATCACCTATCTGCGCGCTGCCCTGGCAGCCGGCAAGCACGTGCTCTGCGAGAAGGCCATTACCCTCAATTCCGCTGAACTCGATGAGGCCCGTGCCATTGCCGCCGAGCACAACGTGGTCCTTATGGACGCTACCACGGTGCTCCACATGCCCTTGTATCAAGAGCTGCGTCGCCGCATGGATGCCGGCGAGTTCGGCCGCATGAACCTCGCTCAGCTCAACTTTGGTAGCTACAAGGAGTACGGCGACCTGACCAACCGTTTCTACAATCGCAACCTTGCCGGCGGTGCCATGCTCGATATTGGTGTGTATGCCCTGTCCGTCATGCGCCTGTTTATGGCGAGCCAGCCCGCCGAGGTCGTGTCTCTAGGCAACACCTGCGAGACTGGCGTCGATGTTGCGGGCGGCATCGTCTGCCGCAATGCCGAGCAGCAGCTGGGCGTCGTGAGCCTTACGCTTCACTCCAAGCAGCCCAAGCGCTCGGTCATTAGCTTCGACAAGTGCTATATCGAGGTCAACGATTATCCGCGTGCCGATCACGCGACCATCGTGTGGACTGCAGACGGTCACCGTGAGGAGGTCCACGCTGGCACCGAGGCATACGCTCTGTGCTACGAGATGGCCGACCTGGAGAGGGCCGTTGCCGGCGATGATTCGAAGCGTGAGCTTCTGGGCTATGCTTCTGATGTTATGGAGCTTATGACCAAGCTTCGCGCCGATTGGGGAGTCGTGTACCCCGAGGAGGAGTAAGCGATGCTAGCGGAAGATAGGCTCAACGCGATCGTGTCGATGGTTCAGCAGGCCGGCTCGGTTACCGTGCCGGAGCTTGCCGAAGCCCTGGGCGTGACGGCGTCTACCATTCGGCGCGACCTGCAGACGCTCGACCGAGCACACCGTATCGCCAAGGTGCACGGAGGCGCGACAAGTCTGGAGCGCGCGCACGTGACGCGCGACCTAACGCTTAATGAGCGCAGCGACCTCCATAACGACGACAAGGAGCGTATCTGCGCCCGTGCGGCGGCACTTGTGGAGCCCGAGAGCTTTGTATACATCGACTCGGGTTCGACGACGCTCAGGCTCATCGAGCATCTTCCACACCTTGAAGATGTCACCTATGTGACCGATTCCGTGCTCCATGCTCAACGCCTTGCTTTGCGCGGCATGCGTACCGTGGTGCTGGGTGGCGAGCTCAAACCCGAGACCGAGGCGCTCGTTGGCCCCGATGCCTTGGCAACCTTAGACCGCTACAACTTCAACTGTGGCTTTTGGGGCTCTAACGGCATTGCCGCCGAGCAGGGCTTCACGGCGCCCGATATCGAGGAGGCGCAAGTAAAGCGTATCTCGATGCGCCATACGGCCAAGCGCTTCGTAATCTCGGACGCCAGTAAATTTGGCATGGTGGCGCCCGTCAAGTTCGCGGACTTTCGTGACGCAACGATTATTACCGCAGGCGAGGTCCCCGCCAAGTACCGGACAATGGACAACGTCGTCACGGTCTAGCGACGGGAAGGCCAAAACCACCACAAAGGGGACAGGCACCTTTGTGGTGGGTCAATGGAAAAGCGGCAACGACCATCCCGGGCGCTGCCACTTTTGTTGTCTACCGGTTTATCTAAATCTGTAACAACCAGACCGTTAAAAGCAGGCTAGATGTTACAGATCGAGATACTTACGAACCGCGCCGTCCCTTTGTCTCAATCTGTAACATCTGGGACTGATTTTGCCGAGTTACTGTTACAGATTGAGATTTTCCCTTAAGGGGGATTCGAAAGTCTTGATCTGTAACAGGTAGACCAGAAAATGGGTTCTAACTGTTACAGATCGAGACGTTTTGGGACCGCGGCTGAGCCATCGCGGCAAAACCATCATAAAGGTGCCTGTCCCCATTGTGGTGGTTTAGGGCTCCCAGGGGCAAGGGGCTTCGATGTGGATGTGCTCGCCGGTTACGGGATGCGTAAAGGACACGCTGTGGGCGTGGAGCATGAGGCCGCAGGGGCGCGGCGTTCCGTACAGGTCGTCGCCAACCAGGGGATGATGCTCGCTTGCCAGGTGCACGCGAATCTGATGCTTGCGGCCGGTGAGCAGCTCGACATCAATATACGAGCGCGTGGGCAGGCCGCGGCGGCTCTTAAGGCGCTTGAGTACCTTGACGCGCGTCTGAGATGGCTTGCCGCTGGCGCCAACGCGCATCTTGCGGCTATCGTGGCGGTCGCGGGCGATAGGCTTGTCGATGAGCTTCTCGTTCCAGTCGATTTTGCCCTCGGCGAGCGCCAGGTAGTGCTTTTCGAACGCGTGGTCGATGATCATCTGGTCAAAGGCGGGCTGCGTTTGCTTGTCGAGCGAGAACAGCACCACGCCGGTGGTGTCGCGGTCCAAGCGGTTGAGCGGCTGCATGTCGGTCGCGGCAAAGCCGTCGCCCATCGCCAGCAAAAGGTCGCTGGCGTAGTCGGTAAGTGTGCGCTCGCCGGTGCCGTCACCGTGGACGATCATGCCGGCGGGCTTGTCGATGGCCATGAGCCAGGCGTCGCAATAGAGGACTTGAGGTTCTTCGTTCACGTGTAAACCTTTCGGTTAGCTAATTCCCACAAACATGCAGCCCGAGGTGGCGCCGCGCAGGCGGGCGGCCGGCTTGCGGCCGGCTTGAGCCGCCTCGACAGCGCGACGGACGCGAGCGACGGCACGGCCAATCTCATCGGCCTCGAGCAGCGTTCCGTCCACCATGAGACGACGGACGCCGGCGTCGAGCAGCTGTGGTACCTGGGGCGTAAGGTCGATGGGGTAGGCGTCGTACAGGCGTGAGCGGCCGTGGATGTCGGTGCGCACCGGCATGACCTTGCCGTCGATATTCTTGAGCGACAGCTTGCGGGCGCGCAGGCGGCAGTTGGCACAATCGTGGATGCAGCCGTTGGCAACCTGCAGAATGCAATGCTCGCTTGTCATGACGCGCGGGCGGCCAAAGACGGTGATGCCCAGAGCCGCGGGCGCGGCGGCGCCGAGCGAGACGATCTCGTCGAGCGTGATCTCGGGCGAGAGCCAAAACGCGCCGGCTCCGCGCTCGGCAAGTGCCTCCATGCAAGGCGTGTTGTGCACCGGCAGGCAAGAGCGAATCTCGGCCGTGGCGCCGGCACGCGCGGCTACGGCGAGCTCGGAGATATTGCCGACGGCGACGGTGGCTCCGGCATTGATCCAGGGATCGACGCGGACGTGGTCAACGGCGCGGCAGACCTCGTCGAGTACGGGCACGATACCCTGCTCAAATGCGTCGGTGGGGGAGAGCCCGGACGCGTCGAGTACGTCGGTGGTCATGTAGATGCGCGTTGCGCCCTCCGCGCGGGCTGCCTCGGCGGCCTCGAGCGAGGTGACGGTGGCGCAGATCTGTGGCTCGTCGCGGTAGTGCTCGGGCGCGGGGCGGGAATCACTGGTGACAATCGCCGGCAGCTCGAGCGTTTTCGCGCGCTCCGCGTACGGCGCCAGAATGGCCTCTTCCAGCGCCTTGCAAGCGGCGGCGCGCACCTTATGTACGGCGGAGAAACCCATGCCACAGCCCTCATCGAGTGCCACCTCAAAGCTTGCAGCCTCAAAGGGAGAGGAACCCATGCGGCCGACGTGTTCAACCAGATCGGACGCCTCGACCGCACGGGTCTTGGCGGCTTCGACGGTAAAGCCCGTGGCCGTGGCCGTAAGCGAAGGGTCGTCGCAGCAGGTGAGCGTAACGGTAAACGGCTCGCCCAGACGCGCCACGACGGACACATCAACAGCTCGGCGGCGCAGCACATCGCGCTTGAGCGCGGCGCCGGCGGCGTCGATGGCACGCTGACTGCGAATCACGCGGACGCGGCAGCCCTCGGGCATGCTGCGGGGTACGCGACATTCGATGACTTCACCGGCTGCGGCATCATCGGCGGCAATGGTGGTCAGGAACTGGTCAAACTCGTTATCGTGGCGAAGCTCCAGCAGGTCGCCCTTGCCCACGGGCTCAAACAGCTCAATGCGGGCGATGGCGGCGCGGCGACGGCGGTCGTCGGGCTTAAGGCCGCGCACATCGCGGTTGGCCGGGCGGCTGCCCAGCACCGTGCCCACGATCTGGCCGCGGTTGTTGGAACGCTCATAGCTCATCATCTCGTCGCCCGAGGTGCCGTCCTGATAGGCGTGCGTAAAGTCGCGGTTAAAGCAGCGCTTGAGCTGGCGCTGGCGGGCGGCTTTCTCGTCCTTGGCAACGGTGGTTCCGGCCAGCATGTCATCAATCTGATGACGATACACGTCGACGATGGAATACACGTAATCGGGAGCCTTCATGCGGCCCTCGAGCTTGAGCGATGCGGCGCCGGCGTCATACAGACGGCGAACAAGCTGCGAAGTGTTGGTGTCGCGCGGGCACAGCGCGCGCTCGCGACCGGCAGGGGAGAGCGAGCGGCCGTTCTCGTCGATCAGCTCGTAAGGCAGGCGACAGGGTTGAGCGCACATGCCGCGGTTGGCCGAGCGGCCCGCCATGGCAAAGCTCGAAAGCAGGCACAGGCCCGAGTAGCAAAAGCAGATGGCACCGTGGCTAAAGACCTCAAGGTCAACATCGGGCGCGGCGTCGTGGATGGTGGCGATCTCGTCAATGGAGAGCTCGCGCGAGAGGGTCACGCGGTCGGCACCCTGCTCGCGGCACCAGATGGTTCCGCGGTCGTCGTGGATGTTCGCCTGGGTCGAGATATGCGTCTCGATGCTGGGCATCGTGCGCTTGACCTCAAAGAACAGGCCCCAGTCCTGGATGATGAAGGCGTCGGCGCCCAGCGTGGAGCAGCGATGGATGAGCTGCAGCGCATCGCTCATCTCGGATTCCTTGATGACGATGTTGACCGTGACGTAGACGCGCGAGCCGGCCAGGTGTGCAGCGCGGCAGGCCTGCTCAAAGGCCTTGTCGGTAAAGTTCGTTGCCTTGCGGCGGGCGTTGAAGCTGCCCATGCCACAGTAGATGGCGTCTGCCCCGGCAGCGAGTGCGGCGGCGAAGGGCTCCGGGCCTCCGGCGGGGGCCAAGAGCTCGGGTCTACGGTTGGTGGTTCGACTGGCGGTTGCGGTCATATCCTGCCTTTCAAAATGCTCAGATAATCAAAAGTATAGTGGTGCCATCGCGGCAGGCGATGCCCGTGCTCTAAGCGGGATAAAGTCTTCAGCAGCTTGGACTGGCTGCTCCACATGAGAACCGTTCAGCGGTCCGGGGAAACCGTTGGGCGATAAAATATTCTCGAAGGCTGATAATTATCTTGCATCGGGCAAACTCATCCCCTACTATCCCAATCAAGCGCGGTGTTCAGACCGAACTGTGCCTCCCGGTGTGAACGCCGCGCTCACGCTCTCTATTTGATCGTAAGGAGAAAAACATGAGCAAGACCGTCGTGTCTTCCGATAACGCACCCGCAGCCATCGGCTCGTATTCCCCCGGTATCCAGACTGGCAACATGGTGTTCCTGTCCGGCCAGCTGGGCATCGATCCCGCGACCGGCAAGCTGCCCGAGGGTGTCGAGGCCCAGGCCAAGCAGTCCCTCGCCAACGTCGAGGCTCTGCTGACCGCTGCCGGCGCCACGTTTGCCGATGTCGTCAAGACCACGGTCTACCTGGCCGACATCGCCGACTTTGCCGCCGTGAACGAGATTTACGCCTCCAAGTTCGAGGCTCCGTTCCCCGCGCGCAGCGCTTTCCAGGTTGCCGCCCTTCCGGCTGGCGGTCTGGTCGAGATCGAGGTTGTCGCCGCTCTCTAAGGTGTTGGTAACAACTAAACATGACATGCAAAAAGACCCTGCAGCGCGTGCGAGCTGCAGGGTCTTTTGTCAAGTGACGGATCGCTTGTGGAGCCGCGCTCCATTTTGCTCGTTAGCCCTCCTTGCGAACTTTTTGCAGGTAGCGGTAGACGCTGGGCTCCGAGATGCCCAGCGCGGTGGCGGCGCAGGCCACGGCGCCCTTGAGCATAAACACGCCGTTGCCGTTGAGGTGGCGAATGACGTCCACGCGGTCGCTCTGGCCAAGCGACGCTACATCCAGCCCGCGCGCGCTCAGCAACTCGGCAATGCTGCGGTCGATGAGCTCCTGTGTGGACTCCGAAAGGCTTTCGACCTCGATAGGGGCGGGCTCCGTGCGCGTCGGCGCCGCGTCGAAGCAGGCCATGAGCTGCTGTGCCATGGCGTTGATGGAGCGCACGGTCGAGAGGTCGGTGTTGACGCAGAGCATACCGACGATCTCGTTATCCTCGCGGATAAAGAACGTCGCGGACTCCAACGTCTTGCCGCCGGCACCGCGCCCCTCGTAGCCCGTAATAAACGGCAGGTCGCGATACTTGGGGTCGTGCATGATCTTGAGCGCCAGATCGGTGGCGGGACCGCCGATCTTACGGCCACTCACGATGCCGTTGCGAATATCGACGATGGCGTGGTCGGGATCCGAGAAATCGTGCAGCACGATCTCGCTGTTTTTGCCGAGTATCTGCTCCAGGAAATCGACCATCGGCAAAAAGCGACGTACGGTCTCGTTCACGGGCAACTCCTTTGGGTGAAAGCGGAAGTTTCATAACAATTTTTTCTCATGGTAACACGCTGCTCATCATCTCGTATATCCGCAGGTACATGACGTAATGCAGACGAACGGTATGATTTTGGCGGTAAACGGTTGACCAAAAGAAAAGTTAGATGCTATTTTGACCAGACACTTTCCTGACCTGCGGAAATGCATTATCTCAGCTGAAGAATAGTCTGATAACAAAAAATTATTATTGAGAATGAGAATCATCTTTAATACGATATGCAACGAAGGCACAACCTCAACCCCGCACTGCGTCACAATAGAGCGTTAGATGCGAAAACAACTATTTCGAGGATTGGTGGTCAAATGACCCAGGAGACGGTTACGAACGGCACTGAAGCCCTGTTCACTCGTGAAGGCATGCCTCCCGTTAAGGAAATGATCCCGTGTGCCCTTCAGCACGTACTGGCATCGTTTGCCGGCATCATCACCCCGGCTGTCATCATGGCCGGCGTCTACGGCTTTAATAGCCAGCAGAGCACCGACATCATCCAGGTCGCGCTCATTCTTTCGGCGATCGACACGGCCCTTCAGGCCTTTGCCCCCTTCCGTCGCATCGGCGGCGGCCTGCCCATCGTCATGGGCGTTTCGTTCGCGTTCCTCCCGGCCCTGCAGGCCATGGGCGCCTCGGGCTTTAGCTTTGGCGCGCTGTTGGGCGGCGAGATTGTCGGCGGTGCCGTCGCGGTCCTCTTTGGTCTGGCCTACAGCAAGATTAAGTGGCTGTTCCCACCCGTCGTGACCGGTACGGTCATCTTCTCCATCGGCGTTTCGCTGTATCCCACGGCCGTCAAGTATATGGCCGGCGGTATGGGTACGCCACTGTGGGGCACCCCGCAGGCCTGGTGCGTCGCTCTTATCACCTTCGCCGTGGTCTTTGCGCTCGCCAACTTTGGCAAGGGCACGCTCAAGCTGGGATCCGTGTTCTTTGGCATGATCGTTGGCATGATCGTCTCCATCCCCTTTGGCATGATCGACTTCTCAAGCGTCGCCACCGCTCAGGTCTTCGCCCTTCCCAAGCTCATGCCCTATGCGCTCGAGTTTGATCCCGAGGTCTGCATTACCCTCGCCGTCGTGTTCCCCATGGTTGCCATCCAGGTTATCGGCGACGTCTCCGCCGCCTGCCTGGGCTCCATCGACCGTATGCCCACCGAGCGCGAGCTCTCCGGCGCTATCGTGTCCCAGGGCCTCACCTCTATGGTCGGCGGCCTGCTGGGCGGTCTTCCCACCAGCGCCCTTGGCCAGAACGTGGGCATCATCTGCTCCAACAAGGTCGTCAACAAGTGGGTCTTTGTGATCATCGCGGCCGTCTTTGCCATCGCCGGTCTGTTCCCGCAGCTCTCTGCCGTCCTTTCCGCTATCCCGCAGCCCGTCATCGGCGGCGCGACCGTCGGCGTCTTTGGCACCATTACCATGAACGGCGTGCGCATGTTCACCCGCGAGGGCCTCACGCAGCGCACTACCACCATCGTCGGTACCTCCGTCGTCTTTGGCCTGGGTATCTGGATGGCCAGCGGTTGCCTTGCCGGCGAGGGTATGCCCGCCTGGGTGTCCACCGTCATCGGCTCCAATGCCGTAACCCCCACCGCCATCATGGCCATCGTCCTTAACCTGATTCTTCCGCAGACGCCGGTCGTGGCTCAGCACATCGATGCTGCCAAGGACGCTGCCGTGGATCTGGTCTTGCCCGAGAGCAAGAAGTAACCAATTCGGTGCTATTCGTCGGCGGACGCATCGCCTCGTCCGCCGACGTCATGCGGCGTCAAGCCGCACTTCAAAGGGTTTGTCCCTTTGGTGAAGCGTTGACGGGAGAGGGCCCGTTTCCGGTGTAGGCCGGCGCTTCGCACTCCGCCATGTCAGAGGTGTCAAACCCCGCCTCTGATGTTGAAGGGAGCATCCATGCTTCTGGTCGCTAACGGTTCCGTTTTTACCCGCAACGCTCAGACCCCGTTTATTCCAAACGGTGCGGTCGCCATTGACGGAGATACGATCGTCGAAGTGGGCCCCGAGTGCGAGCTCAAGGTCAAGTACCCGGATGCCGAGTACGTCGACGCCCAGGGCAACCTCATCATGCCCGGACTCATCAATTGCCACACCCACATCTACTCGGGTCTGGCTCGCGGCCTTGCCATTAAGGGCTGCAACCCCACCAACTTCCTGGAGAATCTTGAGCAGCAGTGGTGGAAGATCGATGACAACCTGACGCTCGACGGCACCAAGGCCAGCGCCTATGCCACGATTCTGGACTCCATCCGCGATGGCGTCACAACGATCTTCGATCACCACGCGAGCTTCTGCGAGATCCCAGGCAGCCTCTTTACCATTAAGGATGCAGCTCAGGAGCTGGGCATGCGTTCGTGCCTGTGCTACGAGGTCTCCGACCGCCGCGGCCAGGAAAAATGCGACCAGGCCATTGCCGAGAACGCCGAATTTGCCCAGTGGGCCGCCAAGGAGCGTCGCGATAACGACAACCACATGATCGCCGCCATGTTTGGCGGTCACGCCACCTTTACGCTGTCGGACGAGACCATGGACAAGATGGCCGAGGCCAACAACGGCCTGACCGGCTTCCACATCCATGTGTGCGAGGGCATGAATGACGTGTGGGACTCCCGTCTCAACCGTGGTGGCATCAGCCCCGTCGAGCGCCTGCTGCAGCACAACCTGCTGGGTCCCGACACCATGCTCGGCCACTGCATCCACGTGACGCCCGCCGAGATGGATATCGTCAAGGAGTCCGGCACCTGGCTGGTCAACAATCCCGAATCCAATATGGGCAACGCCGTGGGCTGCGCTCCCGTGCTCGAGTTCTTCCGCCGCGGCATCCCCGTGTGCATGGGCACCGACGCCTACACCCACGATATGCTCGAGAGCCTCAAGGTCTTCCTGATCATTCAGCGCCACAACGCCGCCATGCCCAACGTGGGCTGGTGCGAGGCCATGACCATGCTGTTCGAGAACAACGCCAAGATGGCGAGCAAGTACTTCGATCGCAAGCTCGGTGTGCTCGAGGCCGGTGCTGCCGCCGACGTCATCGTTATGGACTACAAGCCCTTTACGCCGCTGAGCGAGGAGAACATCGACGGCCACATGCTCTTTGGCATGATGGGCAAAAACTGCCGCACCACCATCATCAACGGCCGCGTCCTGTACAAGGATCGCGAGTTTGTCGGTATTGATGAGGAAAAGATCAACGCGTGGACCATGGCTGAGTCCAAGAAGCTCTGGAGCACGCTCAACGATCGCGCCTACTAATTACAAGTAGATTCACGCGCGCCGGATGTTTCGCCACATCCGACGCGCGTATAGGCGGCCTCCGCGGGGTCGCCGGCGCTGTGCTAGCGCTACACCGTATTTGCGCCCGCCGCGCGGTCTCGCCGGGCGTTACAGAGAGGAGCTCATTATGAGCGACATCATGAGGCCGATCCCGTTTTCGCAGCTGATGAACTGGATCATCGAGGAGCACAAGACCCAGGACGCCATCTTTGGCGTGCGCAAGATGGTCACGACCAACCAGGAGGGCGCGCTTCCCATTTTTGACGAGCGCATCGAGACCCCGTTTGGCCCGGCCGCCGGTCCCAATACGCAGCTTGCCCAGAACATCGTAGCCTCCTACGTGGCGGGCTCGCGCTTCTTTGAGCTCAAGACCGTCCAGGTTATGGACGGCGAGGAACTCTCCAAGTGCGTTAACAAGCCCTGTATCGTGGCGCAGGACGAGTGTTACAACTGCGAGTGGTCGACCGAGCTCGAGGTTCCGCAGGCCTTTGCCGAGTACGTGAAGGCATGGTTCGCCTGCCACCTGATCGCTCGCGAGTACGGTCTGGGCAGCCCGGACGGCTTTGTCTTCAACATGTCCGTGGGCTATGACCTCGAGGGCATCAAGAGCCCCAAGGTCGACGCCTACATCGAGGGCATGAAGGACGCCAGCGGCTCCGACGTCTGGAACGAGTGCCGCGCATGGGCGCTCGCCAACCTGGACAAGTTTGAGCATGTCGACGCCGCGTTTGTCGAGTCCATTCCGGCACGTGTCTCCAACTCCATCACCGAGTCCACGCTGCATGGCTGCCCGCCGGCGGAGATCGAGCGCATCGCGACCTATCTGATCACCGAGAAGGGCCTCAACACCTACATCAAGTGCAACCCCACGCTGCTGGGCTATGAGTTTGCCCGCCAGCGCCTGAACGAGCTGGGCTTTGACTACATCGTCTTCGATGACACGCACTTCCGCGAGGACCTGCAGTGGGCCGATGCCGTGCCTATGTTCGAGCGCCTGATTGCCCTGTGCGCCGAGCGCGGCCTGGAGTTTGGCGTCAAGCTGACCAACACGTTCCCCGTCGACGTGACCAGGAACGAGCTGCCTTCCACCGAGATGTACATGTCCGGCCGTTCGCTGTTCTCGCTGACCATCGAGGCCGCCCGCCGCATTACCGAGCAGTTCGATGGCAAGCTGCGCATCAGCTACTCCGGCGGCGCCACGGTCTACAACATCCGTGCCCTGTATGACGCCGGCATTTGGCCCGTCACCCTGGCGACCGACGTGCTCAAGCCCGGTGGCTACGAGCGCTTTAGCCAGATGGCCGGCGAGTTTGCCGACCTGGATGGCAAGCCGTTCGCGGGCGTCTCTCTCGAGGCAGTGACCGCGATCCAGACCGACTCGCTCACCAACCCGCTCTACAAGAAGCCGCTGCGCCCGCTGCCCGACCGCAAGGTCGCCGGCAAGAGCCCGCTTTCCGACTGCTTTACCACGCCGTGCCGCACGAGCTGCCCCATCCAGCAGGATATTCCCGCCTACCTGGCGGCTGTTGACGAGGGCCGCTATGAGGACGCACTCAACATCATCATCGAGCGCAACGCCCTGCCGTTCATTACCGGCACCATCTGCCCGCATCCCTGCGGCCGTGCCTGCGAGCGTGCGTTCTACGAGCCCGAAGGCGCCCAGATCCGCGCCAGCAAGCTCAAGGCCGCCCGCGAGGCCATGACCGCCGTGCTGCCCAAGCTGCGCGCCCAGGCCGTCGCCAACGACGGCGAGCGCAACGTTGCCGTTATCGGCGGCGGCCCGGCCGGTCTGGCGACGGCGTTCTTCCTGACGCGTGCCGGCGTGCCCGTCACCATCTTTGAGGCCCGCGACTCTCTCGGCGGCGTGGTCCGTCACGTAATCCCCGAGTTCCGTATCGCGAGCGACGATATCTCCCACGACGCCGAGCTCTGCCTGGCCTTTGGTGCCAAGGTGCAGCTCAACGCCCGCGTGGAGTCCATTGACGAGCTCAAGGCCCAGGGCTTCACCGACGTGGTCGTGGCCACCGGTGCCTGGATGCCCGGTTCTGCGGGCCTGGGCGAGGGTGCCGAGCTCGACGTGCTGGAGTTCCTCGAGGCCGCCAAGAAGGGCGAGAAGCTCGAGCTGGGCGAGGACGTCGTGGTCATTGGCGCCGGCAACACCGCCATGGACGCGGCCCGCGTGGCCAAGCGTCTGGCTGGCGTGAAGAACGTGCGCCTGGTGTATCGCCGCACCAAGAAGCAGATGCCCGCCGACGAGGAAGAGCTCGATCTTGCTCTTGCCGACGGCGTTGAGTTCTGCGAGCTGCTGGCGCCCAAGGCACTCAACGGCGCAGTGCTGACCTGCGACGTTATGGAACTTGGCGAGCCGGATGCAAGTGGCCGTCGCAGCCCCGTCGCCACGGGCGAGACCGTCGAGCTTTCCGCCACCACGGTGATCTGCGCCGTGGGCGAGGGCATCGATGCCAGCCTGTACGATGCCGCGGGCGTCGAGCACGACCGTCGCGGCCGTCTTGCCGCCACCTCCACCGGCGTCGAGGGCGTCTGGGCTGCTGGTGACTGCCGCCGCGGTCCTGCCACCGTGGTCGAGGCTATTGCCGACGCCGCCGAGGTCGCTCGTGCCATTGCCGGTGTCGACTTTAACAAGTACGCCGACTGCAACGAGCAGGCCGGTCGCGAGGACACCTGCTACGAGCGCAAGGGGTCGCTGTGCCGCGACAAGCACAACTGCACCAAGACCCGCTGCCTGGGCTGCGGCTCGGTGTGCGAGGTCTGCTGCGACGTGTGCCCCAACCGCGCCAACGTGGCAATTAAGGTGCCGGGCCTGGCCAAGCATCAGGTGGTACATGTCGACGGCATGTGCAACGAGTGCGGCAACTGCGCCGTGTTCTGCCCCTACCAGGAGGGTCGTCCCTATAAGGACAAGCTCACCCTGTTCTGGAGCGAGCAGGACATGGAGAACTCCGAGAACGAGGGCTTCCTGGCTGTGGACGAGGACCACTTTAAAGTCCGCGTCGCCGGCACGGTCCGCACCGTCTCGGTCGATGCCGTCAACACCGGTCTTCCCGAGGCCGTCCGCCTGACCATCAGGGCCGTGCGCGACAACTATTCGTACCTTCTTAAGAAATAGGCGAGTCTTTTATGGCCAAATCCATTCAACATAACGTGGCCTACGTTGCCTGCGGAAGCGGTTGCGCCTCCGCAGGCGGCGACGCCCGCTGCAGCGAAGGCTGCATTGGCTGTGGCGCCTGTGTCGCGGCCTGCCCCCACGGTGCCATTGCGCTGGTCGATGGCATCGCCCGCGTGGACCGCTCCAGGTGCACGGGCTGTGGCCTGTGCGGCATGGCGTGCCCGCAGCGCGTGATTGCCTTCGTTCCCGGCTACCAGAACATCCTGGTGCGCTGCAACAACACCGACAAGGGCGCCATTGCGCGCAAGATCTGCGACACGAGCTGCATCGGTTGCGGCATGTGCGTCAAAAAGTGCCCTGCCGGCGCTATCCGCATCGAGGACAACTGCGCCCATATCGACGGCGCGGACTGCCTGTCGTGTGGCATGTGCGCTGTCGTCTGCCCGCATGGCGCCATCCACGACCGCACCGGCATCGCCGCCGGCGTGTAGAAGGGAATCACCATGGCACAGGAATTCACTTTTACCGTTAACGGCGTCGAGCGCACGACGACTCAGAACAAGCCGCTGCTCCGCTACTTGCGCGACGACCTGCACATCCATTCCGCTAAGGACGGCTGCTCCGAGGGTGCCTGCGGTACCTGCACCATCCATGTAGACGGCGCGGCCGTCAAGGCATGCGTACTGACCACCGCTCTTGCCGCCGGCCGCAACATCGTGACCGTCGAGGGCCTGCCCCAGGACGTGCGCGAGGCCTTTGTGTACGCCTTTGGCGCCGTGGGCGCCGTGCAGTGCGGTTTTTGCATCCCCGGTATGGTCATGGCGGGTGCAGCGCTCATCGCCGAGGATCCCGAGCCCACCGAGGAGCAGATCAAGTACGCCATTCGCGGTAACGTCTGCCGCTGCACCGGCTACAAGAAGATCATCGAGGGCATTGCGCTGGCCGCTGCGGTGCTCCGCGGCGAAAAGCAGATCGACGAGGACCTGGAGCGCGGCGACGATTACGGTGTGGGCAAGCGTGCCTTCCGTATCGACGTGCGCAAGAAGGTTCTCGGCGAGGGCAAGTACCCCGACGACATCGACGAGCTCGATCAGCCGGGTCTGACCTACGCCAGCGCCGTGCGCTCCAAGTATCCGCGCGCCCGCGTGCTCTCCATCGATACTTCCAAGGCCGAGGCCCTGCCCGGTGTGGTGGGCATCCTGCGCGCCGAGGACGTGCCGGTCAACCAGGTCGGCCACCTTATCCAGGACTGGGACGTCATGATCGCCCAGGGCGATATCACCCGCTGCGTGGGTGATGCCATTGTGCTGGTGGTTGCCGAGGACGAGGCGACGCTCGAGAAGGCCAAGAAGCTCGTCAGGATCGATTACGAGCCGCTGGAGCCCGTGCGCAACATCGTCGAGGCCAGGGCTGCCGACGCCCCGCGCCTGCACGACAGCTTCTTTGCCTTTGGCAACACGGTGGAGCTCAAGGACAACGTGTGCCAGAGCCGCCATGTGACGCGCGGCGACGCCGCCAAGGCGCTGGCCGAGAGCACGTTTACCGTGACGCAGCGCTTTACCACGCCCTTTACCGAGCATGCCTTCTTGGAGCCCGAGTGCGCCGTGGCCTTCCCGTACAAGAACGGCGTCAAGGTGCAGTCGACCGACCAGGGCGCTTACGATACGCGCAAAGAGTGCGCCCATATGTTTGGCTGGGACAACGAGCCCGAGCGCGTGGTCGTCGAGACCATGCTCGTGGGTGGCGGCTTTGGCGGCAAGGAGGACGTTTCGGTCCAGCACCTGGCCGCGCTCGCCGCATATAAGTTCCAGCGTCCTGTGAAGTGCAAGCTCACGCGTGCCGAGTCGCTCGCTTTCCATCCCAAGCGTCATGCGATGGACGGTACCTTTACGCTGGGCTGCGATGCCGAGGGCAACTTTACCGGCCTGGACTGCGAGATCAACTTTGATACCGGTGCCTACGCGTCGCTGTGCGGCCCGGTGCTCGAGCGCGCCTGCACGCATGCCGTCGGCCCCTACAAGTACCAGAACACCGACATTCGCGGCTTTGGCTACTACACTAACAACCCGCCTGCCGGCGCGTACCGTGGCTTTGGCGTTTGCCAGTCCGAGTTTGCACTCGAGAGTCTGATCGACCTACTGGCCGAGAAGGTCGGCCTGGATCCGTGGGAGATTCGCTACCGTAACGCCATCGAGCCGGGCGAGGTTTTGCCCAACGGCCAGATCGCCGATTGCTCCACGGCGCTTAAGGAGACGCTGCTCGAGGTCAAGGATGCCTATTACGCGCATCCCGGACACGCCGGTATCGCCTGCGCCATGAAGAACGCCGGCGTGGGCGTGGGCCTGCCCGATGCCGGCCGCTGCAAGATCCGCATCGAGAACGGCGTGGCCGTGGTCTACGCCGCTACGTCCGACATCGGCCAGGGCTGCAACACGGTCTTTTTGCAGGACGTTGCCGAGGCATGCGGTCTGCCGCTGAGCTGCATTGCCAACGGCGAGTGCTCCACCGAGAACGCTCCCGACTCCGGCACCACGTCTGGCTCGCGCCAGACGGTCGTGACCGGCGAGGCCGTGCGCGGCGCCGCCTTCCTGCTGCGCGATGCCATGGTTGGCATCGAGGCCGGTAAGCCCGCACCCGATACTCCCGTGAGCGCGCATGGCGACGGCGTCAAGATCGAGTACGACGACGGTCGCGCCTATCAGTTGCGCACGCAGGAGCTCGTCGCCGGTCAGGGTATGCATCCTCAGGATCCTGCGACCGCCATCAAGGCGCTCGAGGGATGCGAGTTTGGCTACGTGTACCTGGAGCCGACCGACAAACTGGGCGCGGATGTTCCCAACCCCAAGAGCCACATCTGCTACGGCTTTGCCACACATGTGGTCATTCTGGACGATGACGGCCGCGTGAGCGAGGTCTATGCCGCGCACGATTCCGGCAAGGTGGTCAACCCCATCTCCATCCAGGGTCAGATCGAAGGCGGCGTGCTCATGGGTATGGGCTATGCGCTTACCGAGGACTGGCCGCTCAAGGACTGCGTGCCCCAGGCAAGATACGGCACGCTCGGGCTGTTCCGTGCGCCCGAGATTCCGGATATCCACGCCATCTACGTGGAGAAGGACGAACTGCTGCCCGTGGCATACGGCGGCAAGGGCATCGGCGAGATCGCAACGATCCCCACGGCGCCCGCCGTGCAGAACGCCTACCGCGCGTTTGACGGCAAGCTACGCCCCGATCTGCCCATGGTGGATACGCCGTACAGCCGCGCCCGTCACCGCGGGTAGGGCGGGGTGCGGGCAGCCATTGTTGACGGGCTGTTCGCGCTCAACATCAACTGCATATGCTGCGCCTTTGGCCCCGGCCCCATCGCGAGTCGGGGCCTTTTGTTTGGAGTGGAAACTGTGTCCCGGAATCATATCTCAGAATGGGATGCGTTTTCCGCTGGCCGGTCGTTTGGAAAGCGCATCCCAGTTTGAGTGTTTATTCCGGGATGCGGTTTCCGCTGAAGGACTTAGCCGGAAAGCCTGTCCAGCTCTGAGACTGGATTCCGGGACACGCTTTCCGCCAGGCCCGCCATCCGGAAAGTGCATCCCGTTTTGAGCGTCCAGGCTAGGACGCGCTTTCCGTTGGCGTGGTCGTTGGGAAAACGCGGCCCAGATAGCGGGATGCGATCTGGCGATGCGTGCTTGACCATGGCCGAGGTGTAGCCGTTCGGCTTGTCCAGAAGATGCATTCGTTTTGGCTTGGCTGTCAGGTTGTGGAAGTTGCGCTCGTTGCGCACAGAGAAATTGCCCATACGGACTCCTTTCATCGATGTTGGCAGGGCCACCGTGCCTCTTGGCCGGTTGGCGTCGGGATCGTGGAGCCAACTCTCTATCCCGACTCTGGATAAAATGCGCCCGCTCCTTGCAGGCACGATGGAGTCTATCAACGTGTACGGACAGAAACCAACGCCATCCGCGAAATGACGCGTGAACGGCGTTGGTTTCCCAAGTGATTATTCGGCTTTCATTCGGAAAAGTGTCGAAATCAGCCGTGTAAAAGTACGGAAAAGTGTCGAAATGGGCACCTTAAAACTTCGGAAAAAAAAGTGTCTAATTCGATGGGCAAATTATCCGGAAAAGTGTAGCTGGATGACAAAACAGCACTTAGAAGCCGGTGCTGGATGCGGGATTCTGCGGCCGCCTTCAGCCCTCGCTACTCGTCGTCTCCGTCGTTGGGGTCGCCCTTGAGGGTGTTGATGTCCAGGTACTCGTCATCGTTCTCTTTTTGCTGGGTCTCCGACTCCGCTTGGGTGGGGCCGGAGAACAGCCGGAATCCCTCAAACGCAATGACGCCGAGCAGGGCAATGACAATGGCGATAAAGGCAACCTTGACTGCCTGCGGAAATTCCGAGAAACGCAGCGCCTTTTCCTCGGCGTAATAATCGGCGAAGCGCTCTTCGCCCGTGCTTTTGGTATACGCCGGTGCGGACGTGGCCTCCGGGTCATATTCCGGTGCAGGCGTGGCAGCGTACGGATCGTTGAGATAATCGCTCGATGCGGTGCCATAATCCTCGGTCTCGATGCGACCGGTGCCAACATAGCCATCGGAATAATCGGAATATGCCGCACCGCCCTCATAGTCCGCGGCGCTCGTGTTGGCGGCAAAAAGCGGGTTAACTGGAACATCGAGCGCCGGCATGCCGGTAGAGGTCTCATCTAGGTCGGCTGCAGCCCAGGAATCGTGGACAACCTGATGGGCAACGGGCCCATCGAGCCTTGTGACCGGAGGCTTGCGTGCCGCAGGAACAGGCAACTGCTGGGCGCTGTACATAACGGTGCTGTCGGCCGATTTGCCCTGCGTCGCTGCAGCGAGAAATGCCGCCGTCTCGGACGGGTCGCTTGCGGGACGGGGAGCGGGCGTGGGCGCCGAAGTGGGTGCGGGCGTAGGCGCGGGCGTCGAAACAGGCGACTGCGCAGGAGTCGGCGCAGATGCGGGATTGGGCGCAAGTGCGGGATTGGGGCTTGACGGGCGAGCCCCGCCGCCCATGAGTTCGTCGGCGATCCACGGGCGATCATCCATCACGTCGTCAAGGCTTAGCGAAAACAGGTCGTCTTCACCCTCATCGAACATGCGGTGCACATGTCCACCAATTGCCGGAATCAATCCGCGACCGGTGCATGATGCCTTGCTCAACGCCATTCTGTTCCATCCTTTCGAAATACTAATGACATCGATTATATGGAACTTCCCAAGCGGCTCGGTCTTGGATTCGCGCTTTCCAGAACTCGCGCCCAAAAGGGGAGGGGCAATCCAGGCGAGTGCCTACTTGTCGCCGGCCGCCGCCTTGGCCTCATTGAGGTAGCTATAGAAGCTGTATTTGGAGATGCCAAAGAACTCGCAGGCACGCTCGCTCGACTTGGAAATGAGGAAGGCGCCGCGACGGTCGAGGTAGCCAATGGCGCGAATGCGCTCATCTTTGGTCATAAGGGCTGCGGGCTTGCCTACGTATTGCTCACACTCGCGCAGCAGGTCTTCGAGCAGGTCGCCGATGTTTTTGGTAATGGGCTCGGGCTCGGTGTAGCCCGTGCCGCCGGTGCCGGTAAAGGCATCGAGCGAGCGCTCAAAAGCCTTCATGAGCGTAATGTCAAAGTTAATGCCCAAAATGCCGACAGGCTTGCCCTCGTCGTTGCGGATAAAGATGGTTGAGGACTTGAGCAGCTTGCCATCGGTGGTTTTGGTGAGGTACGGCTCGCGGTCGTGTACGTCGGTGCTGCCCTCGTGCATGGATTCAAACACGATATGGCTGGGGCCGTCGCCCAGTTTGCGCCCGCTGACGTGGCCGTTTTCGATCACTACGATGGAGTGGTCCACGTCCTCGGTCTCCAGATCGTGGACGACGACTTCGCAGTTGGGGCCAAATTGGAGCGCCAGGCCGTGTGCAAGACGCTTGTAAAACTCAATCTGTGCGGGGGTCATGGGTGCCTTCCTAAAAATTAGTTTGGGCACACTTTGCCATAAACCACACCTGTTCGCAAACAAATACATAGACAGGCTAATTGGTGACCGTTCGGCGGCGAAAAGGTACCGATTACGGCAACAAACAATTTGTTAGGTTTACCAATCAAAAAGTGTGATAGAACAGTGCTAACAAACTTTTTGTTTGGCATCCACATAAAAGTTCAGCCGTGTGAATGGGATCGGGTTGGAACGCGTATGCGGGGGCCGGCAAGAGAGAACTTAAGGAGTTCACCGTATGGCCGATAAGATCCAGTGGGCGGGCAACACGATGCCCAAGAGCGATGACAAGCACTTGGGAATCATGAGCCTCGACCACGTGAAGAAGGCCCGCGCCTTCCACCAGTCGTTCCCCCAATATACCGTCACTCCGCTTGCCCGCCTGGACGGCCAGGCCGCGCGCCTGGGCCTGTCCAACCTGTGCGTTAAGGACGAGAGCTATCGCTTTGGCCTCAACGCCTTTAAGGTCCTGGGCGGCTCGTTTGCCATGGCCAACTACATTGCCGACGAGACCGGCAAGGACGTTGCCGACTGCACCTTCGATTACCTGACCTCCGATCAGCTGGCTGAGGACTTTGGCCAGGCTACCTTCTTTACCGCCACCGACGGCAACCATGGCCGCGGCGTGGCATGGGCTGCCAACAAGCTGGGCCAGAAGGCCGTCGTGCACATGCCTAAGGGTTCCACCAAGCCTCGTTTCGATAACATCGCCGCCGAGGGCGCCACGGTGACCATCGAAGAGGTCAACTACGACGAGTGCGTGCGCATGGCCGCCGCCGAGGCCGACGCTTGCGAGCGCGGTGTTATCGTTCAGGACACCGCCTGGGAGGGCTACGAGAAGATCCCGTCTTGGATCATGGAGGGCTACGGCACCATGGCTTCCGAGGCTGCCGAGCAGCTGCGCGAGATGGCCATCAACCGCCCGACGCACGTGTTTGTCCAGGCTGGCGTGGGTTCGCTCGCCGGCGCCGTGGTGGGCTACTTTACCAACCTGTATCCCGATAACCCTCCCACCTTCGTCGTGGTTGAGTGCGCACCTGCCGCCTGCCTGTACAAGGGCGCTGCCGCCGGCGACGGCGATCCGCGCATCGTGGACGGTGACATGCCCTCCATCATGGCCGGTCTGTGCTGCGGCGAGCCCAACATTCTGGGCTGGGATATCCTGCGCAACCACACCACCGCCTTCGTGTCCTGCCCCGACTGGGTCACCGCTCGCGGCATGCGCACCCTGGGCGCTCCCGAGAAGGGCGACCCGCGCGTCATCTCCGGCGAGTCCGGCGCCGTGACCACCGGCCTGGTCGAGACCCTCATGCTCGATCCCGAGTACGCCGAGCTCAAGGAACTCATCGGCCTGGACAAGACGAGCTCCGTGCTCTGCTTCTCCACCGAGGGCGACACCGATCCGGATCAGTACCGTCGCATCGTCTGGGAGGGCGAGTATCCGACCTGCTAGCAGGATGACCTGTCCGGGTGGCGGAGCATATGTTTACTCCCTGCTCGGACAGTCCTGCTCGCACGGAGAGCACATTAAGTGCTCTCCGGCTCGTGCGGAACTCGCGACGGAGCAAACATATGCTCCGCCGCCCTACGTTTACTTGCTTGTGGGGTGCTCGACCTCACGCTGCTTGGCACAAGTGATCTATCTGAAATATCTACCTGTAGGTAAACCCTTGTAGAAAGGTTGACTGTTATGACTAAAGAACTCGATTTTGATGCCATTAAGGCTGCGGCTGAGTCTCATCGTGCTGATATGACTCGCTTTCTGCGCGCTATGATCTCCCACCCCTCTGAGTCTTGCGAGGAGGGCGAGGTTGTCGCTTGCATCAAGGCCGAGATGGAGAACCTCGGCTATGACGAGGTCAAGGTCGACGGCCTGGGCAACGTCATGGGCTTTATGGGCGAGGGCGACAAGATCATCGCCATCGACTCCCACATCGACACCGTCGGCATCGGCAACATCGAGAACTGGGATGCCGATCCCTATGAGGGCTACGAGACCGACGAGATCATCTACGGCCGCGGCGGCTCCGACCAGGAGGGCGGCATGGCTTCCGCTACCTACGCTGCCAAGATAATGAAGGACATGGGCCTCATCCCCGAGGGCTACAAGATCATGGTCGTCGGCACCGTCCAGGAAGAGGACTGCGACGGTATGTGCTGGCAGTACATCTACAACAAGGACGGCATTAAGCCCGAGTTCGTCATTTCCACCGAGCCCACCGACGGCGGCATCTATCGCGGTCACCGCGGCCGCATGGAGATCCGCGTTGACGTTCACGGTACCTCCTGCCACGGCTCCGCTCCCGACCGCGGCGACAACGCCATCTACAAGATGGCCGACATCATCGCCGACGTCCGCGCCCTCAACAACAACGGCTGCGACGAGTCGACCGACATCAAGGGCCTCGTCAAGATGCTCGACCCCAAGTACAATCCCGAGCACTTTGAGGACGCCCGCTTCCTGGGCCGCGGCACCTGCACCGTCAGCCAGATTTTCTACACCAGCCCCAGCCGTTGCGCCGTGGCTGATTCCTGCGCCATCTCCATCGACCGTCGCATGACCGCCGGTGAGACCTGGGAGTCCTGCCTGGACGAGATCCGCAACCTGCCGGCTGCCAAGAAGTACGGCGACGACGTGAAGGTCTCCATGTACATGTACGACCGTCCGTCCTGGACCGGCGAGGTCTACGAGACCGAGGCTTACTTCCCCACGTGGATCAACAAGGAGACCGCTCCGCACGTCAAGGCCCTTGTCGACGCCCACAAGGCCATGTTTGGTGACGAGCGCATCGGCTGCGAGCCCAGCATGGATAAGCGCACCGGTCGCCCGCTGTGCGACAAGTGGACCTTCTCCACGAACTGCGTTTCCATCCAGGGCCGCTACGGCATCCCCTGCGTGGGCTTTGGCCCGGGTGCCGAGTCTCAGGCTCACGCTCCCAACGAGGTCACCTACAAGGACGACCTGGTCACCGCTGCCGCCATGTATGTGGCTGCCCTGAACCTCTACGATCCGAGCCAGGCCGATGGCGACGCCACCGTGTTCCGCGCCGGTCTGACCAACAACAAGATCGATTAGTCCCATTCCTCGATTTTGTTGAGCCGGGGGCCGCTCGTGTCCCCGGCACCCCCTGTTGACTTGGGCCCCGCGGTCGTTATCTCCCATGCTTCCTCAACGGTAGCGGGTCCTCGTCATAGCGCTCTGCATGTTCTAGCCACACGCGCATGCCGGAGCGCATCTACTCATTGCGATCGTTTCATCTTTGGAAAGGATATTTACATGGACGCTAAGTTTACTGAGCTCGTCGAGCAGCTGAACGGCCTCGATTTTAAGGGTATGTACGGCAGCGACTTCCTGCACACCTGGGATAAGACCACCGATGAGCTCAAGGCTCTCTACATCGTTGCCGACGCCCTGCGCGAGCTGCGTGAGAACAACGTTTCGTCCAAGATCTTCGACTCGGGTCTGGCCGTCTCCCTGTTCCGCGACAACTCCACCCGTACGCGCTTCTCCTTCTCTAAGGCCGCCAACCTGCTCGGCCTTGAGCTGCAGGACCTGGACGAGAAGAAGTCCCAGATCGCTCACGGCGAGACCGTCCGCGAGACCGCTACCATGATCTCCTTCATGGCCGACGTCATCGGCATCCGCGACGACATGTACATCGGCAAGGGCGACGCCTACATGGCCGAGGTCTCCGAGTCCGTGCAGCAGGCTTACGAGGACGGCGTTCTGGATCACCGTCCCACGCTCATTTCCCTGCAGTCCGATTCCGACCACCCCACGCAGTCCTCTGCCGACATGCTCTACCTCATCAACGAGTTTGGCGGCCTTGAGAACCTCAAGGGCAAGAAGGTTGCCGTCACCTGGGCCTATTCGCCCTCTTACGGCAAGCCGCTGTCCTGCCCGCAGTCGCTGATCAGCCTGCTGCCCCGCTTTGGCATGGACGTCACCCTGGCTCACCCCGAGGGCTACGACCTCATGCCCGAGGTCGTCGAGCGCGCCAAGGGCTATGCCGCCGAGTCCGGCACCACCTTTAAGCAGGTCAACACCATGGCCGAGGCCTTCGAGGGCGCCGACATCGTGATCCCCAAGAGCTGGGCTCCGTTTGCCGCCATGGAGAAGCGCACCAACCTGTACGCCGAGGGCGACGACGCCGGCATCGCAGCGCTCGAGAAGGAGCTGCTCGCCCAGAACGCCACCCATCAGGACTGGTGCTCCACGACCGAACTCATGGAGAAGACTGCCAACGGCCAGGACACCATCTTCATGCACCCGCTGCCCGCCGACATCTCCGGTGTCTCCTGCGAGCACGGCGAGGTTAACGCCGACGTCTTCGACATGCACCGCGTGGGCATGTACAAGGAGGCCAGCTACAAGCCGTACGCCATCGCAGCCATGATGTTCCTGCAGAAGGTTGCCGATCCCGCCGCTACCCTCAAGGCCCTCGACGAGCGCAACACTGCCCGTTGGTTCCAGGCCTAAAGCCGGGTTGAGGTAAGCCATGTAAAGGGGGCACTCTGCCAACCGGCGGGGTGCCCCCTTTTTGCATCGCGGGCGTGCGGGATAAGCGCTTTCGATGTGGATGCCCGCGGCGCGAGTTATGGGTACGATGGTTTCAGGGGAGGTATCACCATGAAACTTGGATGCGTCATTATGGCTTCGGGCGAGGGCAAGCGGTTTGGCTCCAACAAGATGCTTGCCGATATCTATGGCGAGCCGCTGATTGCTCGGACCATCGATTCGGTTCCCCGGGGCTTTGACGTCGTGGTTTCGACGCGTTGGCCCGAGGTCGCTCAGATTTGCGAGGACAAGCATTGCCCGTGCGTGCTGCATGATGGCGAGCTGCGCAGCGAAAGCGTCCGTGCGGGCCTTTCATGGGGAGTCGAACGCAACTGGAAAGGTTGCCTCTTTTTGCCGGGCGACCAGCCGCTCGTGAGTTCGGATTCTTTTGAGGCTATGGTTCGTACATTTGACGAGCGTGGCCGCAAGCATCCGGTGCGTCTTGCGTGCAACGGTGAGCCTTCGAGCCCGGTGCTCTTTCCGGCGGAACTGTTCGATGCGCTTATGTGTCTTGAGGGCAAGGACGGCGGGGGCTCGATTCTCAAAGGCCGCGTCGACGTTGCACTGGTCGAAGCGCGTGCCTATGAACTGTGGGATGTCGATACCGCCGAGGGGCAGCGGCGCATAACGGAGCATATCGCGGCCTGCTCGTATTTTGATCGCGTGGCCAACTGTATTAATCAATAAGGAGCAACATGATCATCATCAAAAACGGCGCGCTCGTGACGCCCCAGGGGCTTCGCCGCGCCGATCTTGCCATGGAGGGCGACAAGATTGTGCGGATTGCCGCGGCGATTGAGCCGGGCGAGGGCGATACCGTCGAGGATGCCGCGGGCTGCTGGGTGTTCCCGGGCTTTATCGATGGGCACACGCACATGCAGTGCTGGACTGGCATGGACTGGACGGCCGATAGCTTTGAGACCGGCACACGTGCGGCTGCCTGCGGCGGCACGACGACCATCGTCGACTACGCGACGGCCGATCGCGGCGTGACCATGCCCGATGCCTTGGCCGAGTGGCATCGCCGCGCCGACGGCACCTGCACGGCCAACTACGCCTTTCATATGGCACTCGCCGAGTGGAACGAGCGCAATCGCACCGATCTTTCGGTCATGCGCGAGGCGGGCGTATCGTCGTTCAAGACCTACTTTGCCTATGACCACCTGCGCTTGGACGATGCCGAGACGCTCGAGGTGCTGGAGGAGCTCAAGCGCGTGGGCGGTATCCTGTGCGTGCATTGCGAGAACGGCACGCTCGTGAACGAGCTGCAGAAGCGCGTGTACGAGCAGGGGATTCATGGGCCCGAGGGACATGCTCTCAGCCGTCCGGATGTGTGCGAGGCCGAGGCCGTGAGCCGTCTGCTGTATCTGGCGCATCTGGCCGGCGACGCACCGGTCAACGTGGTGCACCTTTCGACCAAGCTAGGGCTCGAGGCCATCCGTGCCGCCAAGGCGCGCGGGCAGAAGAATATCTATGTCGAGACCTGCCCTCAGTATCTGATGCTCGACGATACTTGCTACTTGGAGCAGGGTGAGGACGGCTTTGCGGGCGCCAAGTATGTGATGAGCCCGCCGCTGCGCCATGCGGGTGACCGTGCAGCACTGCGCGAGGCGCTTGTGGCCGGCGAGATCGATACGATTGCGACCGACCACTGCAGCTTTAACCTGCACGGGCAAAAGGACCGTGGGCGCGACGATTTCCGCGCGATTCCCAACGGCGCACCCGGTGTGGAGCATCGTCCCGTCGCGATTGCCACGAGCTTTGAGGGCCAGCTGGGTCCCGAGGACCTCTGCCGCCTGATGAGCGAGAATCCGGCCCGTGTCTTTGGCATGTATCCGCGCAAGGGCCGTCTTGCCGAGGGTGCCGATGCCGACGTGTGCGTGTGGGATCCCAAGGCGCGCTGGACCATTAGCGCGGCGACGCAGCATCAGGCCGTGGACTACACGCCGCTCGAGGGCTTTGAGGCACACGGTCGCGCCAAGGCCGTTTACGTCAACGGCGTGCTGGCGGCACGCGACGGCGAGCCAACCGGAGCTCAGCCCGGCCGCTACGTCCCCCGCTAGCAGAAAGGGCGCCCTCCGCAGTTGCGGTGAAATACGGACTGTTTGGCCGCCTGGCGGCCATAAGCAGTCCGTATTTCACCGCAACTGCGGAGGCTGGGGCCGGCTATCGGAGGCTGTTGGCGATGACGGGGCGGTCAAGGGCAGCCTCAAAGCGGTCGGCCATCGTGGGGTCGCTGAGCGTGTCGACTTGGTTGAGCATGATGCGGGCATTGTTGAGTTCCAGCGCCTGCATCTCGGCATTGAGCACCTGGGCGACGCGTTCGGGCGTGGCGACGTCGGTGAGCTCGCAGCCGCACCGCTTGCAGAAGAGCTCGGGGCGGTGGACAACCTCGCTGATGGGCTTGTCGAATCCCGAGGCGCCGACGATCCAGACGACGTTGGTCGTGCCAGATGGAATCACCGGCTCCCAGGCGGCGTGCGCCTTGAGCGGGAGCCGCTTGCTGCCATCTGCCTCGGTCAGGATGTAGTCAAAGCGCTGTGCCAGCTGGTCGAGCGGTTCGGCAGGGGAGGAGAGCTTGCCCGTCTCGGGGTCCAAGACACCAGCTTGGCAGATACTTCCCCGCACAAGCCCCGCGCAGGCCTCGCAGGTGCAGCCGGGAACATGCAGGGTCCCCGGCTTCCAAGGCGCGGCATCCAGGCGACGGCTCGACCCGTCCCACGGCACGCCGGCGACGGGGAACATGTGCGTGGTGGTGCAGAGGAGCACGCGGCCGCCGGCACGCATAAGCTCAAGGCCGAGTGTCTTTAGCAGGGTCGACTTGCCACCGCTGCCGATGATCGCGGTGATGCCCGGCTCGATCTTGAGCGCCGAGGCAAGGCTGCCGCTAACCGTTTTCATCTGTTCACCGCCGTATAATACTGTGATAATAAATAATCATCAGAGTAGCGGTCGAACCGCTTTTGCTCTGCTCAAACCGTAGCACAGGGAGGTGCCCCGGGAATGCTCGTTTATGTTCGCGGCGCTGGCGATATCGCCACGGGTGTCGCCGCTCGCTTGGTGCGCTCCGGCGTGTCGGTCGTCATGGCCGATATCGCGGTTCCCACGTGCATCCGCCGCACAATCTGTTTTTGCGAGGCCATTCGCCTGGGCGAGCTCGAGGTCGAAGGCATTCGCGCTCGCTTGGCACAGACGCCGGCTGAGGCGCTTGCGATTACCGAGGCGGGGGATGTCGCCGTGGTGGTGGACCCCCAGGCCAAGATGCTCGACGAACTGAAACCCGCTGCCGTGGTCGACGCGATTCTGGCCAAGCGCAACTTGGGCACCACGCGCGATATGGCGCCTGTCGTTATCGCCGTGGGGCCGGGCTTTACCGCGCCGGTCGATTGCGACGCCGTGGTCGAGACCATGCGCGGTCATTTCCTCGGCCGCGTCATCACCCAGGGCTCGCCCCAGCCCAATACGGGCGTGCCGGGTGTCATCGCCGGCTATGGCAAGGAGCGCGTTATCCACAGCCCCGCCGCCGGCGTGTTTCGGTCCGACCATGCGATCGGTGATATCGTGAGCGCCGGAGACGTGATTGGCTACGCGGGCGATACGCCCATGGTCACGCAGATTGATGGCTGCCTGCGCGGCCTTTTGGCAGACGGCGTTCGAGTCGCCGAGGGCTTTAAGTGCGCTGATGTCGACCCGCGCGGCGACACCAGCTATATCAACTATATTTCGGACAAGGCGACATCGGTCGGCGGCGGCGTGCTCGAGGCGCTCGCCATGCTCACCGACGTTTTTAGGGGATAGGAAGCGACGATGGAAAAGCTCGATGTGGTGAATGCTGCGCTTGGCGCTCTGAAGGCTGGTAAGACGTGCGAGCTGGTGGTAGTGGCCGGCACGGCAGGGTCATCGCCACGCGGCGTGGGCGCCTGGATGGCCGTTTTTGCCGACGGTAGCCAAGCGGGCACCGTCGGCGGCGGCAAGATCGAACTCTTTGCGCTGGACGAGGCCCGCGAGCTGCTGGCCGGGGGTCAATCGCGTCTGGTTCGCTACACCATGGGCGGCGAGAACTCCGATACCGGCATGATCTGCGGCGGAGCCATCTGCCTGTGCTATCTGTACCTGGACGCGACCCAGGCGCCGTTGTTCCAGGAGATTGCCGATGTACTGGCGTGTCGCCGCATCGGCGACTTCACCATCGATTTTGAGCCGTTTGTCACCCAGACGCTCGAGGGCGATGTGGCTGAGTACCATGGCGAGGCATCACGCCATACCATTGCCGGCTGCCCCGAGCTTTCGCTGGTGGAGGAGGGAAGTAAGGTCACCTACACCAACGCCGCCTCCGAGATTCCCCCGGCGCACATCGAGACGCTCTGCCCCGAGGGCCTGACCTACATCTTTGGCTGCGGACACGTGGGCGCCGCGACGGCGCGCGTGCTCACGGCGGCGGGCTTTGCCGTCGTGGCTTGCGACGATCGTCCCGGCACGTTGACGCCTGAATGGATGCCCGGTGTCTACGATCGTCGCCTGGTCGATTACAAGAACCTGAGCGAGCTGTGTCCCATCGGTCCGCGCGACTTGGTGGTGGTTGCTACGGCGGGTCACAAGTCCGATATCGACGTGGTGATTCAGGCCATGCGCGCCAAGCCCGCCTATCTGGGCTGCCTGGGTTCGCGCCGCAAGACGGCCTTTGTGCGCGCCCGCCTGGAGCAGGAGGGCTTTACGCAGGACCAGATCGACGGGCTGCACCTGCCGATCGGCGTTGCCATCGAGGCCGAGGATCCCGAGGAGATTGCCATCTCCATCGCTGCCGAGATGATCCACCTGCGCCGCACCAAGCTCGTCCCCCGCAAGCGCTAGTCGCATCCCCATCAATAAGATGCGGTGAAATACGGACTGTTTAAGCCGGTTAAGCCGTCAAACAGTCCCTATTTCACCGCAACTGCCATTTTGATCCCCTAGGGATCAATATGTGCGGGGGAGTTGTGGAGTTGTGCAGGCAGACGAGGTTTTTCTGGAAATACGCTCCCGATGCGCGTATAGTACCGATTGTTTTGTCGGCTCCTGCTGCGTCGAGTCCAAACCGCGAAATGCCACGAGCGGCGCGGATGCAGCCAGGAGGCACGAGGACAACCCATCGTGGCCACGCCCCGTGCTTAAAACCCCAAGAAGGAGTGAACAATGGCAGAAGAGAAGTATGTGCCGCGTCTGAAGACCAAGTACAACAACGAGGTCAAGCAGCAGCTTCAGGACAAGTTCCAGTACGAGAACGTCATGATGATCCCCAAGTTTGAGAAGATCGTCGTGAACATGGGTGTCGGCGAGGCCGCTACCGATTCCAAGGCCATCGACGGTGCCGTGCGCGACCTGCGCGCCATCACCGGCCAGCAGCCGATGATCACCCGTGCCCGCAAGTCCATCGCTACCTTTCGCCTGCGCGCTGGTATGCCGATCGGCTGCAAGGTTACCCTGCGTGGCGACCGTATGTGGGAGTTCTTCGATCGTCTGACCTCCGTCGCGATCCCCCGTATCCGCGACTTCCGCGGCATCTCCGCCAAGAGCTTCGACGGCCGTGGTAACTTCTCCATGGGCGTTACCGAGCAGCTCATCTTCCCCGAGATCGACTTCGACTCCGTCGATCACCAGCGTGGCATGGACATCACTTTCGTGACCACCGCCAACACCGATGAGGAGGCCAAGGCCCTTCTGGACGCCTTCGGTTTCCCGTTCAAGAAATAGGTTCACCTGCCCTATAAGCGCCGTTCCCACAAGGGGGCGGCGCTTGGGGCGAACAATACTCTATGTGAGGAGGATATAAGTGGCTAAGACATCGATGATCGTCAAGTGCAATCGCAAGCAGAAGTTCTCTACTCGTGAGTACACGCGCTGCCAGCGCTGCGGCCGTCCGCACTCTGTGTACCGCAAGTTCGGCCTGTGCCGTGTCTGCTTCCGCGAGCTTGCACTCAAGGGCGAGCTTCCCGGCGTTAAGAAGGCCAGCTGGTAAGTCACTACCAGCGTTTCAAGCATCAGTTTGGAACAGGGAAAACGCGCTAAAAAGGCTTTGCCGTTAAGGGCGGCGAAGAACCAAGAGCACGTGTTCATCAAGAACGAAGGAGAATCTGTATGAACCTTACAGACCCGATCGCAGATATGCTTACGCGCATCCGTAACGCTAACTCTGTGAACAAGGCCACGGTCTCCATGCCGAGCAGCAAGAAGCTCGTCGAGATCGCTCGTGTTCTGCACGAGGAGGGCTACATCGAGGGCTACGATGTCGAGGACACCGTTCCCCAGAAGACTCTGCACATCACGCTTAAGTATGGTCCCAAGAAGGCTAAGGTCATCAACGGCATCCGCCGCATTTCCAAGCCGGGCCTGCGTAAGTACACCGGCGTTGCCGACATGCCCCGCGTCCGCGGCGGCCTTGGTACCGCCATTATTTCCACCAGCCATGGCGTCATGACCGACCGCGATGCTCGCAAGCACAACGTCGGCGGCGAGATCATCGCTTACGTCTGGTAATTCGCTCGGTAGGTAGAAGGAAAGGAGATCACCGTGTCTCGTATCGGTAATAAGCCTGTCCAGATTCCCGCCGGAGTCGAAGTGGCAGTCAACGGCAACAACGTTGTCGTCAAGGGCCCCAAGGGCCAGCTCGAGCTCGATGTCTTTGAGAAGCTCGCTATCAACGTCGAGGACAACGTCCTCACCGTTTCCCGTCCCGACGACGAGCGTGAGACCCGTGCCCGCCACGGCCTCACCCGCGCCCTCATCCACAACATGGTTGTCGGCGTTTCCGAGGGCTTCGAGAAGAAGCTCGAGCTCGCCGGCGTCGGTTACCGCGTGCAGCAGAAGGGCAAGAACCTCGAGTTCTCCCTGGGCTTCTCGCACCCCGTGATCGTCGAGGCTCCCGAGGGCATCACCTTCGAGGTTCCCGACAACACCCACGTGAACGTCAAGGGTATCAACAAGCAGCAGGTCGGTCAGATCGCCGCTGAGATCCGCGGCCATCGTCCTCCCGAGCCTTACAAGGGCAAGGGTATCCACTACGTTGGCGAGCACATCCGCCGCAAGCTGGGTAAGGCCGCCAAGTAGTCGTAACCGACTCACTCGCATAAGACCAGCACCCCGTCAGGTGCTGGCAAGATCAACCTTTTTAGGAGTTTACGTATGAACAAGCATAAGGCGAAGCTGGAAGGCCTCAAGCGTCGTCAGCGTCGTGTTCGCGGCAAGGTCTCGGGTACCTCCGAGCGTCCGCGTCTTCGCGTGACCCGTACTAACGCCAACATCTATGCCCAGATCATCGACGACAGCAAGGGCTCTAGCCTGACGCTCGTCTCTGCCTCGACCCTCGAGGCCGAGTTCAAGGGCACCCACACCTCGAACAAGGAGGCTGCGGAGAAGGTCGGTCAGCTCGTTGGCAAGCGCGCCATCGAGGCCGGCATCACCAAGGTCGCCTTCGATCGCGGTGGCCGTATCTACCATGGCCGCGTCAAGGCCCTCGCCGACGGTGCTCGTGCCGCCGGTCTCGAGTTCTAGGAGGTATGTAGCACATGGCTCGTAATCAGAAGCAGCAGCGCGAGGCCTCCGAGTTCGAGGAGCGCGTCGTTTACATCAACCGCGTGTCGAAGACCGTCAAGGGTGGTCGTCGCATGAGCCTCGTCGCTCTCGTCGTCGTTGGCGACGGCAAGGGCAACGTCGGCGTTGGCATGGGCAAGTCCGCTGAGGTGCCCCTGGCCATCTCCAAGGCGTCTCTCGATGCCAAGAAGAACATGTTCCACGTGCCGGTGACCGAGCAGGGCACCATCCCGCACGAGGTTCTCGGCCACTTTGGTGCCGGCCGCATCATCATCAAGCCCGCTGTCGAGGGTACCGGCGTTATCGCCGGCGGCGCTGTGCGTCCCCTCTTCGAGCTTGCTGGCATCAAGAACGTCCTGTCCAAGTCCCTCGGTACCGACAACGGCCTCAACATCATCAAGGCTGCCGTCGAGGGCCTCAAGGAGCTCTCCAGCCCTGAGGACGTCGCGGCTCGCCGTGGCCTGACGGTCTCCGAGATGTTCGTCGGTAAGGAGAACTAAGCATGGCTGACACCATCAAGATCAAGCAGGTCCGCAGCACCAACGGTTGCAAGCAGGACCAGGTCCGTACTGTCCGTGCCCTCGGTCTCCACAGGATCCGCGAGGTTCGCGAGATTGCTGACAACGAGTCCGTCCGCGGCATGATCTTCAAGGTCAAGCACCTTGTCGAGATTGTAGAGGAGTAGCAAATGCAGCTTCACGATCTTACTCCCGCGCCCGGTTCCACCAAGAACCGCAAGCGCGTCGGCCGTGGCAATTCTTCGGGTCACGGCACCACTTCTGGCCGCGGCCAGAAGGGCCAGGGTTCCCGCTCTGGCGGCACCAAGGGTGCCGGCTTCGAGGGTGGCCAGACTCCGCTGGCTATGCGCCTGCCCAAGCTTCCGGGCTTCCGCAACCCCCGTCGTATCGAGTACACCGCTGTTAACGTTGAGCGTCTCGAGCGTAAGTTCGAGGATGGCGCTGTGATCGACGGTGCCGCTCTTAAGGCCGCTCGCATCACCAAGAGCGAGTTCGAGCCCGTCAAGGTGCTCGGCAATGGTGAGCTCACCAAGAAGTTCACGGTCAAGGTCGACAAGGTAAGCGCTTCTGCGCAGGCCAAGATCGAGGCCGCCGGCGGAAAGGTCGAGCTGCCGTGCTAAATGGTCTTAAGAATGCTTTCCGCATCAAAGAATTGCGCGAAAAGATTCTTTTTACCATAGCTATGCTCGTCGTGTACCGCATTGGTGCGCACGTTCCTGTGCCCGGCATTCCCTTCCAGGGGATGCTGGGCCTTTTCTCGACCGATAACAATTCGGTCGCCGCAGGTGCTATGGCCCTCCTGAATCTTTTCTCTGGCGGCGCGTTGAGCTATGTGTCGGTGTTTTCGCTGGGCATCATGCCTTACATCACCAGCTCAATCATCCTCCAGATGCTCCAGGCCGTTGTGCCTTCCCTGCATGAGCTTGCCCGCGAGGGCGAGGTCGGTCAGACCAAGATTACGCAGTATTCGCGTTACCTCACCCTGGCTCTGGCAATCCTCAACTCCGTGGGTTACCTCTTCCTCTTTAAGAGCTTCGGCATCAGCTTTAATGGCGCCGGCGCTCCCGAGATCATCTTCGACCTCATGATCGTCGGCACGCTCACTGCGGGCGCTATGCTGATCATGTGGATTGGTGAGCTCATCACCCAGCGCGGTATCGGCAATGGCATGTCCCTGATCATCTTTGCGAACATCATGGCCGGCCTGCCGCAGGCGATCTTCTCCAGCACCGAGGGTAATGCCGGTGGCATCATCACCATGGTGATCATCTGCGCCATCATCCTGCTGGTTATCCCGCTGATTGTTTTTCTTGAGCGCGGCCAGCGCCGCATCCCGGTCTCCTACGCTAAGCGCGTCGTGGGCCGTCGCATGATGGGTGGCCAGACCACCTACCTGCCCATCAAGGTCAATACCGCGGGTGTCGTGCCGATCATCTTCGCTTCGGCGCTGCTGTACTTCCCGGCTCAGATTGCCGTGTTCTTCCCCGGCATCGGCTGGATTCAGGCAGTTGCCTCTGCGCTTTCGACCGGTTGGCTCAACTGGGTGCTTAATGTTGTCCTCATCGTGTTCTTCGCGTACTTCTACACCTCCATGGTGTTCAACCCCGATGACACGGCCGACAACCTTAAGAAGCAGGGCGGCTTTATTCCGGGCGTCCGTCCGGGTAGGGCTACCGCGGCCTACATCAAGAACGCGCTCAACAAGATCACGCTTCCCAGCGCTGTCTTTTTGGCGCTCATCGCCATCGTGCCTTCGATCATCTTCTCCTTCACGGGTAACCATCTGATCCAGGCATTTGGCGGCACGTCCATCCTCATCATGGTCGGCGTCGTGCTCGACACGGTCGATAAGCTCGAAGGCCAGATCAAGATGTATGATTACGATGGATTCTTTAAATAGGCTAGAGGAGGATTGCTCATGAACCTCGTATTGCTCGGAGCTCCGGGTGCCGGTAAGGGCACCGTCGCACAGGAGCTCGTCGCCGAGTTTGGCGTCGCTCACATTTCCACGGGCGACCTGCTGCGTGCTGCCGTCAAGGGTGGCACCGAGCTTGGTATTCAGGCTAAGAAGTACATGGACGCTGGCGAGCTCGTTCCCGACCAGCTCGTGATCGACCTTGTCAAGGAGCGCCTTGCTGCCGATGACGCCCAGCAGGGCTTCATCCTCGACGGCTTCCCGCGCAACACCGCCCAGGCTGTGACGCTCGATTCCGAGCTCTCCGCCATGGGTCGCGAGATCGACTGCGCCCTTCTGGTCGACGTGGCCCCCGAGGTCATCATCGATCGTCTGTCTTCGCGTCGCACCTGCCGCGCCTGCGGTTACACCGGCACCGCTGCCGATGCTACCTGCCCCAAGTGCGCCGGCGAGATGTATCAGCGCGACGACGACAAGCCCGAGACCATCAAGAACCGTCTCGACGTCTACGAGAAGTCCACGAGCCCGCTCGTCGACTACTATCGTGGCCAGGGTCTGCTCAAGTCGGTCAACGGTGACCAGGCTCGCGAGACCGTGTACGGGGATGTCAAAGAGGCTCTTGGTCTATGATCAAGATTAAGTCTGCAACGCAAATCGAGCAGATGAAGAAGGCAGGAGCGCTATCTAAGATGGCGCTCCGCCACGTTGGAGCCATGGTGCGCCCTGGTGTTTCGACCTTTGAGCTCGATCAGCTCGCGGAGCAGATTATCCGTATGCATGGCGGCACCCCGGCCTTTAAGGGTTACGGCGGGTTCCCCGGTACCATTTGCGCATCGATTAACGATGCCGTGGTCCACGGTATTCCCAACCCCGACATGATCCTGCGCGATGGCGATATCATCTCCATCGATACGGGAGCCGTTGTCGACGGTTGGGTTGGCGATAACGCTTGGACGTTTTTTGTCGGCACACCCACGCCCGAGGCCAAGGCCCTGTGCGAGGTCACGCGCGATTGCCTTAAGGCTGCCATCGAGCAGGCTGTTCCCGGTAACCATATCGGGGATGTTGGTTACGCCGTTCAGTCCCTCGCCGAGTCTCACGGTTACGGCGTGCTTCGTGACTATGTGGGCCATGGCATTGGCCGCGTGATGCACGAGGACCCCAACGTTCCTAACTATGGAAAGAAGGGGAGGGGCGTTCGCCTCCAGGCCGGCATGGTCATTGCCATCGAGCCGATGGTTACGATGGGTTCCAACCATGTGAGCACGGGCTCCGACGGTTGGATTGTTACGACCAACGACCACCTGCCCGCCGCACACTACGAGAACACCGTCGCCATTACCAATGACGGTCCGGTGATTCTCACCACGGATGCCCAGGGTGCTTGGTGTTCCTTGCAAGGCGGTGAAATGTAAAAGTCGCCGCCCCCTGATGCCCAACCTCGCCTTTCAATTTCGAAGGCATGACCCCAAGGTCTATGCCTTCTCATTTCAAGGCGATCTTGGGCATCAGGGAACGGCTTTGTTTTACATTTCTCAAATGTAACAAGTTCCGCTTAGTTGTGGAGCCATTACGAAGATACTACGATACGTGCATGCGTATTGTAAAATACTCAATCGCTGTCGTTTTCTAGAGAAAGATGATTGCTTGTGAAGAAGGAAGACGCAATTGAGCTCGAGGGTACGGTAAAGGAACCGCTGCCCAACGCCATGTTTAAGGTCGAGCTCGAGAACGGTCATTCGGTTCTGTGCAACATTTCTGGCAAGATCCGAATGAATTACATCCGTATTCTCCCCGGTGACAGGGTTGTCGTGGAGCTTTCCCCGTACGACCTGACCCGCGGCCGCATCACCTATCGCTACAAATAGCGGCACGCATACACGCACTCCATTTCCGGCTGCAGGCTTAGCTCAACCTACGGTCGGATTGTGTGTGAAGACCAGCCATAGTTTTAAACGCCTGCGGCTGGGCGAGTAGATAGTAGGGAAGTAGTTTGAGCGCTACCGAAAGGAAGAACGATGAAGGTACGTCCTTCGGTCAAGAAGATGTGCGATAAGTGCAAAATCATTAGGCGCCATGGCAAGGTCCTCGTCATTTGCGAGAACCCCCGTCATAAGCAGCGTCAGGGTTAAGAGAGGAGACTACGTTGGCCCGTATTAATGGTGTCGACCTCCCGCGTGAGAAGCGCGTTGAGATCGGTCTGACCTACATTTACGGCATCGGCCGCACCACTGCGACGAAGATCTGCGTCGAGTGCAACGTTAACGTGGATACGCGCGTTAAGGACCTCACCGAGGATGAGGTTAACGCCATCCGCGATTATATCGATAAGAACCAGATCATGGTTGAGGGTGACCTCCGCCGTGAGCGCAACCAGAACGTCAAGCGCCTTATGGACATCGGCTGCAACCGCGGCCTTCGTCACCGCAAGGGCCTCCCGGTCCGCGGCCAGCGCACCCACACTAACGCTCGTACCCGCAAGGGCCCGAAGCGTCAGATCGGTGCTAAGAAGAAGAAATAAGGAGCGCTAGATAGATGGCTACTGCTAAGAAGAACGTTCGCGCTGCCCGTCTGAAGCGCGCGGACCGTAAGAACATTTCCGTGGGCCAGGCTCACATTCGTTCTACGTTCAACAACACGATCGTTTCGATCACCGATCCCCAGGGCAACGTCATTTCCTGGAAGTCGGCTGGCCAGGTGGGCTTCAAGGGCTCCCGTAAGTCCACGCCGTTCGCTGCCCAGATGGCTGCCGAGGCTGCTGCCAAGCAGGCCATGGAGCACGGTATGAAGAAGGTTTCCGTCTTCGTCAAGGGCCCCGGCTCCGGTCGTGAGACCGCCATCCGCTCCCTCCAGGCTGCTGGCCTCGAGGTCTCGAGCATCCAGGACAAGACCCCCATCCCGCACAACGGCTGCCGCCCCAAGAAGCGTCGCCGCGTGTAACTGAAAGGATCGTATCAATATGGCAATCGACAGGACTCCTGTTCTTAAGCGCTGCCGTCAGCTCGGGATCGATCCCGCTGAGCTCGGTTACAGCAGCAAGAAGGAATCTATCCGTCAGCCCAAGCGCCGTCGCAAGGAATCTGAGTACGGCATGCAGCTGCGAGAGAAGCAGAAGGTCAAGTTCATCTATGGCGTTCTGGAGAAGCAGTTCCACGGCTACTTCAACAAGGCCCGCAAGATGAACGGCGTCACCGGTGAGAACCTCATGATCATCCTTGAGTCTCGCCTCGACAACGTCGTCTTCCGTCTTGGCTTCGCCCGCACCCGCAAAGAGGCTCGTCAGTCCGTCCGTCACGGTCACTTCACCGTGAACGGCAAGCGCGTGGACATCCCGTCCTACCGCGTCAAGGCCGGCGACGTCGTCGCTGTCGGCGAGAAGTTCCGTGACCTCCTCCCCATCAAGGAGGCTCTGATTTCCTCCGAGCGCTTTGAGGTCCCTGGCTGGCTCGAGGTCGATATCGAGAAGCTGTCTGGTAACGTGCTCGCTCTGCCGACGCGTGAGCAGATCAGCGGTGATATCAACGAGCAGCTCATCGTCGAGCTCTACTCTAAGTAGTCCATCCGGGCTGCTGAGGCTGGAGGTAATACATGTCAGAATTCATTAGGCCTCAGGTTCAGGTCGAAGAGATCAACGAGACGTCTGCTCGTGTCTCCGTCGAGCCGCTCGAGCGTGGCTACGGCGATACGCTGGGTAACTCCCTTCGTCGCGTACTTCTGTCCTCGCTCGAGGGTGCCGCCGTCGAGGCTATTCAGATCGATGGTGCACAGCACGAGTTCATGACCATCCCTAACATGGTCGAGGATGTCACCGACATCGTCCTGAATGTCAAGGGTCTTGTCTTCAGGGCTCTCGGCACGACCGACGAGGCGACCGCCACCATCTCGGTTGACGGCCCCTGCGAGGTCACCGGTGCGGACTTCTTTATTCCGTCCGAGTTTGAGCTGGTCAACCCCGAGCAGCACATCGCTACGCTCACCGAGGGCGGCCATCTCACCATGAGCATGCGCATCGGCTATGGCCGCGGCTATGTCTCTGGCGAGGCTAACAAGCGCGACAACGATCCCATCGGTGTGATCCACGTCGACTCGCTGTACTCGCCGGTGTCCCGTTGCGCCAAGCTCGTTGAGGCTTGCCGTGTCGGTCAGCACACCGACTACGACCGCCTTGTCCTCGAGATCGAGACCAACGGCTCCATCGCTCCGCGCGACGCCGTGGTCCAGGCTGCCAATATCATCAACCAGCATATGGCTGCCTTTATGAACCTTGCCGAGACCCCCGAGGTCGAGGAGGAGGCTTCGATCTTCGCTCCCGAGGTCACCAACGACAACGCCGAGCTGGACAAGCAGATCGAGGATCTGGACCTTTCTGTCCGTTCCTACAACTGCCTTAAGCGCGCCAGCATTCACTCGGTCCGTCAGCTCGTTGAGTTCTCGGAGAACGATCTGCTCAACATCCGTAACTTCGGTGTTAAGTCGATCGAGGAAGTGAAGGACAAGCTTGAGTCCATGGGCCTGAGCCTGAAGGCTTAATGCTTCGCATATTTGAGGAGAAACTAGACCATGCGTCACAACGTTAAGAAGGGCCTGAAGCTCGGCACCGATGCGAGCCACACCAAGGCCATGAAGAAGAGCCTTGCTAAGGCCCTCTTCGAGAACGACCGCATCAAGACCACCGAGACCCGCGCTAAGGCGCTGCGTTCGGTCGTCGACCCGATCATCACTTGGGCCAAGAAAGGCGACCTGCACTCTCGTCGTCTGGCTATCGCCAAGCTCGGCGATAAGCAGCTCGTTGCTGAGATCTTCGACAAGGCTGCCCAGGGCATGTGGCAGGACCGCAACGGCGGTTACACCCGCATCATGAAGCTCGGCAACCGCAAGGGCGACAACGCTCCCATCGTTATCATGGAGCTCGTCACCGAGCCTTGCACGCCTAAGGCCAAGAAGGCTGCTCCGGCCCCCAAGAAGGCCGCTGCTCCCAAGAAGGTCGAGGCCGTCGAGGAGGCTCCTGCTGAGGAGACCGCTGAGTAGACAATCCGTCTGCATAGGCTATATTCGAGGGGTACGTTCGCGTACCCCTCTTTTTTTGTCGCGATACCGTTGCTTGTTTGTTGGGAGCGCCCATGACCGCGCCGTCTGATTTCAATTCGATTCCTGAGCTCGATGCCACGCTTGTATTCTGTGTTGCCTATGATGGCTCGTCCTATAGCGGATTTGCCGAGCAGCCGGGCCAGACGACCGTTGCGGGCGAGTTGCGCCGCGCTATCGAGACGCTGCTGCGCCGCCCGATCGATCTGACGTGTGCGGGTCGTACCGATGCCGGCGTGCATGCGGTGGCCCAGTACATTAGCGTACCCGTAACGGACGCTGAGCTTGCTCTGACGCGCCGTAGGTGGCTGAGGGCTATGGATGCCCTCCTGCCCAAAGATATCGCCATAAACGAGGTCTACAAGGCCCGTAGGGGCTTTTCTGCCCGCTTTGACGCGCGGTCCCGTACGTATACGTACCGTATTGCCGATCGCGATGCGCGCCCCGTGCTCTCGCGCGGTGCGGTGTGGTGGCATCGCTATCCCCTCGACGTCGATGCGATGGCGGCCGCCTGCCCTGCGCTTTTGGGCGAGCAGGACTTTAAGAGCTTTTGCAAGGTTGCCTCTGCTGTGGGCAAGCCCACGCACCGCTGCGTGATGCGTGCGGAGTTTGGCCACGAGGTCGCTTTTGGCGAGGATATCCTGACCTTCACTATCGAGGGCAATGCGTTTTTGCACTCGATGGTGCGTACCATTGTAGGAACGCTCGTGGAGATTGGCATGCATCGTCGCGATCCCCAGTGGATGCGCGAGGTTATTGACGCCCGTGACCGAACCGCTGCGGGTCCCACGGCGCCTGCCTGCGGCCTTACGTTTATGGGTGTGGATTACGGCCCCGACGAGCTTGTCGTTCTCGACTAGGGGAGTGCTCGGCGCGTCTGTGCCTTGCACATACTATGTGTGAGCTGCGCGTGTGCAACATCTGTTCTTGGCGTGCAACATGTTAGGCGGCTCGTTGCTTTTATAGCTCGGGTGTACCATGAACGACAGTTTGATTTGGTGCTATCGAGAGGATGGAAAACTTGGTTCGACGTTGTTCGCATCCGCGACTTTCGGTGATCCTTGTGGTAGAAGGTTCGCCCAGCTATGCGATGCGTGCGCTCGAGAGTATCCAGAACCAAGACCTCTATGATTTGCAGATTGTCGTTGTCTGCCGCGATGCTGCGCCCGGTGTGCGCCATTCGCTTCAAGTTGCTGCCGACAGGGACATCCATATTGATTTGATTGACGTCGAGGACGCGAAGCGCGGCGCTTGTCTTCGTGCCGGTTTTGATGCCTCGCGCGGCTCTCAAATCATCGCCATGAACGCCGATGAGTGGTTTGCTCCGCAGTCCCTTTCCAAGATGGTCGATATCGCGTGCGATACTGCGGCAGACATAGTGTTCCCCACGGTGTCGCTCGACCGCTATGATGCACATCGAGAGCGCCATTCGCGTGTCTTGGATGCTGCCTCTATTGTCATTGAAGACAAGTCTTCGATGGTGGCCGGGCTGCCTCAGTTGATTTTAGGCGGCTTGGTTGCTCAAGTCTCTGGCGTGATGTACAGCCGTCCACTGTTTGAGGCATGTCTTTTGTGCGATAAGACGTTTCGCACGGTTGGGTTTATGGCGTGCGCGCTCTCGCAGGCACAGCGCGTCTCCGGATGCGGCGACGCTTGTTTCCACGCGGCGGCGCCTAAGCTTACAGATGCCTTTGATCCCACCATGTATGCCAAGGTATCCGATGACACCCGGGCGCTCGACGAGCTTGCGGACTCACTCTCGGAAGCAGATAGCGGTGGTCGGCTCAAGCTGGCAAGCCAAAAGTTCTACTTTGCCGGACTGGTCGCCTGCATCGAGAATTTGTGTCTGAGCCCGCATGGAGTGTCGTCAATCGAGCGTTCCGCCCGCATGCGTGATATGCTCGAGGCGCCTCGAACCCGTCAGATGGTCGCCGCGCTCAAGGACAACCATCGGGGACTGGGCCTGTTGTTTGGGCCGATCGCCAGCGCTAAGCCCGCGCGCTGCGTGATGTGTACGCATCTGGCAGCTTTTCTTAACCGGACGGGCGCAAAAACCGCCTAAACGGCTCATTACGAAACAAACTTGCATAGAATTGTTTCGAAATGCGTTCTTATTCACTAAAACCCTCAAATAGCGCTAAACTATTCAATCACTAAGTGATTGTCTCCGCCATCTTTTGGAGTGAGGTTTTGTATGGCCAAAAAACGCAATGGGCGCCAGGATGCCATCAGAGATATTGTTCGCAATAAGGACGTACGTACGCAGCGCGTTTTGGTAGACGAGCTTCGCGCCATGGGTTTCGATTGCACGCAGGCGACCGTTTCGCGCGATATCGCGGACATGGGACTGCGTAAGCTCCCCGAGGGCATCTATGTCCTTGCCGAGGACCTGCATCTGCAGCGCATGGTTTCCGAGTTGGTTACCGGCGTGCTGCGCACCGATAATCTGGTTATGATCAAGGCGCAGCCCGGTACGGCTTCTGGTATTGCCGCAGCTGTCGATGCTGCGGAGCTGCCCGACGTGCTCGGCTCGCTTGCCGGCAACGACACGATTTTGGTCATTGCGCAGACGGCCGAGGACGGCGAGCGTCTTGAGGCGCTCATCAACAAGCTGAGTAACTCTCATAAGTAGGGGATGCACGGCGCCGCTGCTGCGTCGATTGTTGCTATAGGTAATTGCCGAGGGCGTTGACGAAGGTCAGCGCCCTTTTTGCATGCCGTCGCCTGTTGCCCTATCGGTCTTGCAGCCGGGGCCGTCGTGGCATCTTATGGCATCTGCCGAAATAAAGAAACGCCCGAGCAGCGTACGTGCTGCTCGGGCGCCTTGGTGTCAGTCGTCCTGTGCGCTTACTGGCCCGTAGAGGGGTCAGGCGTGGGCGTAGGATCGGGGGTAGGCGTCGGCGTGCCGCCGTCGCCGCCCGTGCCACCGTCGCCACCTGTGCCACCGTCGCCACCTGTCGTACCGCTATCGCCGGTGGTGTTGCCGCCCGGGGTTTCAGTGGTCGTGGTTGTCGTCGTGGTGGTCTCTTCCTTTTCCTTTTCCTCTTCCTTTTCCTCGTCTTTTTCCTCTTCGTCTTCTTTTTTGTTGTTTGTGCCGTAGAACTTCCAGACGTTATTGTTCTTGTACGTGGGGGCCGTTCCGGTCGGGAACTCCTCGCGCTCGGTTCCGGCCAAAACCGTGTTCATGAACTTCTTAAAGACGGGCAGGTTGGTGCTGTCGCCCAGCAGGTCCGTACCGTACTTTTGGATGGGAATCTCGCCTGCGGAATAACCGGTCCACAGGGCGCATGCCAGTTGCGGCGTGTAGCCGCAGAACCACAGGTTGGTGGTGTTGTCAGTGGTGCCCGTCTTGCCGGCATAGGGCTGGTTGACGCTCAGCGCGCCGGCGGCACCCGTGCCGCTGCCCTGCATGACGCCGGATAGAACGTCGGTAACCGCGGCAGCCTCGCCTTCAGTGAGCACCTGCGTGGGATTGTCGGTGTGCTGGTACAGCACCGAGCCGGTGCGCGAGTCGATCTCGGTGATGGCGATCGGCTGGCGATAATGGCCGCCGTTGGCAAAAGTGGCGTAGGCCGATGCCATCTCGAGCGGCGAGATGGACCCGGTGCCGAGCGTCATGACGGGAACGTCCTCGATATTGTCCTTGGCGGGATCGATGCCGAGCTTTTTGACGAGCGACATGATCTTGTTGTTGCCGATGGCTTCTGCCACCTGAATGTAGCCGGTGTTGGATGAGTATGCCGTTGCCTGCTTAAGCGTGATGTTGCCATAGCTCTGGTTGGCATAGTTTTGCACCTTGGTCGTGGTGCCCTTGGCTGTAAGAGGCGAGTTGCAGTTGAGGGTAACGTTGGGGTTCATACCGTTTTGGATGGCGGTTGCCAGCGTAAAGGCCTTAAACGTGGAGCCCACGGGGCGCTTTGCCGTAGCGTGGTTCACGTGATTCTCGTCGGCGTTATAGTCGTAGCCGCCCACCATGCACTTGATGTAGCCAGTCTTGGGGTCAACGACGACCATGCCCATGTCCAGGCCGTCGAGAGAAAGCGTGTCGAGCTGCGAGCGCACAGCCTCCTCGGCAACCTGCTGCATGGTGGGGTCGATGGTGGTCTTGACGGTCAGACCGCCCTTAAAGAGCACGTCGGTGGAGAACTCCTGCTCAAGCAGCTGCTTTACGTAGGAGACAAAGTAGGGTTGAGAGTACACATCGACGCCACTGCCCGAAATCTCGGTCACGTTAAGCGTGATGGGCTCAGCCTGTGCGGCATCGTGCTCTTCCTGCGTGATGTGGCCCAGACGCAGCATGTTGTCCAGAACCTTGTTGCGGCGGGACAGCGCCAGGTCGGGATTAACCGTGGGGTCGTACTGCGAGGGCGAGTTGGGAAGGCCGATGAGCAGCGCGGCCTCGCTCAGGCTGAGGTCGGCGGCGGTCTTGGACAGATAGGTCTCGGCGGCGGCCTCGATGCCATATGCTCCATGGCCGTAGTAGATGGTGTTGAGGTACATCATGAGGATCTCGTCTTTGGAGTACATGTCCTCCATCTTGATGGCGATGTAGGCCTCGCGCACCTTACGCTCAATGGTCGAGTCGAACTGCTCCTCCTGCAGGATGGTGTTGCGCACAAGCTGCTGGGTGATAGTCGAGGCGCCTTCGTGCCCGCCACCGAGGGTTGCCACCGCAGCACGCGCGATACCCCACAGGTCGATACCGCCGTGCTCGTAGAAGCGCTCGTCCTCGACGTCAACGGTGCCCTGCAGCACGTAGGGGGAGACCTCGTCCTTGGTGATAGACTTGCGGTTTTGCGTGTAGAAGCTCGCGATCTTGTTGCCGTTGCAGTCGACGATCTCGGTGGGCTCGCTCACCAGATACGCGTTGGCGTCGGTGTAGTCGGGCAGATCGGACAGCCAGCGGTTGACGTTGCCGACCATGCCGATGCCAAATGCCACGCCCGCAATCAGCAGAAAGCCCAAAAACGAGAGCAGGATTATGGGCAGAGCATGCGTCTTTGAACGGCTGCGTCCCTGTCGTTGGCGAGGACCCATATATTGACCTCCAGGTATGTCGTGCCGGACGGTGGATGTGCCGTCGGGGCAGGATGGACATAAGTTATTACACGATAAACCAAACGGGGCGCGCGAGGCCTCGTGTATGCTGGAAGACGGCATTTTTCAGAGTGAATGCATACCTTGGTAAGGAGTTTGTCGATGGCGATTCGGACGATGGGGCCGAGCGGACAATACGAGACTGGATTGGATGCTGCCGGTGCGGCGCTGCCCGAGCTGCTGGCGCCGGCGGGCGGGCTCGACCAGATGCTTGCGGCCATCGCCGCGGGCGCCGATGCCATCTATGCGGGGTTGGGCGGCTTTAACGCCCGTGTGAGCGCCCATGGCTTTACGGATAACGAGTTTGCGCGCGGCTGCGCCGTGGCGCATGCCCATGGCGTGCGTGTGTACGTAACGCTCAACGTGTTCGTGTTTGACGATGAGTTGTCCGACGCGGTGGCGTTGGGAGCTCATGCACTGGAGCTGGGCGCCGATGCTCTGATTGTCGCCGATGCCGGGTTGGCCTGCGCGCTGCGCGCGGCGATTCCCGGGGTCGAGATTCACCTGTCCACGCAGGCGGGCGCTCATAGCGAGGGTGCCGTGCGGCTTGCCGCCGATGAGCTGGGGGTCGAGCGCGTGACGACGGCACGCGAGCTGACGGTCGACGAGATTGCGGCGCTCTGTGCCACGGGCGTGCCCATCGAGGTATTCTGCCACGGTGCGATTTGCATCGGCTATTCGGGGGCGTGCGAGTTCTCGGCCCTGCGGCGTGGACGATCGGCGATGCGCGGCGACTGCACGCAGCCGTGCCGTCTGGCGTACGACCTAGTGGACGAGGCGGGGCAGAGTGTTGTTGCCGTCGAGGGAGACCGCCTGCTTTGTCCGCGTGACTATCTGGGTATCGCGCACCTGCCCGAGCTTGTTGCCGCCGGCGTGGCATCGCTCAAGATCGAGGGACGCATGAAGAATCCCGATTACGTATTCAACGTGGTGAGGGTGTGGCGTCGGGCACTCGATATGCTGTGCGACGGCGCGTGGGACTCCGGTGCCGTGGAAGAGCTTGAACGCGAGCTGGGAAGGTCGTTTAACCGTGGGTTTACCGATGCTTACCTGCGGGGTTGTTCGGGTGTCGAGCTCATGAGCTTTGAGCGCGCGATCAACCAGGGCGTGCGCGTGGGCCACTTGGTGGCGGTGGGTCACGAAGAGGTGACGGTTGAGCTTGATGCCGCCGTGGCGGCGGGCGATACGCTCGAAATCCGATTTTACCCGGGTGCCGACGCGCGTCCCGATGTGCCCAAGCGCTGGCCACAGGTGCCTTGCCCCGTGGATGCCGCTGCGGGAGAGCGCATCGTCGTGCATTGCAAACGTAAGGTGGACGCGGGCTGCGAGGTCTATCTGATTCGCAGCGCCGGCGTGTTGGATCAGACGACGGCGGTGTTGGAGCGCATGCGGGCCGAGGCGGATGCGATTGCGCCCGTTGCGCGTGCCGTTGAGGTGCTGCCCTTTGAGGACGCTGCGGTGGATGGCGGCGCGTCGACGGAGTTGGCGGGGTCGGCGGGGCCGGTAAAGCGCGAGGATTTTGCTCGTATGGTCTTTGCCTGGGAGCTGATGGATGTGGGTCCGCGCGATGAGCGAGATCTGTCCGATACAACGGTGGTGCTCGACGAAGTGTGCCGCGCGGGCGACGCCGAGCGGACTCGGGCGCTTATGCAGCGTGCCGGGCGCGTCGTCTGCCGCAATCTGGGACAAGTGGCGATGGCCCGCGAGCTGGGCACAACGTTTGACGTGGCGGCGCCGGTGTTCTGTGCCAATCGGGCCACGCTTACCTGGCTGCGCGGACTCGGTGCGGGGCGGGTGTGCTTGTCGGCCGAGTTGCTCGGCAATGATGCGGAGCGTGTTGCCGAGCTTGCCGCTTGCCCCGGTGTCTTGGGGCCTGTCGATGCCGACCGTCCCGAGCTCATGGTGTGCGAGCACTGCTTGCTGACTGCCGAGGGCGCCTGCGCCACGGATGCAACGGGGCAGGTCCGTTGCCGTGACTGCTCGCGCCGTCAGCAGGCGCGCTTTTTGGTCGAACGTGACGGCACGCGTTTGCCGGTCGTTATCGACGCGTGCGGCAGGACGAGGATTTTCCTGTCGTAGGTGCCGCGTCGCGCTGTTTTGGTTATTATTAGTGGGTTTATGAACTTCCAGCACCGCCGTATCCGGTGAGGGTGCTATAGCAAAAGGAGGATGCCCAATGCTGTCTGTTGACGAGCAAATGCGTATCATCACCTCGGGTGCAGCGCAGATCGTCCCCGAGGCCGACCTTCGCAAGAAGCTTGAGAAGGGCGAGCCACTCAACATCAAGCTCGGCGTCGATCCCACCAGCCCCGACCTGCACCTGGGCCATGCCGTGCCCCTGCGCAAGATGCGTCAGTTCCAGGACCTGGGCCACAACGTCACCCTTATCATCGGCAACGGCACTGCGCTGATCGGCGACCCCTCGGGCAAGAACTCCACCCGCCCGCAGCTTTCGCAGGAGCAGATCGAGGCCAACGCCGAGACCTACGTGAGCCAGGCCATGAAGATCCTGGATCCCGAGAAGACCACCATCGTGCACAACGGCGACTGGATCCTGTCGATGGATCTGGCCGGCCTGCTGCAGGTGTGCTCCAAGTTCACCGTCGCCCGCATCCTCGAGCGCGATGACTTTACCAAGCGCTACCAGTCCCAGACGCCGATCGCCCTGCACGAGTTCCTGTACCCCGTGATGCAGGCCTTCGACTCCGTTCAGATCAAGGCCGACGTGGAGATGGGCGGCACCGACCAGCTCTTCAACCTGCTCGCCGGCCGCGAGCTCATGGAGAAGATGGGCATGGAGCCGCAGATCGCGCTTACCATGCCGCTGCTCGAGGGCACCGATGGCGTGCGCAAGATGTCCAAGTCCTACGGCAACTACATCGGCCTGACCGATGCTCCCAAGGATATGTTCGGCAAGACCATGTCTATCCCCGACGAGATGATCGGCAAGTACTATCGTCTGGCTAGCTCGCTCGCCCCGGCCGAGGTCGACAAGATCGACGCTGCCCTGGCCGACGGTTCCGCCGATCCCTATGAGCTCAAGCGCGCGCTGGGCCGCGACCTGTGCGACACCTATCACGGCGCCGGTGCCGGTGACGAGGCTCAGGCCGAGTTCGACCGCGTGTTCAAGGAGGGCCAGCTTGCCGACTTCCCCGAGAAGCATGTCGAGCTGACCGTCAACGACGAGGGCCAGATCTACCTCGCCGGCCTGCTTAAGGACCTGGGCCTTTCGGCGAGCGCCGGCCAGGCCCGTCGCGACATCGACGGCGGCGGCGTCAAGATCAACGGCGAGGCCGTGGCTCCCAAGAGCTACAACATCGACCCGAGCGCCCTCAAGCTGGGCGACACCCTCTCCGTAGGCAAGCGCAAGGGCTTCAAGCTGATTTAACGAGTGAGTTGACCTTACAAGTGCAACAAGGCCGCAGCCAGGATTCCCGACTGCGGCCTTTTAAGTTGCGGTGAAATAGTTCCTAAAAACGCGGCCTAGGCCTTTAAACGGGAACTATTCCACCGCAACTTTTTTGGTGCCTTGGTCGTCAATAGTTTGGTGCAATGGAGTCAGGCTAGTCTGCACCAATTTTGCGGTGCCGTTACTGGCTCTGTCATATCGAGGTGCTACTGGTTAGATTGAGAAGCTTCGACAACCATGGTCCAGGGGATAACGCGCCTGACGGCAGCCGCCGCCGAACTAGCAGACCCCTTGTCGCTGAATGATAGCTCTGCCGCGTGATACGCCTCTTCGACGGCGCTGCCATTGACGCCCGCGGCTTCCGCAATCCACAGTGCAAGAGCAGCACAATTCAGATGATTGTAAACACTTTTTGCTGTCCGGGCCCCATCTTGTGCTTCAAGCCATGTGACGCAGTGCTCTTGCTCCGTGTCGCCGGACTGTCCCGGACTTTTCCAAACTTGATCGTCATAAAGCGTCGACCAAGTATAGCTGGCTTTTTTGGTTTTCGCCCACGCTCTCATTTCGGTCGAGTTCATGTCTAGGTTTAGTTGCATCAATAGCTCCTTAGATTAAAAACTATAGACATCAATATAGTGCAATGGGGCCAGGTTACTATGCACCAAGCTGGTGCCGACGCTTGGGATCCCTTGGGCGGGAACCGTCGTCTAGCAACGATAGGGCCACTCGATATCCCAATCTGTCAGCCCTTTGTGGAGCACATCGCCCTCGCGAACGTCGTACGTCCAAAAACGCCCCTTGCTGGGGTTTCCACCAGGCTGAGGGGTGGCGTCCTCGACGACGCCAAACCTTTCGGGAAAGTTGACATAACGCCCGTGTATCGAGGTGTCCCGAACATCCCAAAAGCGCACGCGGTCGCCTTTTTCAAATTTCGGCTTCTCCGGAATCAATCCGAGCGTCTTCATGAGGTCGTAAACCTCGGGATTATGAACTGGAATCCAATATGCCGGCCTGCCAGCCGCATGCAGCGCATCCGCGATCTCGTTTACGTAGGTCACTGCGCGAAGCGCATCGTGACCGAACACCACTTGTTCACCATATAAGCTAAGCTCATAGGCATGCTTGTGGTGGTCCAATGTGTGTGCAGCGCGGTCGAGTCGGGGGCTTCCGTTGATTGCACGACAAAGCTGAGCTTCATCAAGAGATACCCAGACGCTATTATTCCATGGGACGTAATCGTCCGTTTCTCCCATGGCGTTGGAGGCAAGGTCGAGATATCCCTGCGCTATGCTGGCGGCGTTCAGACAGATTTCCGTTGCGTTAGAGCGGTAACTATCTGCCAGATACCCTGCTGTCTCCCGCGCGAGCTCTTCAGAAATCTCGAGGGACTTCTTCATTTCGCTCTCGTCGTGCTCGCTACGCTCGTAGACGAGCTTCGTGTTACGACCTGGCGTGCTCGCACGGTCGTTGCGGTCCGTATAACATTCGACATCACGTCCCAGCCGCGGAACGATCTCGTCGGCAAACCGCCTGCAGCGCTCCTCGTCAGCCACTTTCCACGGCATGACGAATTCAGACACAAGAGGAGTGCCAAGCCGCCAGTCGATATTAAGCTGCAGTTCAATCGGTCCTTCGCCGCTGAGCTTCTCGGGTTCAACGAGTTCGGCAGATTTCACACAGAGGCTATTGCTGAGAGGCCATTGCAAGGCATCTGCAATTTCATCTATGGCTCTCTTCGGCGACACCGTTGAAGAGGAATAATCCTTGTAATAAAACATAACGCCCCTATCTCATGCTACCTAGAGTGGTCCGTCCTTCTCGTGTTACCGGCATTGCCGTGGCATCTCGAGTGTCCTCATGAGCTCAATAACCTCGGGATTGCGAACTGGAATCCAAAATGCCGGTCTACCGGCCATGTCCAACTCATCAGCAAACTCATTCGCGTAGACTACCGCGCACAGCGCGTCAAGACCGCTGAGCGGCGCGCCGTTATGAACGCATCGCATGCAATAATCGAGCTCGCCCGCGGCGTGCCTTAGCCATAAGTCGGCACAACGTATCGCTCGTGCCTCCGACGCATTCTCCAAGTAATTAGAGATGTCGGGCGCGAATACATCCAGACCGCCCATGGCGTGGTAGGCGATTTCGAGACTCGACAGCACCGCCTCACCGGCATAGTGGCAGATGTTGGGGGCCATGGCGCGAAAGTCGTCCTCCAGGCACCTCGCGGCTTCTCGCGCGTCATTTTCGGCCGATTTGAACAGCGGTTCGATTGTGTCAGACAGAAAGTAGTCGGGCTCTCGCTCGTAGACAAGCTTAGTATCGCGCCCGATCTCGCGTGCGCGGGCGCTGTCGCCAGCAAAGCAGTCAACATCGCGACCAAGTTCGGTAAGCAGGTATTGACTAAACGGCTTAAAGCGTACATCTCTCGAGGGTTGCCAGGGCTCGTCGAAGATCGGAGCGAAGGGCTTGCCAAACCGCGGATCGATATTGACCTGAAGCTGAATAGGGCAGTCACCCTCGATATCTTCAGGTCCTACAAGTTCGACGGATTGTACGAAGGGAATAAGTCTAAAGGCGATGCGTACGCCGCGCATGATACCTTCGATATTCCTCTGCGGCGCCCTCGGCTGTCCGCTGCAATCCTTGAGATAGAACAAGGTGTTTCCTTTCTCTTTGGCTTGTCCAAATGCCTTTGACATCAGAGTATATCTCGCCGTGCGGACATAAATTTTGCCCGGTGTGAGCGTGGATAATGTTCCGTTTTGAGCCTGTGCGTCGGGTAAAAATGGGAGATGTTTCTCCGTCCCCAAGGGATCATTAAGCGGAGGGAGGCGTATTTACGACCCTTCTTTTGGGCATACAATGGCTATTGGCTTGCTGCGGTGAAGGCTCGTCCGCTCCGCAGTTATTTCTACAGTTAAAGGAGTATGTATGTCCGTTGAGGTCATGAGGTCTGTGATCGATGCTGCCGAGGGCCGCGTGCCCGTCGACACGCTGTTTACCAATGCGCAGATTGTCGACGTATATGGCCAGCGTGTGGCGCCCGGTAGCGTTGCCGTCAAGGACGGCGTAATCGTCGGCGTGCTCTACGACGGTCGCGACGATGCCGCCGGCACCTACGAGGCGGCTGAGGTCATTGACTGCCAGGGTCGCTATATCGCCCCCGGCTTTATCGACGGACATCTGCATATCGAGTCCTCGAACATCCGTCCCGCCGAGTATGCGCGCATGGCGGCGACGCGCGGCACCACCACTGCCATCGCCGACAGCCACGAGATCGCCAACGTTTCCGGCCTGGACGGCCTGCGCTTTATGATCGAGGACGGCCGTCGCGCGCCCATTTCTATCAAGTACATGATGCCCTCGTGCGTGCCCGCGCTGCCCGATGAGCAAGCGGGCGCTGTGATTACCGCCGCTGACATGCAGGCGTTTTTTGCCGAGTATCCGGGCGATGTCTTTGGTCTGGGCGAAATGATGAACCTGCCGGGTGTCTTTATGGCCGATCCTGAGACCTGCGCTCGCATCGACGCTGCCAACCAGACGCCGTCCAAGCAGGTCGACGGCCATGCGCCACTTGTTGCCGGCAAAGACCTCAACGCCTATGCCGCAGCGGGTATTATCGCCGACCACGAGTCGACGATTCCCGAGGAGGCGCTCGATAAGCTGTCCCGCGGCATGTATGTGATGCTGCGCGAGGGCACGTGCAGCCACGACCTGGCCAACTTGTCGCCGATGCTGCTGGAGAACCCCGCCCGCGCCCGTCGCTGCTGCTTTGCGACCGACGACCGTGCTCCTTCCGACGCGCTTTCGACCGGTATGATCGACAATGCCTGTCGCGTGGCTATCGAGGCCGGCATCGACCCGGTGGTCGCCATCTCCATGGCGTCCCTTTCTACGGCTGAGGCATTTGGCCTGGACCACGGCTGCCGCGACCCACACGAGCTCCGTGGCGCGATCGCCCCGGGCAAGCGCGCCGACCTGCTGGTGCTCGATGACCTTACGTTTGCCACGGCTCCGCATCGTGTTTATGCCGCCGGTGCCCTGGTGGCGCAGGATGGCACCTTTGTGGGCGAAATTGCACCCGAGATGGCCGAGGTTGCGGCCCTTGCCGATGAGCTGCGTGCTTCCGTTAAGCTGCCGAAGCTATCGCTCGACGTGTTCGACTATGCCTTTAAGCCGGGCGAGGCCGTGATCGACGTGGTGCCGGGCAAGGCCATCACGGGCATGGCTCGTCCCGAGAATGCCGAGGGCCTGCGCCGCATTATGCTGATCGAGCGCCACGGCCGCGGCGTGTCACTGCAGGCCGAGGGGGCCGACGGTGATGGCCCTGCGGGCCTGGGTCTTGTTGGCAAGCACATTGGTCGCGGCTGGGTGCGTGGCTTTACCATTACGGGCGGTGCCATCGCCTCGACGATCGGCCACGACTCGCACAACGTGTGCGTGGTGGGCGACAACGCGGCCGATATGATGGCTGCCGTCGAGGCTGTTGGCCAGGGCGGCCACGTGCTGGTGCGCAACGGTGAGGTCGTGGCGCGTATTCCGCTGGCGCTCGGTGGCCTGATGAGCGAGGGCACGGCCGAGGATGTCGCCGCGCAGCACGACGACTTTATGGTCAAGGCGCGCGCCATGGGCATCGAGCCGCCGCTCGACCCCATCATGGGCATCATCTTCCTGCCCCTGCCGGTGATCCCGACGCTCCGCATCCGCCCCGAGGGCATGTTCGACGTCACCACTTTCACCTACGCCGACTAGTCATCGGGGACGTTCTTAAACGACTAGTCATCGGGGACGTTCTTAAACGACTAGTCATCGGGGACACTCTTTGGCGGGCTGCCTGACGCCGCGACCGTAGGACCCCTGGCATGTGTGAGCTATTTGCCAGGTCTATGTAACGTTTACGACTGCGGCGTCTTATTTGAGCTCCCTTTGGGTACGTTGGAATCGGATACACGTCCGATTCCATCAAGCCCGAAGGGAGCTTTTCTATGTTTAAACTGATTGCATCCGATATGGACGGCACACTGCTTGACGAAAATGGCCAGGTGCCGCCTGAGACCTACGAATTGATCCTGGCACTACGCGAGCATGGTGTACATTTTGCCGCATCATCAGGCCGCCGCTACGATCGCCTGTGCGAGTTCTTTGCGCCCGTTCGCGACAAGATGGACTTTGTCGCGGCTAACGGTGCCCAGGTCTACGCCGACGGCAAAATGGTAGACCGCGAGGTGTATTCGCACCTGGCGATTCGAAAGCTCGCCCAGGCCGTCGCGACGTTTCCCAATCTGCATCTTGCGCTCTTTGACCGAACCAAGTCCTTTTTGCTCGATGACGAGAGCAAGTTCGTGCGCGAGGTCGATAAGGACCTCCCCAATGCCGAGCGCATTTGGGAGCTGCCCGATCCCAGCGTAAATATCATCAAAGCGAGTATCTTTTGCGACGACGGTGTCGTTATGGACAGTGCGTACGTGCTACAGCGCGAACTCGGTCAGCTCTTTACCTTTGCGCCTTCAGGCAACGCGTGGATCGATGCCATGCAGCCCGGTGTGTCGAAGGCTTCGGGCATCGCACAGCTCGCGGAGCATTACGGCATTGGGCGCGATGAGGTTATGGCGTTTGGCGACTCTATGAACGACTACGAGATCATTCGCTTTGTCGGCACGGGTTGCGCGATGGAAAACGCGCGCCCCGCGCTCAAGGCGGTGGCCGATCGCGTGGTGGGTCGTAACCGCGACCACGCCGTCCAGCAAGAACTCCGCCGTGTTCTGGAGAGCCTCGCCTAATCCGGCAGTTGGGGACGTTCCTTTTCTGCCGGCAGTGGGGGACAGTCCTTGCAGCTTTTTCGCGAAGAGCGTCCCCAACGACTAGTCATTTAAGAACATCCCCAGTGACTGGCCAATGACTAGGCGAGGGCGGCCATGATGGTGCGGGCGACGCCGTCGTGGTCGTTGTCGTATTCGGTGATGGCGTCGGCGGCCTCGCGGTCTTCGGGCTCGGCGTTGATCATGGCCATGCCGTGGCCCGCTGCCTGCAGCATGGGGATGTCGTTGATGTTGTCGCCGAACGCCCAGGCGTCGGCGAGACGCTCGCCCAGGTATTCGCATAGCCACGTGAGGGCTGTTCCCTTGGTGGCGCCCTTACCCATGACCTCGATATTCATGGCGTAAGAACGCGTGATCTCAATGCCTCCGAGCGTGTCGAGCGCCGCCACGATGGCGTCGCGATCGGCCGGGTCGTGCCAGTACATGGCGATGCGTTCGAGCGTCTCGACCTCGTCGATCTTGCTGTCGATATCCATGTCGATCGGTGTTCGTGTGCGCTTGAGCGAAGCCGCGATGTGGGGGTCACCGCCGCAGAACTCATCCAGGCGCCCGTAAAGCGAGCGGGGGAGGAAGCACTGCCCGTCCGCGAAGATATCGAAGGTGACGTCATGGTCGGCGGCAATGCTATGGACGCGGTGGGCGATGGCGCGGTCGAGCGGTCGGCTCAAAATGCGCGTAGCACGTGAGGCATCGGCGGGCGTACCGTCGTCGAGCTGCCAGACGCTGGCGCCGTTGGCACAGACCGCGTAGTGCACGGCGGGATGGGCGAGAATGGGCTCAAAGATGCCCGACAGCGGACGCCCCGTGCAGGGAACAAACTCGATGCCACGACGTGCGAGCTCGTCGAGCATTGCCCAAGTGGCGTCGCTCATCTGCTTATCGCTCGTCAGCAGCGTTCCGTCCATATCGGAAAACACAATCATTCGTTGCGATCCTTTCTACTGGCATAAAAAGCGTGGCCGAGGGCGGTGATGCCCTGGCCACGCTCGGGTTCTATAACGGTCCGCGTCCTAGCGATCGGCGAGCGGCTTGTACTCCAGCGGCTCGATAACCGGGCGATACGCGGGACGGATGATGCGGTGCGCGCAGAAGAGCTCTTCCATGCGGTGCGCCGACCAGCCGGCCATGCGGGCGACGGCGAACAGCGGCGTAAAAAGCGTCTCGGGCACGCCGAGCATCTTGTAGATAAAGCCCGTGTATAGGTCGATGTTGGCGCAGATGGGCTTGGTCATGCCGTGGTCGCGCATCACCTGCGGTGCCAGGCGCTCGATGCGCTCGATGAGCGCGAACTCCTCGCCCAGGTCCTTCTTGGCGGCAAGCGTGCGCGCGTAACGGCGGCAGACCTCGGCGCGCGGGTCGCTGAGCGTATAGACGGCGTGGCCCATGCCGTAGATGAGGCCCGTGCCGTCGAAGGCCTGCTTGTCAAGGATCTTGCCCAGGTAGGCCGCGACCTCGTCCTCGTCTTCCCAGTTGGAGACATGCGCGCGGATGTCCTCGTGCATAGACACGACCTTGGCATTGGCACCACCGTGGCGCGGGCCCTTGAGCGAGCCGATAGCCGCGGCGTAGGCGGAATACGGGTCGGTGGCCGAAGACGACAGCACGCGGCAAGCGAAGGTGGAGTTGTTGCCGCCGCCGTGCTCGGCATGCAGCATGAGCATAACGTCGAGCAGCATCGCCTCATCGCGGGTGAACGCCATGCCGCCGCGCAGGACCTGTAGGATGGTCTCGGCGGTGGAGAGACCGGGCGTAGGGTGCGGCACGTGAACCTCGGAGCCGCGAAGCTTGGCGACCGAGGCCATGTGTGCGAAGGCGGCGATGCGCGGGAGACGTGCGAGCATGGAAATGGCGACGTCGATTTCGTGCTCGGGCGTGATCACGTCTGGTTCGGCATCGAAGGCGTAGAGCAGCAGTACGGCGCGCTGGAGCACGTTCATGATGCTCGACGATACCGTGGTCATAGGGAACTCTTTAACGTACTCGTCGCTCAGATGTCTAAAGGCGCCCAGGCGCTCGCAAAAGCCGTCGAGCTCTTCCTTGGTGGGCAGAGAGCCCGTAATGAGCAGATAGGCGACTTCTTCGTAGCCGTAGCGATTCTCGGCCTGGGCATTGTTGACCAGGTCCTCGATGCTATAGCCGCGCAGCGTAAGCTTGCCCTGGTCGGGCACGACTTTGCCGTCGACCTTGTTGTAGCCGTGCACGTCCGAGATGCGGGTAAGACCCGCGACCACACCCGAGCCGTCGGCGTTGCGCAGGCCGCGCTTGACGTTGTGCTCGACGAACAGACCCTCGTCATACGGATCAGTCGGTAGGCCGTGGTAGAGGTTTTCGCTTTCGGGCGAAATCTGGCGGCTCGCCTCATAATCCAAGACCAGGCGGCTCAGATGGTCATCGAAGCGGTAGTAGATTTTCTTGGCGTCGTAAGCCATGCGCGCTCCTCTCGGGGTCGTGTGGGGGCGGCGTGCTTGGGTGCAGATGCGCCAGCCTGTTCCCGCACGACCTGTTCGCTACAGGCGGTACATAAAGTTAAAGACATCCTCGCGCTGGATGGACACATTGACGCCCGAAAGCTCGCCGGCCTCGGCAAGCGCCTTCTGGAGTTCGGCGAAGTCGAGCTTGGACTCGGCGGTGTCGGCCAGCATGGTCATGGTGAAGATGTCCTCGATAATGGACTGCGTAATGTCGCGGATGTCGACGTTGGCCTCGCCCAGAACACGGGTGACGCCGGCGACGATGCCGGGGCGGTTCTTGCCAAGGACGGTGATGACGATACGGGAGGACGAGATCTCGGCCATGGGAAACCCTTTCGCGTGATTGCGGCGCGCGCGGGGCGCTCCGCTACGGTACAGTGTTCATCATTGTACCTGTCTGGCGCAAAAAAGGCGCGCTCGCTGCGGCGTTACATGCCTGCAACATGAGCGTAAGGGGGAAGGCCGTACGGGGAAGAGCCGTCTGGCGCGTGTCCGGCTCGTGTTGGGTTGATTTCCGATCTCAGCCGAACACATTGAGCGGACAGGCCGTTCCCGCAGTCAGCCGAACGCCTCCGACGGCTGATTCCGAACTGGAAGCGGAGGGCATCCCCGCCCTTCGGTAGGGGATACCGCTCCGCGGCGCATGCCGCGGGCGGCGCCCCTATCGGACCACCGTGACCTCAGTTGGGATGGGCCCAGCACTGCCGCGTACTCGGTGAGCTAGAGCCAACTGTTCGTCTTCACGTCGCGTATGGCGATATTTCGGTCGTCCGGCTCGGTGATGCCGTAGCCGAACGCCTGGAGCGTCTCGATGGACTCCTGGATCCTCTGTTGGAACATGGGACCCGGATCGACCCTCGGCCCGAGGTGCCCGCGCCAAAGGCACGGCGTGGCGCGCAGCATGTTATGGATTTTGGAGATGGGCTCGATGTCGGCGTAGACGTTGAGCGTCGCCATGGCGTCCTTGTGGCCGAGGATCGATTGGAGCGCCTTGATATCGCCGCCTTGGCGGATCCACTGCGTTGCGAACGTGTGGCGAAGGCCGTGGAACGTGATCAGCTCGTCGTTGGTGCCCATGAGGCCGTTGGTCTCCGAGAACGTCTTGAACGCCCTGCGGATATAGCTTGTCGTCGCGAAGGTCGCGCCCGGCTCCGACAGGATGTAGCAGTCCCCGATCTCGACCGCCCCGGTAAGGCCGCGCAAGCGCAGCTTTCCGCAGTCGATCTCGTGGGTCTCCTTCAGGAAGGGGAGTAGGCCGACCGGGTCGATGGGGATACCCCTGGCGTCATGGGTCTTGGTGTCCTTGATGAACGAACCCATTCCCTTCGCGTGCGCCACCGAGTGTCTGATCGAGATCAGGCCCGTCTCGAAATCCACATCGCACCACCGAAGGCCGCAGACCTCGCCGATTCGCATCCCCGTGTGCAGGGCGAGTACGACCGCCCTCTAATCCTCGGCGGACCAATCGAGTCCGAACTCCTTTCGGGCATCCTCTTCGCTCATGACTTCGAGAAGGTCTCCGGGTTGGCAACGAAGGGCGAGGCATAGCTGCTCGAGTGTGTTGAAGCGAATGCCGCGAATATGCCCTTTTTTAATACGGGACAGGTTCACGGGCGTGGTTCCAATCCTTTCGGCAAGTTCGTTCGAGGAAATCTTTCGCTCGGCCATGATCTTGTCGAGGCGAACAATTACGGGCATGGCGTTTCCTTACGCAATCTCGTCGGAGTCGAGGTACAGCTCTCGGGCGTACAAGAAGAGCTGGGAAAGCATGAACAGGACGATGCCGAGAACCAGAGAGGTCCAATCGAATGATGAAGCGATCTCTTGGGCGCCGACGGCCCCCTCGCCGCCAAACATCGAAACGGAGGTTTTGAGTGAGCCGGCGTAGAGGCTGGTGGCAGCTTGAACAACGAAGAGAATGCCGAGCACCTTCAAGCATGTCGCAGACCCTTTCTTGAAGGGGTCTCCGCTCTTGATCGTCCACACGAGAACGGCGCTGAGGATGGTCGTAGCGATACCGATGACGGCAGGGACCAATGTCGAGATCGCAAGGGCTGGATACGCGGGGGAGTCTGCAATTACAGGGTTGTCGAGCACTTCGATTGCTGGCTTTAAGGAGAACGCCACTTGTGCGATGGCGGTGGCGCAAAGGGTCGCAGAGGCTATCGCACATGCGATGCGGAAGGAATGAAGCCGGGGAGTGCGATTGTCGGAACTCATAATAACCTCCGAAGAATTTAAAAAACTCAGGTTACTTTTTAACAGTTTATGTTAAATTGACTTTGCCGGCAAGTAATAAGGGCCGAGCATTTTGTTCGGCCACTCTGTTCCGACTGGATGAGGTTAAGGTTGGCGATGAATATGCTCAAAATCTCGAAGGCGATCTTTAGGTCGCTTCTCTCCTCCAGGTCGCTCTGTGTTGTCGTTGTTGCGTTGATGGTTCTTTGTGCTCTGCCCGTCTTCAGGAGCGCGGCTGGCATCGACGGACGGGTCGAATACCTCGAGTCGGGAATAACCCGTGTTGAGCAGGAATTGTCAGCATCCTATGCGGATGCGCTTGTGAATGCGGGGGAGGACGGTGTCTATGCCTCTTCATCAAGCATGCCCGCGCTTCTGTACCCTCTTGCCGCGGGACGTCTTATCTTGGCACCGCTCTCTCCCCTACTTCCGCTTCTGCAGATATCGGATGGAGAGTACACCTATTATGACGGATCGAAGGAGTACTTGCTATGGGTCGCAACGGCCGTTGCCGTCTCGTTCCTTGCCGCGCGTCTTAACAAACGTGAAAAGCTCATCATCCAGGCACCGATGGGCGAGCTGGGTAGACTTGTTGCATCGAGCGTATGGGCGAGTGTTTTTGCAATGCTTGCCGTCCTCGCCATCAATCTTCCAGGGATAATCGCCGCGCTTGTGAAGAATGGCCCGGGCTCGCCGTTCTATCCGATAGGCTACATTCAATATGCGACTCCGGTTATCAAACCGGCTTGGCTGGTGTTCGCGCAGACGGCCATCTTGCAATTCTTGGTGGCAGCGTTCATCTCGCTTGTCGTTCACCTTGCCGTGAAGATTGCCAATAACCCTACGCTTGGAATCGTGTTCGTATGTGCCCTGATGGGGGTGACGATGGTTCCCGGGTATTACGGAAGATCCATCGCTTTACGTGAGTTCGCCCTGTTGAATCCCCTTACGTATGCGAACACTGAGTTGACCGTCGGCGCCTATAGCCCGTACCCGACAACGCAGATAGTGAATCTGCCTGGACTTTGCTTCGAGCGTGGCGCGATTGCCCTCGTATGCGCAATCGGGATCGAGGTGCTGGCAATTAGCCTGCTTTGCGTTGCTGGAAAGAGCGGCTGCGCGTGCCCGATATCCCCGATTTGTCTTGAGAGAGGTTCCTTCACTGCATCGAGAACGGCAACTCGTTCGAGCGCTTGTGCCTCCGCCGTTGCATACGTAAGAACGATGGGGAAACTGCTCCTGCGTTCTCCTACCCTCGCCGTATGCGCGATTGCAATGTCGATGACGATGCTGGCCCCGGCTCTGGTCGAGATGTTTCCTGACGCTGATAACGTTTCCGCTGTTCGGTATAGGGATGGGGAGCTCCGTTCAATAGATCGGTATCTAGAGCAGAACGCTGCGAATATGGACGTCGAGGGCAAAGCGGCCCTGGAAGACATGCGGGATGCTCTTTCGGGTTTCGTGTACGCGCCTATGCCTGCGGAGGGGTTTCGAAGCCTTGCGACGTACGAGCGCGCTCGAGGTGAGCTGGGCGCGGCAGATGCGACTCTCCTGCAATCGATCGGAATCGAGCCGGAGACTCCTTCTCGTGCGGAGGCGCGCGCCCTTCTGCTTGAGTCGATCGCGAGCTTGCCGGACCCCAAGGTTTACGAGTTAAGTACGAAGATGCCCCCATTAATCCTCCTTTCGTATCTCCAGGCAGCGCTTCCCTCCTTATTTTTGCTGTTGCCCGTGGTTGTCACATCGCTCGCGTGCACCCACCTGCAGTGTCGTTCCCTTCTGGTTCTCCAGATCCCCGCAACAGCGCATGTGCGTTTTCTGACGGCTGTTGCGCTGGCTCTCCTGCTTGGCTTGGTGCTGCTTTTGGTGTCGATGGTTCCCGCTGTCGTTGTGTCCGTGATTAAGAACGGTGCGGGTGGATCGGAGTATCCCGTCGCTCTCATTCGGGCGGGAGCTTCGACAACGTCCACGGTGGGGGAGGCGGTGTTGTGCAGTATTCCGTTGCTGGTCATGGCATACGGCGTGATTTCCGTCGTCGCTGCGTTGACAGCAGCGATTAGCCGCAACCCCGTTGTCACCGGAATGGTTTGCGCGGTTCTCTTGGTGTTGGGTTCGTTGAGCGCTCATGTTGAAAGCGTGGGCATGGGCGTCGCGCTGCTGGCTCCATTCGCCTCGTTTGATCCCGCTTCCCAGGTGGGGACGATTGGGTTCCTTGGGCGAGGGACGAACGCGATGCCTTTTGGAGAGGTCGTCGGCGCATCGGGCGCTCTGCTGGTGGTCTTGGGCGCCGTATCTCCGTTGATGGTGCGCCTGAGTGTTCCAAAGATCGAAAGGGGATGATCTCGATGATTGACCTTCAAACGCTGACGATCTCTTATGGAAAGAAGGTGCTCGTAGATTCGGTGAACGCTGAGTTTGCCCCGGGTACGGTCTACGGTCTCGTCGCTCCGAACGGGCATGGAAAGACGACGTTGCTGCGTGCGATGGCAGGTTTGCCGGGTCCTCGCGTGGACGGGAGCATCGTTCTGGATGAGGTGCAGGGTACGGGTGCGAGAGAGGTCCGTTCTATGATCTTCTATGCACCTGGTGAGGGGACGCTGCTGTATCCCGGATTGCGTGCGGAAGATCACCTCAAGATGGTTTGCGATATGTGGCCGCATGCTCGCGATATCGAAGAGATAGTGGAACAAACGCAGATAGGCGAGTTCGCGAAGATGAGGATCCGCACTCTGAGCCAGGGCATGAAGCAGCAGCTTACCCTGGCGATTGCGTATGCGACGGGCGCGCGGTACCTTCTATTAGATGAGCCCATGAACGCGCTCGACCCCAGCAGGGTGGACTTGCATTCCGAGATTCTCAGGAAGCTGGCCGATTCTGGTACGTGCATCATCATGTCATCCCACATCTTGGATTCGGTCGATAGGCTGTGCGATGAGATTCTGTTTTTGAAGGATGGGAGGCTCATTAGAAGCATTCCGCAAGATGATGCTGCGCCGAAGTCTCCTGGATCCCATTTCGCAAAGCCTGCCGGACGCGCCGAGGGTGCGCTAAGCACGTATCGGCGACTCTACGAAAAGGGCGGGTAGAAATGCAAGTTAAAAATCTATGTGGCCAATGTGATACCGTTGAACCCGCGTATCGATACCGCTCAGCCATTCGCCTCGCCCCCGTCGCACGTATCTTCATCCGGTCTGTTACTTTTAATCTAACGATTCTTTGAGGAACGTAGGTGCTTCTGAATGTACTGTCGACTTCTTCTCAAACTGATCCTAAGAGACAAGGCCGCATGGATTTGTACGCTCGTTCTCGCTGCAGCCTTTTCCGTCCCCATTGCGTTCAATTCACCCATCTACGGGCCCTTCTTTATGAAGCAGGGCATGCAGGGCTTTGTCGACGCATTCAATATGCGCGCGCCCCAGGCCAGCGGCACAGACCTATCGCCAGAGCAGCAAGCTGACGCGGAGCTTGCAAGATACGCGAACGCCGCCCTTGCCGCTCAAACCGACGCCGCCTTTCTCGATTCTGCCGAGAGCTACTACGCGCTCATGGGCGAAGGCTTCCAATCCGGGTCCATCGTGGGAGACCGAGAGACCAATGACGCGGCGCTCGCGTATTGCCGTGCCCTGAGCAGCTCCGGCATCACGGATATCCCGGCCTCCGCAAACGACCTGCCATTCCTTTCCTTCCTGCCTTACGCCATTGCCACGGCGCCGTCTTTCCTTCCCTTCATTCCCTTCCTTCTCTCGTCGATACTCGTGCTCGGGGCCACAAGGCCTGCGACCCTGGCGGCAAAGGCGCCCGCGCCCAAATTCCGGCGCCTTATCCAGATCGTGTTTTCGATAATCGCCGCGGGGACCGCGATGCTCCTCGCCGGCCTCGCACCCGGGGGCATTTACGCCTTGGCCCTAAACGGCTTCGGGCAAATTGGGTACCCGATCGCCTTCTTCCATGACGGCGCGCTTACCACCACGACCGCGGGAAACGTCTTCACGGCCCTGCTTATCGCGCTTCTTGCGGGCGGAACCTTGATATCCGTTTGCTCCGCCGTCCTATCGACCGCAACGAGGCGCGTCCTCGCGGGCCCCCTTACCTCCGCGCTGCTTGTCGCGGCCCCGGCATTCCCGTTACTGTCCGATTCGGCGCTGGAGCATAACGCCGCGCTCAATCTCCTGCCGCTGGCCGTGTTCTCGCCTATCGAGGCAACGGGTTACGTAGGATGCTTCCCGACAGAATTCATTGGCTCCGGTTCAGGCAGCGCATCGATGCTTGCCGTGGCCCTGGCATACGTCGCGGTCTTTTTTACGGTCGGCGCCGTTGCGGCACGTTCCCCCAAACAGCCTGGACCCGCGAAAAAGCACCATGGGCTCGAGCTTCTGGACGCGAGCGTGGGATACGGGAGCACGACGATACTTTCAATCGGGTCGCTTTTCCTGAGCCCGGGAACGGCGGCGGGCCTCGTTGCTCCCAACGGCTCGGGGAAAACCACCCTTCTTGAAGCGCTGTCGGGCCAATTTCCCACCCGCATCCGCTCGGGAAGCCTGGCGGCAGACGGAATCTGCCAACGTCGATCAGCCGAATTTGCAGAACTCGTCTACCTGAGCTCTTCGGGCAGCGCGGATCTCTATCCCACGCTATCGGCCATCGAGCACCTTGCTTTCGTTAGGGAGGCGTGGAAATCGGCCGCCGACATCGACTCGCTCTGCGACTCCCTCGGAATCTCCCCATATCTCGACAAGCCGACCCGTAAACTCTCGACAGGAATGAAGCAGCAGGTAAAGCTTGCCATGGCGATAGCGACCGATTGCCCGTACCTCATCCTCGATGAACCGCTGAACGCCCTCGATCCGGGAAAGCGGAAAACCTCCTGCGACGCGATGCGCAGCGAGGTGGCGCGGGGACGAAGCGTGCTCATTTCAAGCCATCTGCTCGACGACCTGGCAGACCTCACCAACTCGTTCTACTTCATCGAGGCCGGCACGCTCGTGGAAAAGATCAAGTCGTCCTCGCAGACGCTCAAGCAGGAATACCTCGATACATACGAGCGAGGTGAATGACATGAAACTATTTGAACAGCTGAAGTCCAATCCGTCGCGCATGGCTGTCTACGCCATCCTCGTGGCAACGGCTTTATGCGGAATCGCGGCACCCGTCTATGCGCTCAACGGGGAGAAAGGCGATGTCGAACCCGCGTACATGGCTTCGACGGTTAAGGACCGGTACAAAGCCTTCTCTGGAGACACGTTTTACGTAGCAGAGTACGACACGATCTACCGTCAGCTTCGCTACAACAAGGGCTACGACTATCTAGGCGCAGAGGCAATCAGCTATACGTCGGGTTGGTACCGCTCCAACTATGGACACATAACCCAGTTCAAGTGTAACTACCGTGTGTACAACTAAAGCAACCGGCCGGGACGAGGGGTGACGCAAAAGCGTCGCCCCTCGTTTTTAACCATGTCAACTGAACCTAGTTCAGTTTGGTTGATTTCCGATCTCAGCCGAACACATTGAGCGGAAAGGCCGTTCCCGCAGTCAGTCGAACGTCCCCGGGGCCCTTCTCAGGCCCCGGGGACGGCATTTTCCCAGTTGAAGGAACGGTGGAGATGTGTTTCGATGGGTCAGATTCGTGTCGTTCCGAAAAGACCGTGAACCTTTTGTGGGACACGCGGCGCCGTGGTACCATAGCCGAGTTTGTTGTCTTGGTCGGAAACCAAGACGCCTTATGCGCTGATCGGTAACCAGCGCCTGACCAATAAGGAGTCCTACCATGAAGCAGGGTATCCATCCCCAGTATGTCGAGTGCACGGTGACGTGCTCCTGCGGCAACACCTTCAAGACGCACGCTACCGTGTCCGAGATGAAGGTTGAGCTTTGCAACGAGTGCCACCCGTTCTACACCGGCCAGCAGAAGTTCGTCGACACCGGTGGACGCGTCCAGCGCTTCGCCGACAAGTTCGGTGGCGCCGCTGCCGCCCAGCTCAAGAAGGCTGAGGAGGCCAAGGCTGCCAAGGCCGCCAAGGCTGCTGAGGCCGAGGCCGCTCGCAAGGCCGCCGCTGAGGCTAAGGCTGCCGAGAAGGCTAAGCGTGCCGCTAAGTTTGCCGAGGAGGCTGCCAAGCAGGCCGCCGAGGCTCCCGCAGAGGCTCCCGTCGAGGAGGCCGCTGCCGAGGCCGAGACCACCGAGGCTGCTGAGTAAATAGCTCGCCGCGGAATCACTCGCATTCATGGCATGAGGGCCGTGCATCCATTTGGGTGCGCGGCCCTTTTCTTTTTATTGGTGCAAGCTAACCTGTCCTCGTGGCACCACATGGCAGAGAGGCGGCGTTTGCTCAGATAAAACTTGCCAAAATAAACCTGTCCCATTGTGGCAGGTTGGTCATAGTTATTACGTGGCGGTCGAGGTCGACCGCATAGGCCGCGCCTTGTTTGGCTAAAGTACAATCATCTGTGTTTAACTCGCCCGCAGCTGCACGGCGTGGGCGATGGCCAAAAAGGAAAACCACATGGGATTCATGTCAAAGCTGCTGTCCTTTGGATCCGATAAGGACCTTAAGCGCTACTACAAGATCGTCGACCAGATCAACGGTCTTGAGCCCCAGTTTGAGAAGATGACCGAGGAGGAACTCCGCGGCCAGACCGATAAGTTCCGCGAGCGTTACGCCAACGGCGAGTCGCTTGACGACATGCTCCCCGAGGCCTTTGCCACCGTGCGTGAGGCTTCCAAGCGCACCATGGGTATGCGCCACTTTGACGTGCAGCTCATTGGCGCCATGGCACTGCACGAGGGCCACATCGCCGAGATGAAGACCGGCGAAGGTAAGACCCTCGTCTCCACGTTGGCTGGCTATCTCAACGCTATTGCCGGCAAGGGCGTGCACGTCGTTACTGTCAATGATTACCTTGCCAAGCGCGACTCCGAGTGGATGGGCCGCATCTATAAGTACCTGGGCATGACCGTCGGTCTGCTCCAGAACAACATGCCACTCGAGCTCAAGCGCCCGGCCTACCAGGCCGACGTCACCTACGGCACCAACTCCGAGTTCGGCTTTGATTACCTGCGCGACAACATGGTTACCCGTCCCGAGCAGCGCGTGCAGCGCGGCCACAACTACGCCATCGTCGACGAGGTTGACTCCATCCTGATCGATGAGGCCCGCACCCCGCTGATCATCTCGGGCGCTGGCACCAAGTCCGCCAGTACCTACAAGGACTTCGCGCGTGCCGTGCGTGGCCTTGAGCGCGGCGAGGACGTGTCGCACGACATGCTCACCGCCACCGAGGACGTCGAGCCCACGGGCGACTATGTCATGGACGAGGCCAAGCACACCATTGCCGCCACCGAGCGCGGCCTTAAGAAGATCGAGCGCCGCCTGGGTATCGATGACATCTATGCCGATCTCTCCGGCCAGCTGGTCAACCACCTGCAGCAGGCGCTGAAGGCCCAGTACATGTTCCACCGCGACAAGCAGTACGTGGTCACCAACGGCGAGGTCAAGATCGTCGACGAGTTCACCGGCCGCATTATGGAAGGCCGCCGTTACTCCGAGGGCCTGCACCAGGCCATCGAGGCCAAAGAGGGCGTGCTCGTACGCGAGGAGAACCAGACGCTGGCCACCATCACCCTGCAGAACTACTTCCGTCTGTATGACAAGCTCTCCGGCATGACCGGTACGGCACTTACCGAGGATGCCGAGTTCCGCGAGATCTACAAGCTGCCCGTCGAGGTCATCCCCTCCAACAAGCCTGTGCAGCGCGTGGACCACGAGGACCTGGTGTACCGCACCATCCAGGCCAAGTACAATGCCGTCGCCGACGATGTCGAGCAGCGTCACGCCAAGGGCCAGCCGGTCCTGGTGGGCACCGTCTCCATCGAGAGCTCCGAGAAGCTGTCCGCCGCCCTTACCAAGCGCGGTATCGCGCACGAGGTCCTCAACGCTAAACATCACGAGCGCGAGGCTCATATCGTTGCCCAGGCCGGACGCTACGGCGCTGTGACCATCGCCACCAACATGGCCGGTCGTGGTACCGACATCCTGCTGGGCGGCAACCCCGACGAGCTGGTGCGCGAGCGCCTGGAGTACGAGGGCCTGACCATGGAGGACGTGACGCCCGAGCAGCTCGAGCAGTTTAACGCCGAAGCCAAGGAGACCTGCAAGGCCGAGCGCGAGCGCGTGCTTGCCGCCGGCGGCCTGACCGTTATCGGCACCGAGCGCCATGAGTCCCGCCGCATCGACAACCAGCTGCGTGGCCGTTCCGGCCGTCAGGGCGATCCGGGCGAGACCCAGTTCTACCTGTCGCTCGAGGACGACCTCATGCGCCTGTTCGGCGGCGACAAGATGGACCGCGTCTCCAAGATGATGGTCACGGCCGACATGGGCGACGACATGCCCATCCAGCACAAGATCATCTCCAAGGCCGTCGAGAGCGCCCAGCACAAGGTCGAGAGCATCAACTTCTCCATGCGTAAGAGCGTCCTTGAGTACGACGACGTCATGAACAAGCAGCGCCAGGTCATCTACGCCGAGCGCAATAAGATTCTGGACGGCAAGGATCTGACCGACCACATCACCGAGGTCATGCACGATACCGTCTACCGCTGCGTGCAGGAGTTCTGCACCAAGGACAGTCACGATGGCGAGCGCGACCTGGAGGGCCTGCGCAAGTGGGTTGTGGAGCTCACCGGCCACATCGATACGCCCAAGTTCCCCGACGAGGATTATGAGGCCCTGGCTGCCGATGTCCTGGCTTACGTAGAGAAGTGCTACAACATGAAGGCCGAGCGCTTGGGCGAGGACCTGATGCGCGAGCTCAACACCCAGGTCATGCTGCGCGTCATCGATACCCGCTGGATGAACTACCTGCAGGAGATGGACTACCTCAAGACCGGCATTGGCCTGCGCGGCTTTGGCCAGCGCGACCCGCTGGTCGAGTACAAGACTGAGGCCTACGGCGCGTTCCAGATCCTCGTCGACACCATGTACGAGGATTACCTGCGCACGGTTCTGCGCATCGAGATCAAGGCTGCCCCGCGTGCCGTGGAGCACAAGGAAGAGCCCACGCTCGAGGGTGCGCGCTTCTCCGGTCCTGCCGAGGTCGATGGCGACAACGGCGACTCGGTGCTGCGCAAGCAGGCGCAGGTGCAGGCCCGCACGGCTGTCCAGGGTGGTCCGGCTGCCGTCAACAACGGTGGCAAGGTGACCACCTATCGCAAGTCCGAGAGCGACGATCCGTACGTCAACGTGGGCCGCAACGACCCGTGCCCCTGCGGTAGCGGCAAGAAGTTTAAGTACTGCCACGGCAGGAATCGTTAATGGCTGAGGCTTTAGAGGTAACGCCCGCCGAGCTGGACGCGTTTGCGGACCGGCTCGGCGAGGTCGAGTCGTATCTCCACTTGGACGAAAAGCGCACGCGCGTGACCGAGCTCGAGGCCAAAAGCGTGGCCCCCGGCTTTTGGGATGATGCCGACGCCGCCCGTGCCACCATGGAGGAAATCGCGCGCACCAAGGAAGATATCGCCGCCGTGGACAACGCGCGCGGCGAGCTTTCCGATGCCCGCGCCGCGCTGGAGCTTGCCGAGGAGATGGGGGATGACCCCGATGCCGCCGCCCTTCGCGAGGAGGCTACAGCCACGGCTGAGCGCCTGGCCCGTGCCATCGATGAGCTTGAGCTTTCGAGCTGGTTTACCGGTGAGTTCGATCACGGCGATGCCATTGTGACCATCAAGCCCGGACAGGGTGGTCTGGAGGCCCAGGACTGGACCTTCATGCTCTTTAAGATGTACATGAAGTACTGCCAGCGTCGCGGCTGGAAGGTCACGATTAACGACTGCCCCGCTGCTGAGGTCATCGGCATCGACCGCGCGACCTTTACCGTCGAGGGCAAGGACGCATTTGGCATGCTGCGCGCCGAGGCCGGTGTGCACCGCCTGGTACGAATTAGCCCCACCGACGACAAGAAGCGCCGCCAGACCACGTTCGCTGGCGTCGAGGTCATCCCCGTGCTACCCGATGATATCGACATCGAGATCAGTCCCGATGACATCCGCGTGGACGTGTACCACGCGAGCGGCCCGGGCGGTCAGGGCGTTAACACCACCGACTCCGCCGTGCGCGTGACGCATTTTCCCAGTGGCATTGTGGTTACCTGCCAAAACGAGCGCAGCCAGATCCAGAACAAGGCCGCGTGCATGCAGATCCTCAAGGCTCGCCTGTACGAGATTGAGCTCGAGAAGCGCGCCGAGGCGCTCGATGAGATTCGCGGACCCAAAACCACGATCGGTTTTGGCAACCAGATTCGCAGCTACGTGCTCTACCCGTACCAGATGGTCAAGGATCTGCGCTCGGGTGTGGAGACCAGCAACGTCGAGGCCGTTCTTGACGATGGCGATTTGGATCCGTTTGTGATTGGCTATCACCGTTGGACTACCGGCAACGCCGATGTAGAAGGCTCGGAGATCTAAAACATCGGGCGGCTTCAAGCCGATGCTAAGCCCAACGGTTGGACGGGTTTGTATTCGGAATAAACCCTGCGCAGGGGTGGTTTTTGTCCGGCGAATCGGTAGAATCGAATACAAGAAGAAGTTCAAAGCGCATCCGATGGGGTGCGCTTTTTTGAGGGAGGCAGCATGGCATATCGTCTGGACATTAAGCGCATTCTTTCGATGAACTTCTTTCACGACCTGCCCCAGATTATGTTGGGGTGCGCTCTGGCCGCTATTGCGACCGACCTGTTTTTGATTCCTAACGGCCTTGCTGCCGGTGGCGTTACGGGCCTTGCCACCATTATCCAGGCGGTCGGCGCATCGCGCGGTCTATCGCTTCCCGTTGGTATTCAGACGATCGTGATGAACGCCTTGCTGCTGCTGGTCGTTATGCGCGAGGGCGGCATGTTCTACGTGGTGCAGACGGCGACAGGCTTTGTGCTGCTGGGCTTTTTCACCGACCTGTTCGCTCCGTTTGTGGCGCCGCTGGCACATGCCGATCTGATGCTGCCCGCTATGTGGGGCGGCATCATCACGGGCATCGGTTATGGCATGGTGCTGCGCGCCGGCGCCAACACCGGCGGCTCGGACACGATTGGCCAAATCATCTCGCGTAATACCTCGCTGCCCGTGGGCTCGACCGTCATGGCGATCGATGTTGCCGTATGTGCGCTGTCGGCTCCGGTCTTTTCAATCGAAAATGCACTATATGCAGGCCTTTCGATGGTCATTAGCGGCTACGTGATCGATGCCGTGGTCGATGGCGGCAACAAGCGTCGTATGGTACTCATCATCTCGGACAAGTTCCCTGATATCGCTGCCGATATTATGTATGGCCTGGGTCGTGGTTGTACCAAGTTTAAGGCGACTGGCATGTATTCGGGTGCCGAGAAGCCGGTGATCATGGTCATCGTGAGCCGTCGAGAGCTCAATACCCTTAAGACGATCGTGCGCGAGCGCGATCCTCACGCCATTGTGACGGTCGCTGACGTTACGGAAGCCTTCGGCGAGGGATTCAAGGACATTAGCGCGTAGGGGCGACCGCGTTCCATCCAAAAGACGTTCACATTGATAAACCGTTTCATCAGCGGTTCTGCCTGCTAAATTGTTCAAATAATGATAAAAACTCTGGTAAAGCCATCAGTTTCCAGCATAATGAATGACGTACGTGCATTGCGGCTGTGTTGGGATTACCTTCGGTGCCGTGCGCATCTTGTCTAAAGAGGATGAAAGGAAGGCACAATGAGCGACGAAGAGCTCAAAAAGGTTGCCAACGAGGTAAGGAAGGGCATCGTCACCGGCGTGCACGCTGCCAAGTCCGGCCATCCGGGCGGTTCGCTCGGTGCTGCCGACATCATGACCTATCTGTACTTTGAGGAAATGAACGTCGACCCGTCCGATCCCCGCAAGGCCGATCGCGACCGTTTTGTGCTCTCCAAGGGCCATTGCGCTCCGGGCCTGTACGCCGTGCTCGCCGAGCGCGGGTTCTTCCCCAAGGAGGATCTTGAGACGCTGCGCCACATCGGCAGCCACCTGCAGGGTCACCCCAACATGAACGACACCCCGGGCGTCGACATGTCCACCGGCTCGCTCGGCCAGGGCATTTCCGCCGCCGTGGGCATGGCCGTTGCCGCCAAGCACTGGGGCGATACTTATCGCACGTACGCCCTGCTGGGTGATGGCGAGAGCGAGGAGGGCCAGGTCTGGGAGGCCGCCATGTTTGCCGGCAACCAGCATCTCGATAACCTCTGCGTGATCGTCGACCACAACGGCCTTCAGATTGACGGTCCCGTCGAGGAGGTCAACGACCCCATGCCGCTCGCCGACAAGTTCCGCGCGTTCAAGTTCCACGTGGTTGAGCTCGCCGACGGCAACGACTTCGACCAGATCCGCGCCGCCTTTGCCGAGGCTCGCGCCACCAAGGGGCAGCCGACCGCCATTATCGCCGAGACCACAAAGGGCAAGGGCGTGTCCTTTATGGAGAACCAGGTTGGTTGGCACGGCAAGGCCCCCAACGATGAACAGTTTGAGCAGGCCATGGCAGAGCTCACGGCCGCCGGAGAGGAGCTCTAGGATGGCAGACGTCAAGAAAATCGCCACGCGTGTAAGCTACGGCGAGGCCCTCGTCGAGCTCGCCAACGAGCACGATGACTTTGTGGTCCTCGACGCCGACCTGGCCGCCGCCACGCAGACCGGTAAGTTTAAGGCCGCTTGCCCCGACCGCTTCTTCGACGTGGGTATCGCCGAGAGCAACCTGATGGGCGTCGCCGCCGGTATCGCGACCACTGGTCGTGTTGCCTTCGCGAGTACCTTTGCCATGTTCGCTGCCGGTCGCGCCTTTGAGCAGGTCCGCAACTCCATCGGCTACCCGCACCTCAACGTTAAGATCGGTGCCACGCACGCCGGCATCTCGGTGGGCGAGGACGGCGCCACGCACCAGTGCTGCGAGGATATCGCCCTCATGCGCGTCATCCCCGGCATGACCGTAATTGTTCCCGCCGACGACGTGGAGGCCCGCGCCGTGACGCGCGCCGCCTACGAGTGCGACGGTCCGGTGTACATGCGCTTCGCCCGTTTGGCCTCGCCGGTTATCAACGACCCCGAGACCTACAAGTTCGAGTTGGGTAAGGGCATTGTCATGCGCGAGGGCGCCGATGTGACCATCATCGCCTGCGGCCTGATGGTCGGCGAGGCTCTCGAGGCCGCCGAGCAGCTCGTTGCCGAGGGCATCGACGCCGAGGTCATCAACATGCACACCATCAAGCCCATCGATGCCGATCTGATCGTCAAGAGCGCCACCAAGACCGGCCACGTCGTGACCGTCGAGGAGCACTCCGTGATCGGTGGCCTGGGCAGCGCCGTTGCCGACGTCCTGTGCGAGCAGTGCCCGACGCCGCTCAAGAAGATCGGCGTCAACGACACCTTCGGCGAGTCTGGCCCGGGTGCCGAGCTCCTGCACAAGTACGGCCTGGACGCCGCCAACATCGTGGCGACCACCAAGGAGTTCTTGGCCTAGGGCAAGACGAGGCAAAGCATCGCTTCGACAACCGCAAACAAGCCAGAACAGGGGCGTCCTCAAAGAGGGCGCCCCTGTTTATGCTGAATTTAAATTAGAGTCCTGCCAAGCAAAGTTCCCATGGGGAAACGGGCCCATCCCAACAAAGTGCAATTCAGACCCTTCCAACTTTGTATGCGCAGCATCTCAAGTTGGTGCGTCGGCCCCATAGTAGCCGCAGGCCGGGCGCAGGGTTACCTCCCAAATCTTTCCGCAGCGCAGGCCGGCGTTTGTCCGCAGCTCCGCAGGAGCAGGACAAATGCCGGCCATGCGCGAGGACGATTTGGGAGGTAACCCTGCGCCCGGCCGGTGAGACCCAAACCCCGCCATGCTTCTTATGTGCAGCAAAGCTAATGCTGCTAAAATACAAAGCGCTCATGTAGTTTAAACGCACGACGATAAGGAGCACCAGTGGGTAACCACTTCCGTACCTCCGGTGCGGGCGATGATGCCCCCAAGACGCAGACAGGCGTCCAGGGCAGCCGTTTCGCCACTCCGGATTCAGAGGGCCAGCCTGTTGCTCAGGCCCCCGCTCAGCCGGCAGATCAGGCACAGCCGGCATCCGATCCCTTTGCCTACAATCCCACCAGCGATGTCGCGCTTTCCGGCACGGCGGGTTTTGAGCCCGTTCAGGCCGTGACCGCTCGCGTGGAGCAGCCTCAGGCTGGCGCCGCCACGCCGCAGCCTACCATGGCCGGCATTCCCGACCCCATGGCCCCTGCGACGCCGGTTCCTCAGCCTGCGCAGTCCGGTCTCTTTGCCGCTATTCCCGATCCCACGCAGCCTGCTGCCCCGGTGGTCGAGAGCGATCAGGCCGCCGAGGTCGCAAGCCTCGATAACGCGCTCAACAACCCCGATTTTACGTCGGTGTTTGCGCCCATCGATCCGCAGGCCAGCCGCAAGAAGATGGCCAAGCAGGCCGGTGTCGAGCCCGTCATCCTTATGGAGCATGTCACCAAGATCTATCCGGCACAGCCCAACAAGCCTGCACTCGACGACATCAACATCGAGATCTATCCGGGCGAGTTCGTCTTCCTGGTCGGTCACTCCGGCTCGGGTAAGACCACGCTGCTGTCGACGCTCAACCGCGACGTCAAGCCGACGAGCGGTCGCATCCTGGTTGCCGGTCAGGACCTCATGAAGATCAAGAACCGCAAGGTTCCGTTCCTGCGCCGCCAGATTGGCGCTGTGTTCCAGGACTTTAAGCTTCTGCCGCAAAAGACCGCCTACGAAAACGTGGCGTTTGCCCTGCAGTGCATCGGCAAGCCCAAGGGCGTCATTCGCAGCCAGGTGCCCGAGGTGCTGCGTCTGGTCGGTCTGGCCGATCAGATGGACTCGCTGCCCGACCAGCTTTCCGGTGGCGAGCAGCAGCGCGTTGCCGTCGCCCGCGCTATGGTCAACCGTCCGCCGCTGCTGATCTGCGACGAGCCCACGGGTAACCTCGACCCGGCGATCTCGCTGGGCATCATGAAGCTGCTCGAGCGTATTAACCGCACCGGCACCACCGTGATCGTCGCCACGCACGACCGCGAGATGGTCGATAGCATGCACCGTCGCGTGATCGCCCTCGAGGGCGGCCACGTTATCCGCGACCAGGAGAGGGGAGGTTACGGCAACTATGGCACCAACTAACGTGGGCTACTCCTTCAAAGAGGCAATCAGCCACTTCTTCCGTAACTGGACTACCTCGCTCGGCGCCGTCATCACGATCTTCCTTTCGCTGTTTATCATCGGCCTGTTCATCATGGGCTCCGCGATGCTGAACTCCGTGATCGGCACCGTCGAGGATCAGGTTGTCATCAACGCGTTCATTAGCGATGACGCCGATCAGGCTGATGTTCAGGCTTTTGAGGCCGAGCTTAAGACATGGAATAACGTCAAGTCCGTGACCTATAAGGACAAGGACGACGCGCTGGCCGAGTATACGAGCAAGATGTCGGGCAACGCCGACGCCACCATGAGCGCGCTCGATGGCCAGAACCCGCTGCCGGCTTCGTTTGCGATTGAGATGGACGATCCGTCTCAGGTCGAGAGCACGGCCAAGAAGCTCAAGAAGAATGCCGACTTCCAAAAGATCGCGGACGACGGCGACGTCAACGCGAGCGTACTGTATGGCCAGGAGGAAGTGAGCCGCCTGTTCCAGGTGACCAACTACATTCGCATCGCCGCCGTGGTGCTCGTTGGCCTTCTGACCTTTATCGCATTCATCTTCATCAACAACACGATTCGCCTGTCCATCACGGCGCGTCGTCGTGAGATTGCGATTATGCGTCTGGTCGGCGCCAGCAACGGCTTCATTCGTGGTCCGTTTATCACCGAGGGCGTACTGCAGGCCATTTTGGGCTCGCTGCTTTCCATCGGCGTTCTGGAGCTGCTGCGCAATCTGATGATTCCGCGTTTGCAGGAGAGCATCGGCTGGATGTCGTTTGCCCTGCCGATGCAGTACTACCTGGTGACCTATGCTGCGCTGATTCTGGTCGGCGTGATTATCGGTCTCTTTGGTTCTGCCATAGCCATGCGCCGCTACCTGCGCGTGTAGGCATGTCTGGAATTCATCCCTTCCAACGGGTCGTCTCTTATGGGGCGGCCCGTTTTTTGATCTCTAGGGGACGGCAGGAAAGCGAATCATTTGGGTAGACTCTTTGGAGTTCGTCATCGATAGCAAGGAGGCGCCATGGGGCGCAATAACAAGCATAAGCGCGGTGCTCGCAATAAGCGTGGGCCGGTGCGCAGCGAACGCCGTCCGAGCCTGACCGGGCGCGTGCAGCTCCATGAGCATGGCGCCTATGTCATAACCGAGAGCGGCGACTACAAGGTTATGGGCCGCGGTAAGCGCGAGATCATGGATGGCGATACCGTTGCCGTGAGCATTAAGAACAGCCCGCACGGTGAGCGGCGCGCCGTGATCGAAGGCGTGGTTGAGCGCGCAGCCATAAGCGTGGTGGGTACGTACCAGACCGCTGGTCCGCTCGGTGTGATCGAGCCGCTCGATTCGCGCCTGAAGGCCGACTTCTTCATTCTGCCCGAGGATACCTCGGCGGATCGTCTGGGCGTCCACCCGGGTGATGCCGTTGTCGCGCGCATTTTGACCTACCCGACGCGCCTGGAATCGGGCACCGTGACGATCGAACGCCGCATTGGCGGAGATGACGCGCCCGATTTGGGCGTTCAATACGTGATGGCGCGTTACGGCTATACCGATAGCTATCCCGAGGCCGCGCTGGACGAGGCCGAGGGGCTTTCGCTCGATGTGTCCGCGGCGCTTAAGGACCCGCTCCGCCGCGATCTGCGCGACCGCTTTGTCATCACGATCGACCCGGTCGACGCGCGCGACTTTGACGATGCCATTTCGCTTGAGCGCACGCCCGAGGGTGGCTACAAGCTGGGTGTGCATATCGCTGACGTTTCTCACTATGTGGCTTGGGACGGGCATATCGATCTTGAGGCTCGCCATCGTACGACATCGGTGTATCTGGCCGATCGCGTGCTTCCCATGCTGCCCGAACGCCTGTCCTGTGACCTATGCTCGCTTCGCCCTGACGAGGACCGTCTTGCGTTTACCGTTGACATTGAGCTCGATGCGCAGGGTCGCGTGCGGCATTACGATCCTTACCCCAGCGTGATTCGCTCGCGTGTGCGTATGGACTATGACGGCGCCGAGGCGCTGCTGGTGCGTGCCGGCGCGGTTGAGTATTCGGTGCTGGAAGGCGCCGCTGAGGATGTTGCGGCTGCTGAGGCCTCGCGCGAGGAGGCGCTTGAGCGCGGTCTTGCGTGCGAGGAAACTGCTCGCGGCTATAACGTCGACCTCGGCGATTTCCTTGTCGCCGCCAACGAACTCGCCGAACTTCGCCGTCGTATTCGTCGTGCCCGCGGCTCAGTCGATTTTGACACGGCCGAGATTCGCGCTCTATTGGATGAGGACGGAGTACCCGTGCAGATTGTGGCGCGCGAGCGTTCGTGTGCCACGTCGCTTATCGAGGAAGCCATGCTACTCGCCAACGAGTGCGTTGCAGAGTGGCTGGCAGACCGTGATATCGAGGCCTGCTATCGCGTGCATGAGGATCCGAGCCCCGATAGCCTGCACGGTGCCGCAGTTGCGCTGGCGCAGCTAGGCATCATCGACGATCGCCGTGCTGCCGGTATCGCCCTGGGGAGTCCCGATGAGCTACAGGCTGCAGTTGATGCTGCCGCCGGTACGGCCAACGCACCGCTCGTCAACACGCTGCTTCTGCGCAGTATGCAGCGCGCACTGTACAAGCCGCGCAACGAGGGCCACTTTGCGCTCGCCGCGCCGTGCTACTGTCACTTTACGAGTCCCATCCGTCGCTACCCCGATCTGGTGGTGCACCGCGTGCTCAAACTGCAGTTGGCCTATGAGCAGCTCGGCGGCAAGGACGCCCTGGTCCGTACGCCGCGGCTGATCGGCAAGGGGCGCGAGTCGCTGCCGCGCATTCTGCCGCAGATCTGCCGCGCATGCAGCGATGCCGAGCGCGCGGCAGATGCCGCTAGCCATGCGACGCAAAAGATCAAGATTGCCCAGTACTATGAGGACCGTCTGGGCGAGCGCTATGCCGGAACCGTCTCGTGGGTTAGCAGCATGGGCCTCTTTGTGCGCTTGGACCTGACGCAGGTCGAAGGCTTGGTTTCGATCAAGAGCCTGGGCAACGAGTGGTTCGAGTTCGACGAGGATGCGCTCACGCTCGCAGGTGCCGACACGGGGACTCGCTATGAACTGGGTCAGCGCGTGATTATCGAGGTCTCGCGCGTCAAAACCACGCGTGGGCACTTGGACTTTAAGCTTATCCATTAGCCAAATCTCGACTCATGGCGGGAGAGCGGAGGGCGGTCTTTCGGGGCCGCCCTCCGCATTTGGATCATGGCTACCTTGCCGTCTGCTCGGCCGCCCGCTTACCTGCTATTCGAGAGGTAAAACCTACCAAAATAAACCTGTCCCTTTTTGGCAGGTTTACAAGAAAGCGGGGATGAGATGGCGACGGTGTATGGTTATGCGCGGGTGAGTTCGCGCGATCAGAATCTTAATCGGCAGCTGGATGCGCTGGGCGCCTATGGCGTGGGCTCGGCGAATATTTATGCCGACCATGCGAGCGGCAAGGACTTCGATCGACCGCGCTATCGCGAGCTGCTGCACGTCCTGGGAGACGGGGACGTGCTGGTGGTGCTTTCTATCGACCGACTTGGTCGTAATTACTCCGAGATTCTTGAGGAATGGCGTCGCATTACCAAGGAGCTCGGGGTTGCCATTGTGGTGTTGGACATGCCATTGCTTGACACGCGCGCCAGGGCAAGCGGCACGCCGGATGTGACTAATACCCTGATTGCCGATATTGTGCTGCAACTGCTGAGCTACGTGGCGCAGGTGGAGCGCGAGAATATCCATCGGCGCCAAGCGGAGGGAATTGCAGCGGCGCGGGCGCGAGGGGTCCGTTTCGGTCGACCTCGCAAGCCGTGCCCTCCTCAGTTTGAGCTGGTGCGCGATAGCTATGAGGCGGGCGATATTACCCGCAGCCAGGCAGCAAAGTGCCTGGGCGTGTGCGTGGGGACGTTCGATCGCTGGATGCGCGAGGCGGGGTAGGGGTTTGCGTCGCTTTGTCGCTTCCTGTTGCGATTCAAATTTTGATACGGTGACGATGTCATTTGGGGCTACACTCGCTGATATTCAAAAAAGGAGGTAGGCCCTTGGCGCGCGTAAAACAAATAATCGGATGGACCGCGATCATTCTGTTCGCTGCAACGCTGGCGGGCATCTGGGTGCTGACGGAGCAAAATGCGGTGGAGACGTCGTTGCTGAGCGAGTCCACCGCGCGCGTGGTGGAGGGTCAGGCTACGGGCGTTCAGGCTGCCGATGCCACGGGTGAAGCTCAGACCGAGAACGGGATGACCGGGGGCATCGATTCGGCTGCCTCGAATGTCCGGTCTGGCCGACTTGCTTCCATTCGCATGTGGGTGGGCACGAACGTCCGTCGCGTTGCCCATACCGTAGAGTTTTTCTTCGTCGGATTGTTCGCCTCGGTGGCCGTGGTTTGCTTTTCCAGGCGTCCGTGGAGCGTTTGCTCCCGTTGCGTGCCCGTGTTGCTCTTTTGCGCCGTCTGCTCCGTTGGCGATCAGGTACATAAGATCTTTGTTCCCGGCAGGCATTTCGACGTTATCGATTTAGGATTCGATGCTGCGGGCTATGTCACCGCGATGCTGTTGGTATTGCTGGTCTCCGCATGGGTGCACCACGAGACGCGCCCCATCGGCGCCCATGCGAGGCGCTAGCCGGTAACAAACCCGTTTCTGATCATGCGACCTTGTTGAATTATTTTGTGTCGCGCGTATTTCCGAGCGGTCGGATTTGAGGGGCGAGCGGTAGAACGCTCGTCCTTTGTGCGCCACGATGCGGCACAATGTACCGTAAAAGCTGTTTGTATCCGGTACGAATCGTTCGTTGGTCTTTAATTCTTCTCAACGGAGGTGTTTGAGATGGCAAACGGATTGCTTTTGCGGCTTCGCGAGCGTGAGCTCAGCGCGAGCCCGGCGGAACGCAATGTCATCGCATATGTGAGCGCTCATCCGCACGAGGTGGTCGGGCTGTCCGTCCGCGGTCTTGCCGATGCCACGTTCTCCTCGCCCTCGAGCATTTTGCGCTTTTGCAAGCGTTTGGGTTTTGCGGGCTACAAGGAGTTCCAGCGCGAACTGATTGCCGAGCTGGCGCTCTTAGGTGACAAGAAAGACGTAGCCCTCGAGGACATCTCCATGGATGACAGCGTCGAACGTATCGTGGGGAAGGTGATGAAAAGCAACGTGTGCACGATCGAAGCGACGGCGCGAACGCTCGATTACACCGTCTTGGAGCGATGTGCGGCCTATCTTAAGCGGGCACGCGCGGTCAATCTGTTCGGTATCGGTGCCTCTCGTTTGGTCGCGCACGATCTGGCGCAAAAGCTCATGCGTGTCGACAAGGAGTGCCATCTGTACGACGACTGGCATGATCAGCTCTTGTGTGCCAAGAACATGCATGAGGGCGATATGGCAATCGCCTTTAGCTACTCGGGCTTGACGCAAGAGGTGCTGGACTGCACCGCCGAGGCTCAACGTCACAACTGTCCCGTTGTGGCCGTTACCAAAGTAGATGGATCATCCAAGCTTGCCACCGTGGCCGATGCCGTGCTCGGCGTCGCTGCGAGTGAACCCTTGGTCCGCAGCGGTGCCATGGCTTCGCGTATGGCCCAGCTTATGGTTGTCGATGCCCTGTACGCTGCTTACGTTGCCAGCGACTACGAACGGGCGACGCATGTCATTAAGCAAAACTACATCGAGAAACAGGAAAGATGAGGTGAATGAAATGCTCGATTTAACAAAATTCACGACCGAACAGCGTAATCAAAGTTCAATGGACCTCGATACGATGACATCGCTGCAAATCGTCACGACGATGAACGATGAGGATCTTCGTGCCGTCCAGTCGGTCACGAAGGTGTTGCCCCAGGTTGCCACAGCAATCGACTGGGCTGCTGAGGCACTCGAGCGCGGCGGGCGCGTCTTTTACATGGGCGCAGGCACCAGCGGTCGTCTGGGTGTACTCGACGCTTCGGAGTGTCCGCCCACGTTTGGCGTGTCACCCGATCTGATTGTCGGGCTCATTGCCGGAGGCGAGACGGCGTTTATCAAGGCTGTCGAAGGTGCCGAAGACAGCGAGGAGCTTGGCGCGAGCGACCTGCGGGAGCGTGGACTCTCGGACAGGGATCTTGTCGTTGGCCTGGCGGCAAGCGGTCGTACTCCCTATGTGGTGGGCGGCCTTGTGTACGCCAAGGCAACTGGGTGCAAGACCATTGCAATTGCCTGCAACCAAGGGTCGAAGATCGGGGAGAGCGCAGATCTTGCCATTGAACCCGTGCCCGGTCCCGAGGTGCTGACCGGCTCAACGAGGCTCAAGGCGGGAACGGTTCAAAAGCTCATTCTCAACATGATTTCGACCGGTGCCATGGTCAAGATCGGCAAGGTATACCAAAACCTGATGGTCGATGTGCAGCAGACGAACGAGAAGTTGGTGGTGCGCGGCCAGAACATCGTGATGGAGGCGACCGGCTGCACGCGCGAGCGCGCTATTCAGGCGCTTGCAGATGCCGGCGGCCACGTAAAAACCGCTATTGTCTCGGTACTGCTGGGCTGTGATGCCGAGCAGGCTGCGGTAGCTCTTGAGCGAGCGAGAGGCCATGTCCGTGCTGCGGTGAGTGGCCATGAGAAGAGCAATGCCGATGCCCAATAGGTGCGCGGCGTGAGCTGATATGACATCCAGACGAGATACCCAATACAAGGAGGAGTTATGACGAACAAAGAGCTGGCTCAAAAGCTGCTGGACCTTTTGGGCGGCAAAGACAACGTGTTGGCAAACGCGGCGTGCATGACGCGCCTGCGCGTGACCGTCAAAGACACGGGCAACGTCGACACGGAGGGTATTAAGGCACTCGACGGCGTGATGGGCTTGGTCGAGGACGACACGATGCAGATCGTGCTGGGTCCGGGCAAGGTGAATAAGGTGCTCGAGGAGTTCTCCAAGCTCACCGGCCTTGCGAAAGGCGTTGCTGACGAGAGCGTGGTTGACGCTGCGGCCACAAACAAGGCCGCGCAGAAGGCAAAGTACGAGTCCAAGCCGGTTCAGGCCTTCCTCAAGAAGATTTCCAATGTCTTCGTCGCCCTGCTTCCCGGCATCATTGCGGCTGGCCTCATCAACGGTATCTGCAACGTCATTAACGTCTCGACGGCAGGCGCGCTTGCGGGCGAGTGGTGGTACCAGGGCATTCGTTCCATGGGCTGGGCCCTGTTTGCCTATCTGCCCATCTTGGTGGGCTATAACGCGGCACGTGAGTTTGGTGGATCCGCTGCGCTGGGCGGCATCGCCGGCATGATGTGTATCGCCAACAGTGCCATGCCCCTGCTTGCGCCTGGCGCGGCTGATCCTGCCACTGCCATTTTGCTGCCGCTCACCAATGCGCAGTACAACCCCGCAGCGGGCGGCATGATCGCGGCTCTTATCGCTGGTGCATTTTTTGCCTGGATGGAGCGTCAGATTCGCAAGGTTATGCCCAACGCACTCGACACGTTCCTGTCCCCGCTGCTGGTGCTCATCATCGGTGCCTTTGCTCTGATGCTCGTCATCCAGCCGGTTGGCGCATGGCTGACGACTGCCATCTTTAGCGTTTTGACCTTTATCTTCGAGAAGCTGGGCGTCCTGGGCGGCTATATCCTGTCGGCAGGCTTCTTGCCGCTGGTGTCCGTCGGCCTGCATCAGGCGCTCACGCCGATCCACGCTATGCTCAACGATCCCGACGGCGCTACCAAGGGTATCAATTACCTGCTTCCCATCCTTATGATGGCTGGCGGCGGCCAGGTCGGTGCCGGTTTGGCGCTGTACTTTAAGACCAAGAACGCCAAGCTCAAGAAGTACGTCGCAGAGTCCATTCCCGTTGGAATCCTGGGTGTGGGCGAGCCTCTGATGTATGCTGTTACGCTGCCGCTCGTTCGTCCGTTTGTGACGGCCTGCCTGGGTGCCGGATTTGGTGGCGCGCTCGCGGCGCTGCTTCACATCGGCACGGTTTCTCAGGGCGTTTCCGGTCTGTTTGGCCTGCTGATCGTCGTTCCTGGCCAGCAGCTCGGCTACGTTGCCGCTATGCTGCTTGCCTATGCCGCCGGCTTTGTCCTGACGTGGTTCTTTGGCGTCGACGAGCAGAAGATCAACGAGTTCTTTGGCGAGTAGTTTGATATCGCGAGCCGTGTTGCTCAGAGCTCGCGGCGCGCGGCAGATTTCTTGATGCTATGGTTGTGCCGGCGGGGCTAACTGCTCCGCCGGCCTTTTTTAAAGGAGCGTTGAAGCGTGAAAACGGGTATTTCGATTTATCTTTCCAGCCCTCTGCAGGATATTGAGCGGACGATTGAGCGTGGCGCCGCGGCGGGTGCACGCTATGCGTTCACCTCGCTGCATATTCCCGAGGATGGGGGAGCGGCGTATGCCGATAAGGTCCGTCATGTACTGTCGCTGCTTTCCGCCCACGGCATTGCGCTCATTGCCGATGTGGGACCGCGCACGTGCGATTTGCTCGGGCTTGAGCGTATCGAGGACCTGCGCGATCTGGGGTTGGAATACCTTCGTTTGGACTATGGCTTTAGCGCCCAGCGGGTCGCGGAGCTGTCCGGTGTATTTCGCATTGTGGTCAATGCATCGACGGTGAGTTCTGATGAAATCGCATCGTGGCGTGAGGCCGGTGCCGATGTGACTCGTTTTGCCGCCTGCCACAATTTTTACCCCAAGCCTTATACCGGTTTAGCTCTGGAGGACATTGCTCGGGTGAATCTTCGTCTTGCGGCGCTTGGATTCGAAATCATGGCTTTTGTGCCGGGTGATGCTAACGTTCGCGGGCCGGTATTCGAGGGACTGCCGACGGTTGAGGCGCAGCGCGGTCGCGCGTCTAAGGTTGCCCTCAACATGCTTGAGCTTGCACATGGCGCCGATTGCGACATTGTGTTGGTCGGCGACCCCGATCTTTCCGATGCGGGCTGGGCGCAGTTTGCTCAAGTTTCCGCCGGATACGTGGACTTGCAATGCGAGCTTGAGCCCGGTTATGCCTATGTGCGCGGACAGATTCATCATGACCGGCCCGACTCGAGCGTCCTCATCTTTAGGTCTCAGGAGTCGCGTACGACGCTTAAGCCGGATTCCGTGCCGATGGATGCCGGTGCCGGCCTGTCACGAAAGACGGGGTCGATCGCTGTGAGCAATAGCGGCTATGGGCGCTACGAAGGCGAGCTTGAGATTGCGCGGGTCGATCTTCCCGGTGACGAGCGCATGAACGTTGCGGGTCATATCACGCCCGAGGCAATGGAGCTGCTGCCGTTCATCAAACGCGGATTCGGGGTACGGTTCGTTTAGCGTGTGACCCGTGGGCTACAATTGGCCCATCATGCGAAGGCGCCTCGTGTGGCGTGTGCCTGCGTTGGCCGATCTATATTCGGAGGATTCCCATGACCGTACTGTTTATTGAATATCCCAAGTGCTCGACCTGTAAGAAGGCCAAGGCATGGCTGGACGAATACGGGGTTGAGTATATCGACCGCGATATCGTTTTGGACAATCCCACGGCTGATGAGCTTGCGACCTGGATTGCTCGTTCGGGACTGCCGGTGCGGCGCTTCTTTAATTCGTCGGGCATGAAATATCGAGAGCTGGGCCTGAAGGCGCGTCTAGATGCGGGCATGACGGATCGGGAGTGCTACGAGCTGCTGGCGACCGACGGCATGCTGGTCAAGCGTCCGCTGTTGGTGGGCGACGACTTTGCGATTCCCGGCTTTAGGGAATCGGCTTGGGTCGAGGCGTTGCTGTAGCGGCTGCGGAAAGCGCGACCCGTTTTGAGCTTCGATTACGGGATACGGTTTCCGGTTGAGGGCTCGATGGGAAAGTGGGGACCAGTTTGAGCTTGAAATCTGGGACGCACTTTCCGCCGGCAGGCTTGCCCCAGTCAGTCCTCCAGCTGCGCCCATTCGTGCGGATCGTAGACCTTTACGTGCTTGTTGGGCTTGCCGCTCCAGTACTCCTCGTCCATAAAGGGCAGATATGCCTGAACGCCGGGGCAGATAAAGGGAATCCGCTGCTGTTGCAGTCGCTCGCGCTGGCGCTGCTCCAGGTGCGCCTCGGATATGACAGTCGGCATACCGGACAGCTCGACGAGGCTTGCCTGGATTCGCTTAAGGTCGGGGAGTCCCGCGTGCCATGACATCCGCATGATCAAAAAGGATGCACGGCGGTATTTTGCCTGCATCACCGTGATGGCGGGGCGCAGAGTGGGATGGATTTTGTCCCGTTCGGGCCAAAGGTCAGCAGTGATCTCGAGGCCCAGGGTCTCCCATAGGTAATCAAGCTCTTCGTCCATGGCGCCTCGATATCCGTGCAATGATGACGGTTCGATTGTGCCATCAGCCGTGAGTGCTGCATTGTTGTAATCTACCAGCGGTAGATGCGGGATGTTTTACGGGCTTTGGCGCCGTACGTGTCGCTGGCGCTTCACAGGTCCTTCACGTGTCGGCCGTATTTGACTGAATTTCAAAAAAGTCAAAATTGGGGCTTGCGTCACGGCCGGACTTCCCGTATATTTCTTTCTTGCGCAAAGGCACAGCCGAGCGCAGCGATGCAGTCATTGGGATGTCGTCTAATGGCAGGACAGCGGATTCTGGTTCCGTCAATGGGGGTTCGACTCCCTCCATCCCAGCCATTGCATTTGCTACATATGGCCCGTTCGTCTAGCGGTTTAGGACGCCGCCCTCTCAAGGCGGAGATCACCAGTTCGAATCTGGTACGGGCTACCAAAATTGAACGCCCGGGCCTCGTAAGAGACCCGGGTTTTGTGTATTGACCGATATTTAAGGCGCGCGTTGAGTCTGCCGCCCGGACCGAGGAGTTGTCATGGACCTGCCTATCAGCTTGGAAGACATCACGTATGCCGAGAACTATCTGGCGCAGGGAGACCTGGCTACGGCGACGCCGCTGCTGGAGCGTCTGGTGGAGCTCGCCGAGGAGTATATCGACGCTGAGTGCAAGACGGAGGAGAAGCGCCAGTACTTTAGCTTCGACAGCAAGTTTGAGCGCCTGGCCTATCGCCGCGTGGAGAAGGATCCGCGCGAGCTGGTGCAGGTCGAGGTTCCCTTTGACCGCCTGTACTCCGACATGGCGTTTGCCTACATCCGCCAGCAGGATTATGTGAGTGCTCGGAATGCTCTGATGCAGGCCGTGCGTTGGGATCCCATGAACTGCAACTATCGCCTGGACCTGGCCGAGCTGTTCCGTGCACTCGAGGACAAACAGGAGTGGGCATCGCTCTCGTTCTCGGTGCTGGAGCGCGCGAGCGACGGTAAGTGCGCCGCACGCGCCTACACCAACTTGGGTCAGTACTTCTTGGAGCCCGAGACCGAGAACATTTCGGCTGCCGTGGGCTGCGCGCGTCTGGCGCTGCGCCTGGCGCCCAATGATGCGCATACGACGCGCCTGCTCAACAAGATCCACACCGCCTATCCGGATGCCGCGGACGAGAGTGACGACCATGTGATGGGTGAGCTCGCCCTGCAGGGCGTGCCGACCTCGCCTTCGGCCGAGATTGCCATCTGCCTGATTATGTGCGCGACCGATGCTGCAAGTGACGGCGACAAGCAGGAGGCGACGCGCCTGACGGTACATGCTCGCGACTTGGTGGGCGAGGAGGCCTGCGCGGCGATTATCAAACTGGTGCGCGAGAGCGACGCCGAGCTCAACGCCGAGCGCAAGGCTAAGCGCGAAGCTACGGGCAAGGGTTCCGATGGCGCCAAGGAGGCCGGCGATGCCCAGTAAGCGTGAACGCAAGCTCATTTCCAAAAATCGCTCGGCACATCACGAGTACTTTATCGATGAGACGTTTGAGTGCGGCATTGAGCTGAGCGGTACCGAGGTCAAGTCGATTCGCGAGCGCGCGTGCCAGATTACCGATACCTTCGCGCTGATTCGTGGCGGGGAGTGCTGGCTCGTCGGCCTGCATATCCACCCTTATAGCCATGGTGGCGTGTGGAATCGCGATCCCGACCGTCGGCGCCGTCTGCTGCTGCATCGCAAGGAGATTGATTTTCTCGACGGCAAGCTGCGCAACCGCGGCTATGCGTTGGTGCCGTTGGAGCTCTACTTTAATACCGACGGCCGCGTAAAGCTGCTGCTGGGTCTGGGTCGCGGCAAGAAGCTCTACGACAAGCGCGAGGACATGGCCAAGCGTGATGTCCAACGCGAGATCGACCGCGCCCTCAAGGAACGCAACCGCTAGGCACTCTGTATAAGTTGCGGTGGAATACGGACTGTTTTGCCTGTTTGAGGGGCTATTCAGTCCCTATTTCACCGCAACTGCGGGCGTCTCATCTTTCTTACTGTTCTGACACATATGTCTCAAAGGCGGCGTCCGTTATGGGTGCCGCCTTTTTTGTGGGTACATACATTCATGAGGTTCCAACCCGGGTTAGGGGAGTGATTGTTATGGACAAAACTGCGTTCTTTACCATGCCGAGCGGTCTGTACGTGGTGAGCGCCGCGGCAGACGGGCTGCGCGCCGGCTGCGTCATCAACACTGCGGTGCAGGTGACGTCCATGCCGCCGCGCATTTCGGTTGCCGTGAACAAGGACAATGTCACCTCGGGCGTCATCGCATCGGCCAAAGCGTTCGCGCTGACCGTGATCGATCAGACCGCCGACATGCTCTACATCGGTAACTTTGGGTTCCGCACCAGCAGCGATTATGACAAGTTTGCCAAATACGAGACCCGCGAGACGGCTCTGGGCATGCCCTATGTGCCCGAGCACGCGGCGGCCCTGTTTAGCTGCCATTTGATCGACACTGTGGATGTTGGCACGCATCTACTGTTTATCGGCGAGGTCGAGGATGCCGAGCGCTTGAGTGACGAGACGCCGCTCACCTACGATTACTACCATAAGGTCCTGAAGGGCAAGACGCCTCCGAAGGCGTCCTCGTATCAAGGCTAGAAATGTTTTAAAAATACTTGCATTATATTATTGAGAATCTATACTGATAAATGAAGTACATCACCAGTCGCGTTTGAGAGGAGAAGATCATGGCTGAGGAGAAGAAGACGTATAAGTTCGTGTGCGTCGTTTGCGGTTACGAGGTTGAGGTCGATACGCCCGAGCTGCCCGAGGATTATGTGTGCCCGGTGTGCGGCGTCGGTCCCGATCAGTTTGAGCTCGTCGAGGAGTAGCTCGCAGACACACGGCGAAAGCCGAACATAGCTCTGTCCAAGGGCCTCGGTCGAATTCTCGGCCGGGGCCCTTTTCCTCCGCCCCCAAGGGATCACGGTTGCTGTTGACCGATCCTGTCTGTTGTGAGTCCGACCGACCTTTTGTCTCAATCTGTAACATCTAACGGTGGAAATTGGGCCCACTTGTTACATATCGAGACAAACCAAAACCGTCCGGCAGAAGATCTCAATCTGTAACATCTAGACATCGAAAGCGGGTCTAGATGTTACAGATCGAGACGTTTGCCTGAGTAGGTGCCCCGCCCCATTACATCCCTGTCAACAACACGACATCGAGAATCGTCACGATGGCACCGATCCCTACGAGCAGCGCGTTGAGTGGACGCGAATTGGCGTATTTGCCCATGACGCGGGGTGAACTGGTGAGCCGTATGAGCACAAAGACCGTAATCGGTAGCTGAAGCGACAGCAGTGCCTGACTCCAGATGAGACCTTCAAAAGGATTTGGGACGACCAGGCACGCCGTCACTGCGCCGACGAAACAGGCCGCCACCCCGATCGAGGAATGTCGGTCGTGGATATCGTATTCCTCGTCGAACATGCCCGCAGTGATGGTCCCCGCCGCCATGCCCGCTGTCACGCTGCTCGATAGTCCCGCGAACAGCAGCGCCACGGCAAAGATGGTCGAGCTCGCCGGGCCCAAGATGGGGGAGAGCGTGGCCGCTGCGACGGCGAGGTCGTCTACGACCATGCCGTGCGCAAAGAAGGTCGTTGCGGCCAGGATGACCATGGCCGAGTTGATTGCCCAGCCCACGCCCATCGAAAAGAGCGTGTCGAAGAGCTCGTAGTGCAGACGTTCTTCGATAACTTGCTCGCCTTGGCCTTCGAAGTGCATGGATTGGATGACCTCGGAGTGCAGAAAAAGGTTGTGTGGCATAACGACCGCACCCAGGACACTCACGATAATCGCGGCAGAGCCAGTGGGCATACTAGGCGTGATCCAGCTTGCGGTTGCTTGCGGCCAGTCGACTTTGACCAGCGCGAGCTCTGCTAAAAACGAGAGTCCCACCACACCCACGAAGGCGATGATCCAGCGTTCGGCGCGCTTGTAGGAGCTCGTCATGAGCATCGCCATCGATACTGCCGCCACGATGACGCAGCCCGCGCGCACGGGCAGCCCAAAGAGCATTTGAAGGGCAATCGCGCCACCCAGGACTTCGGCCATGGCGGTGACGACGGTCGCGAGATAGGCACTGGCGAGTACCGTGCGTCCAACGAAGCGGGGGAGGTAACGTGTCGTGGCCTCGGCAAGGCAGGCGCCCGTGGCGATACCCAGGTGCGCCGCGTTGTGCTGCAGCACAATGAGCATAATCGTGGACAGCGTGACGATCCACAGCAGCGCGTAGCCAAACTGCGAGCCCGCGGCCATATTGGAGGCCCAGTTGCCCGGGTCGATAAAGCCGACGGTCACGAGCAGCCCGGGGCCGATATGCCGCGCAATGTCTAGGCCTCCGTGACCGCCGGTGCGCCGGGAACCAAAGTGTTGTTTGAGATGGTTGAGCATGGTGCGCTCCTGTGTATGGGCGGCGTGACGTCGCATCTGGGCCGTGCGGCGCCACGCGTCGGTTTTGGGTTGGGGCTACTTGTGTGCTTTGCCCTGATTGGCCACGGCGTCGATCTTGGCGGCGATGGTCGCCGGGTCGCCGATGTAGCGCTTGTCGAGGACGTTGAAATCGGTGTCGAAGGTGTAGACGAGCGGCACGCCGGTGGGGATGTTGACCTTGAGGATCTCCTCGGGCATGAGGTGCTCGAGCTTCATGACGAGTGAGCGCAGGGAGTTGCCGTGCGCGGCGATGAGTACGCGCTTGCCGGCGAGCATCTGGGGGCGAATCTCGTCTTCGAAATAGGGCCAGGCGCGGGCGATCGTGTCCTTGAGGCACTCGGTATAGGGTAGCTGATCGGGCGCGATGTCGCGGTATTGCTCCTGGGTGTGGGGGTCGCGCGCGTCGTCCGGCTCGAGTGCCGGCGGGCAGATATCGAAGGAGCGGCGCCAGATGAGCACCTGTTCGTCGCCGTGCTCCGCGGCGGCATCGGCCTTGTTGAGACCCTGCAACGCACCGTAGTGGCGCTCGTTGAGCTTCCAGGATTTGATGACGGGCAGCCACTCGCGATCCATTTGGCCGAGCACGATATCGAGGGTGTGAATTGCGCGCTTGAGACGCGAGGTGTAGCAGACGTCAAAGTCGAAACCGGCTTCTTTGAGGGCGCGACCGCCTGCTGCGGCTTCTTCGCGGCCCGTGTCGGTGAGCTCGACATCGGTCCAGCCGGTGAACAGGTTGAGTTTGTTCCACTCGGATTCTCCGTGACGGATAAGGACAAGTTGCATTGTCTGTCGGTCTGCTCGGTGCGCCATAGGGGCCTCCTTGATCTGGCACGGTGTGCGTGCCGTTTGCTTGACGCCGCAAAGGATACCCGTTTTAAGCTTAAAAGTTAACCAAGCCTAACAAAATTGTTCTATTTGAATGGGATGGTGAAGGGGGGCTGCCGAAATGTCTCGATCTGTAACAACTAGGGATGGAAATTGGGCCTAGGTGTTACAGATCGAGACAGGAAGAAATGGTCCTATGGAAAATCTCGATTTGTAACAGCTGGCCGCCAAAACCGGCCCTTCGTGTTACAGATCGAGACAAACCAAAACCGCTCCGCAGAAAATCTCAATCTGTAACATCTAGGCGCCAAAATCCGCTCTTCCTGTTACAGATTGAGATGTTTGAAGCGGTGAGCTTACAGGCCGAACTTGGGCGTCTTGTTGCCGCCCTTGAGGCCTGCTGTGTCGAGCCCCATCATGCAAAAGTCCGCATGGCCCTTGTTTCCAGAATGATTCAAAGGGGCCAGATGCATATGTGCCGGCTGTCCCTGCACTAAAACGTGTACGTCAGCCTCCAAAGATGTCAAATTTCGACATGTTTGGGGGCTGACGTACATGTTTGATAGCAAGACGTTGATGGTCGGTGTGCGTTACGCGATTGTTTCGAAACGGGCGGGAAACACAACGGGCCGGCGATGCTCCTAGTATGCCTATTCAACTGACTGTCTAAATATCTAGGGGAGGATCGCGATGCAGGCAGATTCCGCTCAGCAGCAGGGCCTTTATCGCCCCGAATTCGACCACGATGCATGTGGCATCGGCGCGCTTGCCGATATCAACGGCGAGCGCCATCACCAGATTCTGGACGATGCGCTGTCCATTCTGGTCAACTTGGAGCACCGCGGCGGCACGGGACTCGAGAAGAACACCGGCGACGGCGCTGGCATCTTGTTCCAGGTTCCGCATCACTTTTTCCGTAAAGAGGCCCAAAAGTGCGGCCAGATTCTGCCGGCAGAGGGCGACTATGGCGTGGCCATGCTGTTCTTCCCGCAGGACGACAAGGGCGTAGAGGATGCCCGTCGCGTGTTTGAGGAGGGCTGCGCCGAGGCCGGCGTGCCGCTGCTCTTTTGGCGCGAGGTGCCGGTCGACCCGCATGACCTGGGCGAGACGGCCCGCGCCTGCATGCCCACTATCCTGCAGGCCTTCCTGGGCCGTCCGGACGACACGCCCGCCGGCGATGCCTTTGAGCGTCGCCTGTACGTGTGCCGCCGCACCATCGAAAAGAAGGCCGATGCCGAGTTTGCCCTGCGCGACAAGATCTTCTACGTGTGCTCCATGAGCTCGCGTACCATCGTGTACAAGGGCATGCTGGTCGCCACGCAGATGCGCCGCTTCTTCATCGACCTCAACGACGCCGCCGTCAAGACGGCCGTAGCGCTCGTCCACTCGCGCTACTCCACCAACACCACGCCCAGTTGGGAGCGCGCGCACCCCAACCGCTTTATCATCCATAACGGCGAGATCAACACCCTCAAGGGCAACGTCAACTGGATCCGCGCCCGCGAACCCAACCTGTACAGCCCCGTGCTGCAGCACGATCTTGAGCGCGTGATGCCCATCATCAACCGCGAGGGTTCCGACTCCGCGATTCTGGACAACGTGCTCGAATTCTTGGTCATGAACGGTCGCCCGCTCACGCGTGCCGCGTCCATGTTGCTGCCCGAGCCGTGGGACCACAACGATAGCCTGAGTGAGGAGCGCCGCGCCTACGACGCTTACCAGTCCATGCTCATGGAGCCCTGGGACGGCCCGGCGGCCATCGCCTTTACCGACGGTCGCACGCTGGGCGCCGCCCTCGACCGCAACGGCTTGCGCCCCGCCCGCTACTACGTGACGCGCGATGGTCGCTTTATGCTGGCAAGCGAAGTGGGCACCATCGAGGTACGCCCCGAGAACATCCTGACGAGCGGTTGCCTGGGACCGGGCCAGATGCTCGAGGTCGATTTTGCCCGCGGCCGCGTGATCTACAACGACGAGCTGCGCGCCCGCTATGCCAAGGAAAAGCCCTACCGTGATTGGATTGCCGAGGAGACGCTGACCGTCGACGCGCTCGATGAGCCCGCCGCGCCCGCGTCCGCCGAGGATGCCGAGGTGCCCGCCGCTGTGCGCATGGCCAAGCTCGGCTACCACTGGGATGACGTCGACGAGGTCGTGCGTCCCATGGCCCAGCAGGGCAAGGCCCCGCTCGCCTCGATGGGCATCGACGCACCGCTGGCCTGCCTGTCCAAGAAGACGCGTTCGTTCTTTGACTACTTCTATCAGCTGTTCGCTCAGGTCACGAATCCGCCCATCGACGCCCTTCGCGAGCATATGGTCACTTCGACCACGCTCTACCTGGGCAACCACGGCAACCTGCTCGAGGACTCCCGTACAGCCTGCCAGCTGGTGCGCTTGGAGCGTCCGCTGCTGAGCGAGGAAGAGTTTGACCGCATCTGCGCCATCGACCGCGTGGGCTTTAAGACCCGCCGTTTCCGTGCCGTCTACCGCCGCGATGCAGGCGAGGGCGCGCTGCAGGCTGCGCTCAAGCAGCTTGCCGAGGACGTTGAGGCTGCGGTCCGCGATGGCGTGAACATCGTGGTGTTGAGCGATCGTGCCGCTGCGGGCGAGGTGCCCGTGCCGTCGCTGCTCGCTGTGGGCTGCGTGCATAACCACCTGATCCGCGCCGGCGTGCGTACCTTTGCCGACATCGTGGTGGAGAGCGGAGACGCCGTGTCTCCGCACGACTTTGCGGCACTGGTGGGCTACTCCGCGAGCGGCATCTATCCGTACAACGCACATGCGTGCATCCGCGATCTGGCGGCACACGGCGACCTGGACGTGACGGCCGAGCAGGGCATCGCCAACTACAACAAGGCCGCGACGGCGGGCATCGTCTCCATCATGTCCAAGATGGGCATCTCCACGGTGCAGAGCTACCATTCGGCGCAGATCTTCGAGGCCGTGGGCTTTACGCCGGAGTTCGTCAACGCGTACTTCGCCGGCACGGTGAGCCGTGTGGGCGGTATGGGCGTCGAGGACGTCGAGCGCGAGCAGAATGAGCGCTACGACGCTGCGCTTGCTATCCTTAAGAGCCCGGCTCCCGATCAGCTGCCCACGCTGGGTCTGACCAAGTGGCGCCCGCTCGGCGGCGAGGAACACCTCATCGACCCCCAGACCGTCTACCTGCTGCAGACCGCCTGCCGTGAGGACAGCTACGACACCTTTAAGGAGTACAGCGCTCGCCTGCACCGCACCGGCCGTGCCGTGCGCCTGCGCGACTTGCTCGACTTTAATGCCAGCGGCCGCACGCCGGTTTCGCTCGACGAGGTGGAGCCCGCGCTCAACATCGTCCGTCGCTTTAACACCGGCGCCATGTCGTACGGTTCCATCAGCAAAGAGGCACACGAGTGCATGGCCATCGCCATGAACCGCCTGCACGGCCGTTCCAACTCCGGCGAGGGCGGCGAGGACCCGCGTCGCGAGACCCCGCTAGCCAACGGCGACTCCAAGAACTCCGCCATCAAACAGGTGGCAAGCGCGCGCTTTGGCGTGACGAGCCGCTATCTTTGCAGCGCCTTCGAGATTCAGATCAAGATGGCTCAGGGCGCCAAACCTGGCGAGGGTGGCCACCTGCCCGGCAAGAAGGTCTACCCCTGGATCGCCGAGGTCCGTCAGTCCACACCCGGCATCGGCCTGATCTCGCCTCCGCCTCACCACGACATTTACTCTATCGAGGATCTGGCAGAGCTGATCTTCGATCTTAAGAACGCCAACCCCGGCGCACGCGTGTCGGTCAAGCTGGTCAGCGAGGCCGGCGTCGGCACCATCGCCACCGGTGTGGCCAAGGGTGCTGCCGACAAGATCTTGATCAGCGGTCACAATGGCGGCTCGGGTGCCGCGGCGCGCGACTCTATCTGGCACGCCGGCCTGCCGCTGGAACTTGGCCTTGCCGAGGCCCAGCAGACGCTGCTGCAAAACGGCCTGCGCTCACGCGTGGTGCTCGAGGCCGACGGCAAGCTCATGGACGGCACCGATGTTGCCGTCGCCTGCCTGCTGGGTGCCGAGGAGTTTGGCTTCGCGACCATGCCGCTCATCTCCATGGGCTGCCTCATGCAGCGCGACTGTCAGCAGGATACCTGCCCGGCCGGCATCGCCACGCAAAACTGCCGACTGCGTCATGGCTTTCGCGGCAAGCCCGAACACGTTGAGCACTTTATGCTCTTTGTTGCCGAGCAGCTGCGCGAGGTCATGGCGAGCCTGGGCTTCCGCACCGTCGACGAGATGGTCGGCCACCCCGAGTGCTTGCGCCAGATCGAGGTCCCGGGCAACCGCAAGGCCAACCTGCTCGATCTGTCGCCCGTGCTGGCGAGCGCGACCTGCGAGTTCGGTGCCCATATCCCGGGTGCCGACGGTCGCCACTTCCTGCCGCAGATGGCTGCCGACAGCGAGCTCGACAAGACGCTCGACTCCACGTTGTTCGTGCCCTATACGGCCGATGCCCGTGCGCACCTGCGTCCGATTCGCTTCCATGCCGACATCGCCAACGTCAACCGTTGCGTGGGCACCATCCTGGGTAACGCGGTGACCAAGGCACATCCCGAGGGCCTGCCCGCCGGCTCCATCACCATCGATTGCGATGGATCGGCCGGTCAGAGCTTTGGCGCCTTCCTGCCGCGCGGCATTACGCTCAACGTGTGCGGCGACGCCAACGACTACTTTGGCAAGGGCCTTTCGGGCGGCGAGGTGTCGGTGCGCCCCAACCCGCATGCGACCTATAAGTTCGACGAAAACATCATCGTGGGCAACGTTGCGTTCTTTGGCGCCACGAGCGGCCGTGGCTTCATCAACGGCCTGGCCGGCCAGCGCTTTGGCGTACGCAACTCCGGTGCCACCGTGGTGGTCGAGGGTTGCGGCAACCACGGCTGCGAGTACATGACGGGCGGTCTGGCGCTTATCCTGGGTGAGGTCGGGCAGAACTTCGCCGCCGGTATGACGGGCGGCGTGGCCTATGTCTTTGACCAGTACGGCACGCTCGATGCCCGCGTGAACCACGAGAGCGTTGAGCTCAAGGCCCCGACGGCCGGCGAGCTGGCGCAGATTCGCGCGCTCATCCAGGAGCACGTGGACGCGACGCAGAGCCCGCGCGGCATTAAGCTGCTCTACAGCTTCGACTCGATGGGCAAGCACTTTGTGAAGGTCATTCCGACCGAGTACGAGCGCGTGCTGGCGATTGTCGCTGCTGCCGAGGCCGTGGGCAAGACGTATGCGCAGGGCGAGGAGTTGGCGTTTGACATCGTGACCGGTCGCGCCGACGCTGCTGATGTTGCCCGCTTTGATGTTGCGGGCGGTGCTGCGGGTGCTGCGCCCGTGGCCGCTACCAGCTCTGTTGCTTCGACCAAGAAGGAGGCGTAAGTGCCATGGGTAAGCCCGGTGCTTTTCTTGATATCGATCGCGTGACCCACGAGCTGCGCCCTGTGGAGGAGCGCAGCCATGATTTTGATCCGCTGTACGTGGAGCTCGATGACGATGCACGTCGCGCCCAGGCGAGCCGCTGCATGATGTGCGGCGTGGCGTTTTGCCAGATGGGCGCGAGCTTTGGCAAGGCACGCCCGAGCGGCTGCCCGCTGCACAACCTGATTCCCGAGTGGAATGAGCTGGTGTACCGCGGCCGCTGGGACGAGGCTGCCGAGCGCCTGTCGCTCACATCGCCCATGCCCGAGTTTACGAGCCGTGTGTGCCCGGCGCTGTGCGAGGCCGCGTGCAACCTGGGTTCGGTCGACGGCCAGCCCACGACGATCCATGACAACGAGCGTGCAATCAGCGACCATGAGTGGGCAAATGGCGGTCCGCGTCGCTTTGAGCCGGCAGGGGAGGGCGCACCCGCGGTTGCCGTGGTGGGCTCCGGTCCTGCTGGTCTGGTGGCGGCATGGGAGCTTGCACGTCGTGGCGCCCGCGTGACGGTGTTTGAGCGCGACGACCGCCCGGGCGGTCTGCTCATGTACGGCATTCCCAACATGAAGCTCGAGAAGTCCGTGGTCGAGCGTCGCGTGGCGTTCATGCGTGACCTGGGCATTGTGTTTGAGCTGGGCGCCGATGTGACGGACCCTGCGGTGGCAGCCAAGCTCGATGGCTTTGACGCTGTCGTGGTGGCTGCTGGTGCCCGTGCCCCGCGCGGGCTTTCGGCTGCGAACATTGACGCTCCGGGCGTGGTGTACGCGGTGGACTACCTGACGGCTTCGACCGTCTCGGTGCTCGATGGTAGCGAGTCCGCGGTGAACGCGCGCGGCCTGGACGTCGTGGTCATTGGCGGCGGCGATACCGGCAACGACTGCGTGGGTACCGCGGTGCGCCAGGGTGCGCGCAGCGTGCGCCAGTTTGAGTTCTTGCCGGCTGCGCCCGATAAGCGCGCGGCGAGCAACCCCTGGCCGCAGTGGCCCAACGTTAAGAAGACCGACTACGGCCAGCAGGAGGCTATCGCTGCGATGGGTGGTGAGATGCGTGCCTGGGGCGTGGATACGCTCGAGGTGCTGCTGGACAAGAAGGGTGCGGCCGCGGGCCTGCGCGTGGTCGATCTGGACTGGTCGGCGGGAAAGCCCGAGCGCATCGCGGGCTCCGAGCACGAGGTGCCGGCGCAGCTGGTGCTCATCGCCTGCGGCTTTACGGGTCCGGAGCACGGCGTGTTCGATGCGGTGAGCGTGCCTGTTGCCACCGCTGGTCGTCCGCTGCCGGTGATGGCTGCTGAGGGCTCGCATCTCGCGGCTCGCACGGAGGGTGTCGCCGCGGATGCCGCGCCGGTGTATGTGGCGGGTGATGCCCGCAACGGCAGCTCGCTCGTGGTGAGTGCCATGGCCGATGCCCTGGCCTGCGCAGCCGAAGTCGCCGAGGCGCTGAAGCTGTAAAGTAGTCATTTAAGAACGTCCCCAATGACTGGTCATTTTTGTCTAGTCGTTGGGGACACTCTTTGCGAGCGATTTGCTCGTTTGTCGACGTATGGGTGTTCATTTGTCGACTTCTTTGGCTGTGGTCACCTGTTGTTTCTGTGGTGGCTGCGGGCATCTGGCTCAAAAGGTCGTGTTGGCTGTCTATGTCTACCTGCGGTTTCTTTGCGGTGCGCTCATTCGGTCAAGCTTTTCGTCAAGTGTTTGGTCAGCATCTGGTTTGCAACAAAAGGCCTATTTTGCCTGCGCTGACAGTGGCTGCCCACCCTCCTCGTAAGCTCAAATTGAGGTCCATCAGTTTGAGGAGGATGCCATGACTGACCAAGTTTTTGACCGAGCAGAGCTGGCTGAAGCCGTCGGCAACGATATTGCCGACATGGCCCATTTTTGGATGCTGCGGAAGTTTCAGTTTCTGGAGCCGGCGCGCGAGCAGTTCGAGATTATCGTCGATCCGTGGCTCAGCTATTGCGAGGAACCTTCTCAAAACGAAATCATGGCCTACAACATGGCGTTTACCGATTGGCTGCTGTTTGAGCGCCCCTATCGCCATGGCAAGACGCTGCTCGAGCTATATGTGGATGAGCCGCCAGCGTCAATTTCTCCTGCCTCGCTTGGGCGACTTAAGCAGGTGCGCGGCACGCAGTACTTCTCTCGCTTTGGCATTTTGGACAAGGATCCTGCGTCCGGCATGGTCGCGCTGAAGGACACACGCACCGATCGTCGCTTTGATGTCTACGACCCGCATATCGTGCAAAAGGAGCATTGGAACGACGGCGCGATTGCGGTGCGCCTCGCCTGTGTCGACGATGTCTGGCTTACAGCGGGACAGCTCTACTTATATGACATCGCGCGCCTGAACGACACGGCGGTCGACGGGCCGGGTGCGGTGCATCCCGAGGATCTGCAGGACGGCTTTGACACCTCGTGCATCAGCTTCTTCTTGCGTCTGGTCCGCGACATCATGGGCGCCCAGGGGCGGTACGTAAAGTCGCTCAATATCTACGAGCAAGAGTGGGAGTAGGGGATGGGTGGTTGTCGCCTGCCTTGCCTTTTGCCTTTTTGTCTCGATCTGTAACGTTTGGGGACAAAAACCAGTCTATCTGTTACAGATCGAGACGAACGCTTGGGCACCGCTGGTTTGTCTAAATCTGTAACGCTTAGGGGGCCTGGAGAACGTCTTACTGTTACAGATCGAGACGTTTGGCACCTGGCTGGGGGGAATGTCTCAATCTGTAACATCTACAGTCCAAAAATCGGTCTTCCTGTTACAGGTCGAAACGTTTGTCGGCGGAGGCAACGGTGACGATGGTCCATTTGTCCGATGTGGTGGTGATGGAAGTGTCTAATACCGTTTTCAAGCACAAGCATACGACTCGCAACACGTTGGCGCGGAATAGGATGCTCGCGCGACTCACGGAGGCGACCGAGCAAGGTGCGCTGCTCGCAACGCATGACAATGCCGAGCTCATGTGGCTGCGGCGTCATGTTGGAACCGACGATATCGCGGAACCCGAGCCGTATTTGTTCTGCTTTCAACATGATTGGGGTGTACTGACGCCGGCGGAGCGAACGCTGCGTACCATCAAAGGGCTTGCAGAGTTTCATCCCGATTGGGCGTTTTGGGGCTATGACGCGGCGCTTTTGTGGGGTCTGGAGGTGCCGAATGATCTGCTTGGGTCGCGTTTTCTTGTTAAGACGGGTTGTTCGGTGACGTTGAGTGCAGGATGCCGGCTGTTGCGTCCGCAGGCGGCGGGTGCGCTTGAGCAAGTCGACGGCGTGCGGGTGACGTCGTTTTGGCGCACGGTGGAGGATTGCCTACTGCGTGCGCCGTTCTCCTACGGGTTGGCGATTGCCGATTCTGCACTGCGGGCGAAAGGCGTATCACGTGGGGATTTGTGCGAGCGCCTCCGCGCCGATTGCGAGGGCAGGCGAGGGTATCGCAGGGCACAGGTGATTGCGTCGTATGCGGACGGGCTGTCTGAAAACGGCGGTGAGTCTCGGTTCCGAGCATTCTTTATTGCGTACGGCTTTCCGGTTCCGGAGCTGCAGGTGGAGTTTCGCGACCCGCTCGATCCGAGCCAGGTGTTTCGCGTCGACTATTTTTGGCGGCTCGAGGACGGGACGTGTGTCATCGGCGAGCTCGACGGAAAGGGGAAGTACACCTTGCAGAGCGGCGAGGGTCGGGAGTCGGTTGACCCATTCGTGGCAGAGCGTCAGCGGGAATCTCATCTGACAATGCTCGGGCATAAGGTGCTTCGGTTTACGTTTGATGAGCTCAAGAACCCAGGGAAGCTGGCTGAAAAGATGAGGCTGGCGGGTATTTCGCAGCGGGCCGATTTGGCTGAGGGATGGAAGCGTCAGTGGTATGGGTGCTAAGGGGTGCAACTGACGCGAATGTGGTTGTTTCTGCCGAGTTTGTCTCGATCTGTAACAACAAGGGGCCGTTTGGCCTCGCAACTGTTACAGATCGAGACAGAAGGTTGGCTGCCGCTAAAATATCTCGATCTGTAACATCTAGAGGCCGAAAACCTGTCTACTTGTTACAGATTGAGACAAAGGTTGGACGCGGTGCCGAAAGATCTCGATCTGTAACATCTGGCTGCTAAAACCCGGTCTACCTGTTACAGATCTAGACATTTCCCGGATGTCGCTGGGATGGGACTGCAATGCATTCCGTTCTCCGTGTCTCATCCTTTCTCCGTTAACCGATATGTCCGCAGCAACCCTGCCGCACTGGGTGATAATGGACAAATGTTCAAGTTGCTCGTGAGGGAGGAGCTCGATATGGCGTCTGCCGATCGTTCCACGTTGTTTATCAATGCGACCGTCCTGGATGGCTCGGAGCATATGGAGCCGCAACCCGATATGGCCGTGGCCGTTGAGCGCGGTGTCATCACGTGGGTGGGGCCGAGTGCTGTGGCGCAGGCGCCTGCAGGTGCCGAGGTCATCGACCTGGCCGGCGCGTACCTCATGCCCGGCCTCATCAATATGCATGTGCACCTGTGCGGCTCGGGCAAGCCTGTCTCGGCCGGCGATGCGGGCGCGCTGATGAAGAAGCTCGATAATCCCGTGGGGCGCGCCATCGTGCGCCATATTCTTAAGGGCAGCGCCCAGCAGCAGTTGGCAAGCGGCGTGACCACGGTGCGCGGTGCGGGTGACCCGCTGTTTGCCGATATTGCCGTGCGCAACGCTATCGACGCCGGCAAGTATCAGGGTCCGCGTCTGGTGGCGCCGGGAACGGGTGTCACGGTGCCGGGCGGTCACGGTGCGGGGCTGTTCGCGCAGGTCGCCGATACCCCCGATGAGGCGGCCGAACAAGTGCGTGACTTGTATGCGCGCGGTGCCGACGTCATCAAGCTGTTCGTGACGGGCGGCGTGTTCGACGCGACCGAAGTAGGTGAGCCGGGCGTGCTGCGCATGCCGGTCGAGGTTGCCGCGGCGGCGTGCAAGGCTGCGCACGAGGTGGGCCTGCCGGTTATGGCTCATGTCGAGAGCACCGAGGGCGTGAAGGCCGCGCTTGAGGCCGGCGTCGATACGATCGAGCACGGTGCCCCGATGACTCCCGAGATCTTGGAACTGTACCGCGGCGCCGCGGGCACGCAGCTTGAGGGGCGTGCGCCCAGCGTTACCTGCACTATCAGCCCCGCGCTGCCGTTTGTGCTGCTCGATCCGGAGAAGACCCATTCGACCGACACGCAAAAGAAGAACGGCGACATTGTGTGTTCGGGCATCATCGAGAGCGCCCGTGCCGCACTGGAAGCTGGCGTTAAGGTGGGCCTGGGCACGGACTCGAGCTGCCCGTTTGTGACGCAGTACGACATGTGGCGTGAGGTTGCCTTTTTTGCCAAGTACGTGGGCGTGAGCAACGCCTTTGCGCTGCATACGGCTACGCAGATCAATGCCGAGCTGCTGGGGCTGGGCGGCGAGACCGGTACGATCGAGTGCGGCAAGGCTGCCGATATCTTGGTAACGCGCAAGAACCCGCTCGATGATCTGTGCGCACTGCGTGAGCCGACGTACGTGATGTGCCGTGGTGATCTGGTGCGCAAACTCAAGGTGAAGCGTATTCCCGAGGTGGACGCCGAGCTCGACGCGATTATGGCCATGCCTGCCGAAGCGCTGGCTGAGGAGCTCGCCCGCGACGGTGTGGCGTAGATGTGACAAAGGGGCAGCTCCGTTGCCGCATGCAAAAAGCCGAGGTCTCAACACGAGGCCTCGGCTTTTTTATCGAACAAATACTTAAGATTTGGGACAAACAAACCTGATTAATTTGTCCCGCGTGCGGGCGCTAGGAGCGGGTTTCCATCTTGGCGTGGCACTTGGGGCAGGTGACGCGGATCTTGCCTTTGCCCTTGGGGACGGAGAGCATCTGGCCGCAGTTGGGGCACTTGAGGTATGCTGTGGTCTTGCGACCCTTCCACATCTTCTTGGCCGTGCGCTTGGCACGCTCAAAGTCTTCCTTGCTGGTACCGGCCGTGCGCGAGGCGTTGGCAGCCGCGGTGCCGCTACCCAAGCTCGCTACGAACTTGCCCAGGCCGGGGACGTTAGCGGTCGCGGCGACAAAGGCCGCGTTTTCCTTGCGACGTGCATCGATATTTTTGGACAGGCCGCGCAGCACGCCAATCACGATTACGGCGATGGCAATCCAGCTGAGCCACTGGATATGGGCTATCGATCCGATCATCGCGATGACGATGCCGACAAAGCCCATAACGATGGTGAGCTCATCGGCGCCATTGCGGCCCTTCATAAAGTCATTCATGCAAATTGCCTTTCGTTCGATATGCTGCACGCCTTTATACCCGATTTAGAGCAAGGGGGACAGGTCAATCTGCACCAAGGTGGTGCAAACATACCTGTCCCCGATGCACCAAGAAGGTGCAAAGCAGTCCGTCCCCAATGCCCCAATTACTTGGAGAGCTTGTCGACGACGCGTTCGATCTCGGCGAGCTTGGCGGCCTTGAGGTCTTCGTCGCCCGATTCGATTGCCGAAGTCACGCAGCCCTCGATATGCGCCTTGAGCACGTCGGCGTTGATGCGCGCAATGAGCGCCTGCGTTGCCATGAGCTGCGTGGAAATATCGACGCAGTAGCGGTCCTCATCGACCATCCGCAAGATGCCGTCGATCTGGCCGCGTGCCGTCTTGAGCATGCGGGTCACCGATTTGTGGTCTGCCATCATGGCGGGTCCTCGTTTCTGGTCGATGGGGTCGAATGCTTCTGGTAGCTGCTACGCGGCGGTCACGGACAGGGCGTGGAACTTCTCGCCGGCGCCCTCGACGGCGGCAGCGAGCTGCTCGGCGGTCACGGTGTCGGCGCACTCAACCTGGACGGTCTGGGTCTCGTGATCGGCGTCGGCGTCGGTCACGCCGGCAACGTTGAGCAACGCCGTCTCGACGGTGGCGTCGCAGTGGCCGCACATGAGGCCGGAAGTCTTGATTGTGTATCGCATCGGTATTCCTCTCTGTTGTGTCGGCTTTCCCAGGCACCCGACCTTGGCCTTCAAGCCGTCGCTCGCGTACCAAAGTACGCGTCGCTCCTCTTTCAGGTCAATCTCGGGCACCTGGAAAACCCGTTCTAAATGGACTTAAGGGTGAACCTATTTTGCCACTTTGGGCTTAAAGGTTCGCAGGCGCAGCGCATTGCTTACGACGCACACGCTCGACAGGCTCATGGCCGCAGCTCCAAACATCGGCGAGAGCTGCCATCCGGTGAGCGGGAAGAACACGCCCGCGGCGAGCGGAATGCCGATACCGTTGTAGAACAGTGCCCAGAACAGGTCCTGCTTGATGTTGCGGATCGTGGCGCGCGACAGCTCGATGGCGCGGGCGACGTCCATGAGGTCGCTGCGCATGAGCACCACGTCGGCGCCCTCCTTGGCGATGTCGGCGCCGGTGCCAATGGCAAGGCCCACGTCGGCGCGCGCCAGGGCGGGGGAGTCATTGATGCCGTCGCCCACCATGGCGACCTTGCCGCCCGCATCCTGCAGTTCGCGCACGTGGCGTTCCTTGTCGGCGGGGAGGACGTCGGCGATAACCTGTTCGCTGGTGAGTCCCACGCGGCGGGCGATGGCCTCGGCCGTCACGCGGTTGTCGCCGGTGAGCATGCGCACGTCGACGCCGAGCTTGCGGAGCGCGGCGATGGCCTCGGCGCTCGTTTCTTTGACCTCGTCAGCCACGGCAATGGTGCCGGCAAGCTCGCCGTTCTTGGCAAAGAACAGCGGCGTCTTGCCCTCGGCAGCGAACTTCTCGGCAAGACCGGCGGGCACCTCCGCGCCCAGCTCGTTCATCAGGCGCACGTTGCCGGCTGCGATGACATTCTGCCCCTCGCGTGCCGTAACGCCTCGCCCGGGCACGGCGGCAAAGTCCTCGACCATGCGCGCGACGATTCCGCGCGACTCGCACTCGGCCATAATCGCCTCGGCCAGCGGGTGCTCGCTCGAGCGCTCCAGCGCGGCGGCCAGCTTGAGCAGCGCCTTTTCGCTCATGGCGGGCGAGCCGTCGGCGCGTGCGGCAACCACGATATCGGTCACGGCCGGCTTGCCGCGGGTGACGGTGCCCGTCTTGTCGAGCACGACGGTGCCCACGCTGCGCAGGTTCTCTAGCGCCTCGGCGCTCTTAAACAGAATGCCCATTTCGGCGCCCTTGCCGGTGCCCACCATAATGGCGACGGGCGTGGCCAGACCCAGTGCGCACGGACAGCTGATCACCAGCACGGCCACGGCGGAGGTGAGCGCCTCGTTTATGCTGCCGGTCAGTGCCATCCACACCGCAAAGGTCACGGCCGAGATCACGAACACCACGGGCACGAACACGCCGGCGACCTTGTCGGCCATGCGGGCGATGGGCGCCTTGGTGGCGTTGGCGTCCTCGACGAGCTGGATGATCTTGGCGAGCGATGTCTCGGCACCCACCCGCGTGGCGCGGAAGGTAAACGAACCGGTGCGGTTGACGGTGGCGGCGTTGACGGTGTCGCCGGCGGTCTTTTCCACGGGGATGGACTCGCCGGTGAGCGCACTCTCGTCCACGGCCGAGCTGCCTTCGAGCACCACGCCATCGACGGGGATGGACTCTCCGGGGCGCACGCGCAGGACCTGGCCGGGAAGGATGCTGTCGACGTCGACGGTGGTTTCGGTACCGTCGTCGGCAACGACGGTCGCGGTCTTGGGCGCCAGGTCGATCAGCGCCTCGATGGCGCCGCCGGTTTTGGACTTGCTGCGCGTCTCGAGGTATTTGCCCACGGTGACGAGCGACAGGATCGTGCCCGCACTCTCAAAATACAGGTTGTCCATGCCCGTCATCATGGCCTCGTGCACCTGACCTGTGGCCAGCTGGTCGGCCATGATAAACATGGCATAGAGCGACCAAGCGATGGAGGCGGTGCCGCCGACGGCGATGAGAGCGTCCATGGTGGGCGCGCCGTGCACGAGTGATTTGAAGCCGTTGATAAAGTATGCGTCGTTGACGTAGACGATGGGGATGAGCAGGACAAGCTCGGTGAGGGCGAGCGTCATGCTGTGGATGTGGTCCGTGCAGATGCCGGGCAGTGGCCAACCGAGCATGTGCCCCATGCCTATGTAGAACAGCGGGATGAGGAAGGCGATCGAGACGATGAGGCGGGCGCGCATGGCAGAGGCGGCGGCCTCCAATTTTTTGGTGGGCGACTCCATGTGGGCGGCGCCGGACCTGACCTGCGTGTTGCCGCTTGAGCCGGCGGCACCGGTGCCCGCATCGACGGGTGAGGCCGAGTAGCCCGCACGGTCGACGGCGGTGCAGATATCGTCGGAGGTGACCTGCGCGGGGTCATAGTCGACCATCATGGAACCAGCGAGTAGGTTGACCGCGACGCTTTGGACGCCGTCGAGTTTGCTTACGGCGCGGTCCACGTGCGCCTGGCAGGCGGCGCATGTCATGCCGCCCACGTCGAACTTATCTTGAGCCATGGCTTCTCCTTTCCGTGGTTCGGTGTTGGAATTGTTAACCTGCCGATACTATACACCCATACCCCCAGGGGGTGTCCAGTGGAGGTGAGAATGTATGACATTTCGCTACAGATGCGGGTGGCTGCTCAATCGTTGGCAGCTCATGTCAAACATCTCGATCTGTAACATCTAGCGGGGAAAATGACCTCTAACTGTTTCAGATCGAGATTATGTTTTGCGATGTTTGAGTTCGTCTCAATCTGTAATGTGTAGACCCGGTTTTGTCTCGTAACTGTTACAGATTGAGACAATCGGCCCCGACCGCCCCGTCATCTGTGGTTTACGTGGGGGCATGCGAAGCACGGGTATACTAACCCGCGGCGAATCTGCTCCATCGCTTAGAGCTGCTGCGTCTGGACGGCGCGTGATAGGGCTGCCAAAGCGATCGCCAGCGTGCTGAGCAACGTCCTCTCTGTGCGCACCTGTTTTTGTATGTATTAGCGCACTACCAAGCACGCCCGCGCGGCCGCATGCCGTGCTCATTGCGCGTGCAGATAAGGAACAACAACATATGCGTAATTCTGTATCCGACGTCACGGACGCCGAGATTCTGGACGAGACCCGCGAGGCCATGACCCAGGCTGCCTTCGATGCTGCCGACGAGGCCAGCGCCGCCCAGGCCGTCGAGTCCGCTACCGAGAGCCTGCCCGCCTTTGACGAGCTGGGCCTTTCCGACGAGATGCTTCGTGCCATCGAGAACCTGGGCTACACGGCGCCGACGCCCGTGCAGGCCGGCTCAATCCCCGTGGTGCTCGAGGGCCGCGACCTGCTTGCTGCCGCTCAGACTGGCACCGGCAAGACGGCCGCTTTTTTGCTGCCGACCATGAACAATCTGGAGCACATCGCTCCTCCCAAACCCGTGCGCGAGCGCGGCGGCCGCAACCGCCGTCGCGGTGCTAAAAAGCCCGAGGGCAACGGCCGTGGCCCCGTGATGCTCGTCATCACCCCCACGCGCGAGCTCGCCCAGCAGATCGACGAGGTCGCGAGCAAGATCGCCGACGTCACGGGCCACGTTGCCGTGACCGTCGTGGGCGGCGTGAGCTACAAGCCGCAGACCGCGGCGCTCAAGTACGGCTGCGACATTCTGGTCGCCACGCCGGGCCGTCTGGTCGATCTGATCGAGCAGGGCGCTTGCCACCTGGACGAGGTCAAAGTGCTGGTACTCGACGAGGCCGACCGCATGCTCGACATGGGCTTTTTGCCCGCCGTCCGCCGCATTGTGCGCGAGACGCCGGCCGAGCGCCAGACGCTGCTGTTCTCGGCGACGCTCGACGAGGAGGCCGTGGGCGAGATCACCGACCTGGTGAGCGACCCGGCTCGCGTGGAGATCGCGCCCGCCACGTCGACCGCCGACACCGTTGACCAGCTTGTGTTCCCGGTGTCCATCGAGGCCAAGAACAACCTGCTGCCCGAGTTCCTCAAGAAGGAGGGTCCGGAGCGCACTATCGTCTTTATGCGCACCAAGCACCGCGCCGACAGCTGCTGCCGTCGTCTGGAGCGTAAGGGCATCAAGGCCGCCGCGATTCACGGCAACCGCAGCCAGGCCCAGCGCGAGCGTGCCCTTTCGGCCTTCCGCGACGGCACCGTCGACGTGCTGGTGGCAACCGACGTGCTCGCCCGCGGCATCGACATTAGCGACGTGCGCTACGTTGTGAATTTTGACGTGCCGGCCGAGCCGACTGACTATATCCACCGCATTGGCCGTACGGGCCGCGCCGGCGAGCTGGGCTGGGCCATCACGTTTGTGACCGAGCAGGACGTGGACGAGTTCTACGAGATCGAGAAGCTCATGGACAAGACCGCCGACATCTACGAGGCCGGCGACCTGCACGTGGGTCCCAACCCGCCCGCGGTTGATCCCGAGCGCGACCCTGCGGCCTTTAAGGCGAAGAAGAAGACCAAGCGCGGCAAGTCCAAGAGCAAGAAGAAGCTTGAGCAGGCGCGTCGCGACGGCAAGCGCAACGGCGACGATTACGGCGATGTTGCCGGTCGTTCCAACCGCGGTCGCGACGAGCGCCGCGGCGACGGCGAGCGTCCGAGCCGTCCCAAGCGCGGCGGCAAGACCCGCGTGCGCGAGGGCGTTCAGGCTCGCGTAGACGAGGCTGTTGAGAGCGTGGCCCGCGAGGTAGCTGCCGAGGAGCGCGGCGGTGCCGCTGCCGTCGAGCAGGCCCCGCGCGGTAACCGTGCCGAGCGTCGTGCCAAGCAGTTCCAGGGCGAGGCGCATCGCCGCCGTCGCGAGGATGGGGATCGCGGTGGCCGTCGTCGTGTCGAGCGCGAGGACGAGGGCCGCGGTTCGCGCGGTGGCAAGCGCGGTTCGGGTGACCGTCGTCGCTCCGGTCGCGATGGCGAGCGCGGCGGGCGCGATGAGCGCCGTGGCGGCGAAGGCCGTGGCTCGCGTGACGAGCGTGGTACCCGCGGCGGCGAGTCCCGCGGCGGCAAGCGCTTTGACGAGCGCGGAGGCCGCGAGGGCGGCCGCGGTGGCGAGCGTCGCGAGGGCGCTCGTGGCAACGGTGGTCGCAGCCTCGCCGGTCGTTCGAATGAGTCGCGTGATCGTCGCGATCCGCGTGCCAGCCGCGATCGTCGCGATGACTGGCGCAACTACGACGACACCCGCGAGGAGCGCCGTGGCGGCTATCGCGGCGGGCGCGGCGGCAACCAGGCCGGCTCCCGCGGCGGTCGTGCCGGCGGTCGCGATAACCGTAGCAGCTATGGTAACAATCGTGGCGGCAAGCGCGGCGGCAGCTCCCGTCGTCCCGGCGACGGCGGCGGCAAGCGCAAGTAAGATGCGCATCGCGCGCTAGCGTGAGACAAGCTAAGGGCCCGAGCAAACAACGCTCGGGCCCTTTTGTTTGCCGTGTCCATCGCTAATTCAAACGTGATTTTCTCGGGAATGCATCTGGGGGATGCTGAGGACCTATTTTCCGCCATGCAGCAATGGGTCCTATGGGGTGCGCCGTGCATTTTTTGGAGTATTCTGCAGTTCGAGTTGTCTGCATATGATTCGACGTCGCCAACGGTGGCCTTCGGATATCCCTAGCGAGCGTTCCGAGTCAGATTTCGCCGTTTTCCGGAGCAGGGGCGCGTCATTCTCGCCATGTCGGGACTTAGAACGATACGGCGCCCTACAGTTTTGCCCACCCGCGGCGGTGCTGGCGCGGTCACGTTGCAGAATACTCCGTTTTTTGCACGGGCCAGGATGGGGTACCTCAGGAGAACGCGGCGATATCCCGTAAATATATACAATCTGTACCGTAATTTATGCAAAACGAAGAGGCAGACAGCGTAGGGTGGGTGCATTGGGGTGCCTGGCGCACCAAAACGGGGAGCTCCCCCCATGCGCCGTATACTCTGTCTGAATGTGAAAACGGCTTGACGCGTTGCTAGGCGTAGGGAGAGGGTGCCTCGATGAGCGTATTCGAAATTGTGTTTAGTCCGACGGGTGGAACGCGGAAGGTGTCTGGCCTTGTGGCCGGGGCGCTGGACAATAATACCGTTACCGTCGATCTGACCGATAGCGGGCTAGATCTCAGCGCTGTCTCGATGACTGAGGACGACGTGGCCGTAATCTCTGTGCCGGCGTATGCCGGTAGAATCCCGGCTGTGGTGGCTGACCGGTTGGGCATGGTGCGCGGCAACGGGGCTCGGGCTGTTTTGGTTTGTGTATACGGAAACCGCGCGTTTGAGGACACGCTCGTAGAGCTGGAGGACGTTGCGAAGCGCGCCGGATTTAGGGTGGTTGCAGCTGTTTCTGCTATTGCTGAGCATTCCGTTGCTCGTCAGTTTGCTGCTGGGCGACCGGATGCGCAGGATGCGGCGCAGCTCGCAGAGTTTGCGCAACAAATTCAGCAAAAGCTGTTGGCTGAGGATGCGTCCGAGCCCTCTATCCCCGGCAATCGCCCTTATAAACAAGCTGGAGGTCGCCGTATGGCACCCGAGGCAACAGAGGAATGCGTCTCCTGCGGTGCATGCGCCGCGGCGTGTCCCGTTTGTGCTATCGACAAGGGCGACCCCAAGCGAGCAGCTGACGAGGCGTGCATCTCCTGCATGCGCTGCATCGCCGTATGCCCGCGAGGCGCTCGCAAGCTTGATCCCAACAAGCTATCCGCTGTTTCCCAGATGCTGAGCAAGGCTTGCGTCGTGCGGAAGGAATGCGAGCTCTTCATCTAACGCATGCGAAATTGCTGCAAGGAGTGTCCCTGGGTGCCGGCGGGAAAGGAACGTCCCTAAGTGCCGCCTAAATACCGTTTATCGAAGAAAAAATACCGCTCACCGGTCATAATGATTGTTCTGGCTTTGGGCTTGTCTACAATAGCTCCCGTAAAAAGAAATGCGGAAGGTTACCGAGTCCCTCGGACGTGGGCCTAACCAAAGTCTTTGAACGGGTGTGTCTCTGTGGATGCATTCGCTTGATTTTGGTTGGGCTATATTTATGAAGGGACATGCCACCATGGGTTTCTTTTCTCGCCTGATGGGCGGTTCGGATGAGCAGAAGACTGCAACTTCCGAGTTCGAAATCCTCGCTCCTGTTTCCGGCGAGCTTGTTCATCTAGAAAATACCAATGATCCCGCTTTTAGCAGCCGTGCCGTGGGCGATGGCGTTGCCGTGGTTCCCCAAGAGGGAACGGTGTGCGCTCCTGTCTCCGGTACCGTCGCGGCACTGTTTCCGACTGAGCACGCGCTGGGCATCATGTCCGACGACAGCTCTGCTCAGGTGATGCTGCATATCGGAATCGACACTGTTAAACTTGAGGGCAAGGGCTTCCATGCGCTTGTTGCCCAGGGTGACCATGTTGACGCGGGCCAGCCCCTCGTCGAGGTCGATTTCGACGCGGTCCGCGCCGCCGGCTTCGATCCTACGGTCTTCGTTATCGTGTGCGAGCGCTCGGAGAAGTCGACTCTTCGTGAGCATGCTTCCGGCCCTGTTGCTGTTAAAGAGCCTGTCGTCTGGCTTTCCGAGTAAATTCTTGTGGTGGGTGCCGTGGTTATCAAGTGAGTTTTCAACAATAACGTCGCAATGGTCACTTCGGACGATGGCTCCGAGCTCATCGTCATCGGTCGAGGCCTCTGCTTTGGCCGTCATGCCGGCGACGCTATCGATGATGCATCGGTCGAAAAGACCTATGCGCTGCAGGAGGGCACTTCTCAGGATTCGCGTACGATTGATCGCTTGGCACATCTTTTGGAGTCCATCCCCACCGTCAACCTCGTGATTTCCGAGGACATTGTTCAGATGCTCCGTCGAGAGCTCAATGTTGATATCAACGACAAGATTCTCATTGCTCTCGCAGACCATATCAGTCTTGCTTTGGAGCGCGAGCGTAAGGGCGTCCCCTGCGAGAATCCGTTGCTGCTCGAGATCCAGCAGTTCTATCGCAAGGAGTATGCGCTTGCGGGCCGTGCGCTGCAGATTATCAAGGAGTATATGGGCATCCAGATGAGCGAAGAAGAGCAGGGTTTCATTACGCTGCATATCGTCAACGCCACCATGCCGCAGCGCTCTGACCGTCTGATTGTTTCGGTCCAGCTTGTTCGCGACGTGCTCGCGATTGTTTCCGAGCACTATGCCACGACCCTTGACGTCACCTCGTTGCCGTACGAGCGTTTCGTTCGCCATCTGCAGTTTTTTGCGCAGCGAGCGCTCGATCCCGCGGCGGGGCAGGTCAATGGCGACGCGCTGTTCCGTATCGATGAAACGGCGTATCCGAGGGCGTTCTCGTGCGCGGAGTCAATTGCCGACCACTTGGCGTCTACCTATAACATTGTCGTTACCGATGCCGAGAAGAGTTATCTCGCATATCACATTGTTAACCTGCTTGGAGAACCTGGTCTCTAGGCATAACGTGCCCACACATCGATTGATATAAGGCAAGGCTCACGGTCTTGTCCAGGGCACACCTGTCTTAATTTGCGGAAAAGGAAGGGGAGTACCGCTATGACCGCAAAAAAGAAGTTCAATTTCAAAGCGCCGTTGGAGGTGTTCGCGAAGTCGATCGTTCAGCCGATGATGTATCTCTCGGTTGCCGGCATCCTGCTCATCGTGGGCATCATTCTGACCAACAAGACCATCTGCGCCGTGATCCCTGTGCTGGGCTCCGGTCCGTTCCAGCTTGTGGGCGCCGTTGTCTATCAGTCGCTGATGTTTATCATCAACAACCTCTCGATTCTGTTCTGCGTGGGCATCGCCGGCGCCATGGCAAAGAAGAACAAGGGCCATGCCTCGCTGATCGCCCTGATGTCGTTCTTCCTGTTCCTGCAGGCCAATAACATCGTGCTCAACGCCACTGGTTCTCTTGCCGAGGCGAGCGGCATGCTCGGCCTTACCGGAACCGGCCAGAGCACCGTTATGGGCATTCAGGTGCTCGATACCGGCGTGTTTGGCGGCATCATTCTTGGTTGCATCACCGGTGCCGTGTTCAACAAGTACTCGAACAAGCAGTTCCCCATTGCCCTTTCGATGTTCTCGGGCGTTCGCTTTCCGTTCCTGATCATGATCATCATCTCCTGGATCATGGGCGCTGGCTTCTGCATCGTTTGGCCTCCGGTTCAGGGTGCCATCTCCTCCGTTGCCGGCATCATTAAGGAGTCGGGCAACATCGGCCTCTTTATCTACGGCATGCTCAACAAGCTGCTCGTTCCCACCGGTCTGCACCACCTCATCTACACCCCGTTCCAGTTCTCCGATGTGGGTGGCACCCTGACGCTGGGTGATCAGGTTATCGCCGGCGCCTATCCCATCCGTGTCGCCGAGATGGCAATGACGGGCCAGCCCTTCTCCGATAGCACCTACTTCAACAGCTACACCTTCAACAACCTGTGGCCCTACATCGGTATCGGTCTCGCCTTTATCTTCACCGCCTACAAGCAGAACAAGGACAAGACCAAGGCCGTTATCATCCCGCTGATCATCACCGCCGTGCTCTCCTGTGTCACCGAGCCCATGGACTTCCTCTTTGTCTTTGCCGCTCCCGTGCTCTTTGTCGTTCACTCGGTTCTTTCCGGCATCTTCCTGGTTCTGCTCAAGGTCCTCTCCGTGCCCGCTTCGACTGCAGGCGGCATCATCAACATCGTGGTCTCCAACCTGGTCCTCGGTGTCGATAAGACCAACTGGCCGGTTATGCTGGTGCTTGGAATCGTCAACGCTGCGCTGTACTTCTTCCTCTTCACCTTCCTTATTAAGAAGCTCAACCTCCACACGCCTGGTCGCGAGGAGGAGTCCGAGCTCGCCGAGTCCGTTGCCGAGGGCGAGGCCGCCGCGTCTGTCGCGGTGAAGCAGGGCGCTGTTGCCGCGGCTCCCGCAGAGGGCGTCGATGCAGGTATTGCCGACCTGGTCGCAGGTCTTGGCGGCAAGGACAACATCGAGGAGCTCGAGAACTGCTTTACGCGTCTCCGCGTGAACGTTAAGAACCCGGACCTCATCAATGAGAACCTCATTAACCACGTGCCCAACAGCGGCATCAACCGCAACGGCAACAATATCCAGATCATCTTTGGCATGAAGGTCGCCGAGATGCGCGACAAGGTCGAAAACGCAATTGAGAAGGAGCAGTAAACAATGATCATTACTCTGTGTGGTGGCGGATCCACCTTTACCCCCGGCATCGTCAAGTCCATCGCTCTGCGCAAGGACGAGCTCGACGTTGACGAGATTCGTCTGTACGACATCAACGAGGAGCGCCAGCGCAAGATCGGCGTGCTCGTGGACTGGATTTTGCACGAGGACCTTGGCCTGGACATCAAGCTCACGGTGACCACCGACAAGGAGACTGCCTTTACGGACGCGAGCTTCGTGTTTGCCCAGATGCGCGTGGGCGGCTATGCCATGCGCGAGCAGGACGAGAAGATTCCGCTGCGTCACGGCTGCGTGGGCCAGGAGACTTGCGGCTGCGGCGGCCTTGCCTACGGCATGCGCACCATCTTCCCCATGGTCGAGCTGATCGATGACGTTGAGAAGTACGCCAAGAAGGACTACTGGATTCTTAACTACTCCAACCCTGCCGCCATCGTCTCCGAGGGCTGCCGCGTCCTGCGCCCCAACGCTCGCATCATCAACATCTGCGACATGCCGATCGCGATCATCGACGTGGTTTGCGCCGCACTCGATATCGACAAGAAGGATGTCGAGTACGATTACTTTGGCCTCAACCACTTTGGTTGGTTCACCTCGATCCGCCACAAGGGCGAGGAGGTGCTCCCGCAGCTGCGCGAGTACATCAAGGAGCATGAGATTCTGCTGCCCGACTCCTACCTCAAGGGCATGGGCTCGCTCATGGCAAAGAAGCCCGAGGAGGCCACTGACGAGCACCCCGAGCAGAACCGCCACACCAAGGGCAGCTGGTACTACGTCTGGAAGGGCGAGTACGAGATCATGGAGTGCTTCCCGGAGTACCTGCCCAACACGTATCTGAACTACTACCTGCAGCAGAAGGAGTTCGTCGAGCATTCCAACCCCGAGCGCACCCGTGCTAACGAGGTTGAGGAGACGCGTGAGAAGAACCTCTTCGACGGCATCGACCACTACGAGAAGACGGGCGAGATCGACGAGAGCACGTTCTATGCGGGCAGCCACGGCGACTGGATTGCCGATTTGGCTATCGCTCTGAAGAACGACACCAAGCAGCGCTTCCTGGTCATTTGCGAGAACAAGGGCGCTATCCCCAACATGCCCTACGACGCTATGGTCGAGCTGCCTGCCTACATTGGCAAGAATGGCCCCGAGGTCATCAGCCGCGACAACATTCCTCTGTTCCAGCAGGGCCTCATGATGCAGCAGCTGAACTCCGAGAAGCTCGTGGTCGAGGCTACGATCGAGGGTTCTTACGAGAAGGCGCTCAAGGCCTTTACGCTCAACAAGACCGTGCCTTCGATGAAGGTTGCCAAGGAAGTTCTCGACGACATGATCGAGGCCAACAAGGGTTACTGGCCCGAGCTTAAGTAAAAGCAACAGGGTCGCTGGCCGCATACCTGGAGCAATGCCCCGTCCACGTGATTGCGTGGGCGGGGCATTGTCATTTGGTAACGCGTTTTACCAAATATGGCATTTATCTGCGGTAATGTTCTATTTCACCGCCGAGGGTGACATTTCATACCGCCTGCCGAACCGTGTCGCTGCCAAACAACTTTATAGGCCAGTGTTGTGCGTGTAGCAACTTCGCCCGGCCTCGCCTCCGGGCTGCCATGTGAGAGGGGATCTTATGGCTAGACTGCACGTAATGGAACGCAGCCACGCTCAGGCCGTCATGGATGACCTGCACGATGCACTCGGACGCCGTCTGGCGGTGAGTTCGCTCGCCCCGTGTCCCGTTGAGTTTACGGCAGCGCTCGTTAACCTGTGCTCCACCCAGAGCTGCGGCAAGTGCACGCCCTGCCGCGTGGGCCTGAGTGCGCTGAGCGACCTGCTCGCCGATGTGCTCGAAGGGCGCGCCGATGAGTCCACGCTCAACCTGATTGAGCGCACGGCCCGCACCATCTACCTTTCGAGCGACTGCGCCATCGGTTACGAGGCCGGCGCCATGGCGCTTACGGCTATCCGCGGTTTCCGCGACGACTTTGAGCATCATATCCGCGAGCACTCCTGTGGCTTTGACCGCGAGGCCCGCGTCCCGTGCGTCTCGGGCTGCCCGGCGCACGTCGACATTCCCGGTTACATTTCGCTCGTCGAGGCCGGCCGCTATGCCGACGCCGTCAAGGTTATCCGCAAGAACAACCCGCTGCCGCTCGTTTGCGGCCTGGTGTGCGAGCATCCCTGCGAGATGCACTGCCGTCGCGGCATGGTCGACGATCCCATGAACATCCTCGCCCTCAAGCGTTTTGCCGTTGAGCACAGCGACCTCAACGACCACAAGCCCCATGTAGTGGACAACACCGGCAAGCGCGTCGCCGTGATCGGCGGCGGCCCGGCCGGCCTTTCCTGTGCCTACTACCTGGCCGTGATGGGCCATAAGGTGACCATCTTTGAGCAGCGCCACCACCTGGGCGGCATGCTGCGCTACGGCATTCCCAGCTACCGTCTGCCGCGCGAGCGCCTGCAGGCCGAGATCGACTGGATCTTGAGCGCCGGCATCGACGTAGAACTCGACCACTCCGTCAACGGCGAGGAACTTGCCCGCCTGCGCGACGAGTTCGATGCCGTCTACCTGGCTATTGGCGCCCACAGCGATAAGAAGCTCGGCCTTCCGGGCGAGGAGGCGCCCGGCGTTGAGTCGGCCGTCAAGATGCTGCGCGCCATCGGTGACGACGAGCTGCCCGACCTGAGCGGCCAACGCGTGTGCGTCATCGGCGGCGGCAACGTTGCCATGGACGTGGCTCGCTCTGCTGTGCGCTGCGGTGCCGAAAAGGTAAGCATCGTCTACCGCCGTCGCATCTGCGATATGACGGCCCAGGACGCCGAGATCGCCGGTGCCCAGGCCGAGGGCTGTGAGGTGCTGGAGCTGACGGCCCCGCTCGCCATCGAGACGGGCGAGGACGGTCGCGTGAGCGGCCTGCGCGTGCAGCCGCAGATTATCGGTGAGCCCCGCCGCGGTCGTCCGGCTCCGCGTGCCGCTGCCACGCCCGAGCGCGTCATCCCCTGCGAGCGCGTGTTCGTCGCCATTGGCCAGGACATCGATTCCAAGCCGTTTGAGGAGATGGGCATTGCCTGCAAGTGGGGCTGCGTCGTCACCGATTCGGACGGCGCCGTGCCCAACTTCGATGGCCTCTTTAGCGGCGGCGACTGCCAGACCGGCCCCGCCACCGTCATCCGCGCTATCAATGCCGGCCGCGTGGCGTCGGCAAACATCGACCACTACCTAGGCTTCGACCACAAGATCAAGCTCGAGGTCGAGCTGCCGACCGTCCAGTTTAAGGGTAAGCATGAGTGCGGCCGCTGCGAGCTAGGCGAGCGCGAGGCCGGCGAGCGTATTCACGATTGGAATCTGGTCGAGCAGGGTCTCACCGAGCAGGAGGCGCGCCAGGAGGCGGGCCGCTGCCTGCGCTGCGATCACTTTGGCTTTGGCGCGTTCCGCGGAGGGAGGAACCTGGAATGGTAGAGCCCAACAACACCACTGTCGGCGACAACACCGAAAACGGAGCGCACAATATGGTCAAGCTCACGATCGATAATTGCGAGGTCGTGGTTCCTGAGCACACCACGATCCTGGATGCGGCCAAGTCCGTCGGCATTCAGATTCCCACCCTGTGCTATCTGCGCGATCTGAACGAGATCGGCGGCTGCCGCGTGTGCGTGGTCGAGGTTGAGGGCTGCGACCAGCTGGTTGCCGCCTGCAACAACTACGTGCTCGACGGCATGGTGGTCCACACCAACAGCCCCAAGGCCCGCGAGGCCCGTCGCACCAACGTGCAGCTGCTGCTGTCCCAGCACGATTCGCAGTGCACGAGCTGCGTGCGCAGCGGCAACTGCAACCTACAGACCATCGCCAACGACCTGGGCATCTTCTACCTGCCGTACGAGCAGCACCTGGCACGCGAGGGCTGGGACTTCGATTTCCCCATCATCCGGGAAAACGATAAGTGCATTAAATGCATGCGCTGCATCAAGGTGTGCGAGAGCGTGCAGGGCCTGGGGATTTGGGACCTGACCAACCGCGCCACGCATACCGCCGTGGGTACCCGTGGGCGCGCGCCGATCGGCAAGACCGATTGCGTCGCGTGCGGCCAGTGCATTACGCATTGCCCGACGGGCGCACTGCGCGAGCGCGACGATACCGAGACCGTGTTTGACGCGCTCGCCGATCCCGACAAGATCGTGGTGGTGCAGATCGCGCCGGCCGTGCGTAGCGCTTGGGGCGAGGAACTCGGCATTCCGCGCGAGGAGGCTACCGTCGAGCGCCTGGCTTGCGTGCTTCGTCGCGCGGGCTTTGAATACGTGTTCGATACCGATTTCTCGGCCGACCTCACCATTATGGAGGAGGGCTCCGAGCTGCTCGGGCGCCTGGGCGCCGCCGCCAAGGGCGAAGGTGACAGCCGCGGCTGGCCCATGTTTACGAGCTGCTGCCCGGGTTGGGTTCGCTTTGTGAAGGCGCGTTATCCGGAGTTTGTCGACAGCCTGTCCACGTCCAAGTCGCCGCAGCAGATGTTCGGCGCCATCGCCAAGATCTACTACGCCAAGGTGCTGGGCGTGGAGCCCGAGCGTCTGTTCGTGGTGTCCGTTATGCCGTGCACGGCCAAGAAGGCCGAGTGCGCGCTGCCGAGCATGATGGGCGAGGGCGGCGCGCCCGATGTGGACGTTGCGCTGACGGTGCGCGAGATGGTGCGCATGATCCGCGCGAGCCACGTGAGCGTGGACACGCTGGTTGAGGAGCCGCTCGATACGCCGCTGGGCTTTGGCACGGGCGCGGGTGTGATCTTTGGCGCCACGGGCGGCGTGATGGAGGCCGCCGTGCGCTCGGCCTATTACCTGGTGACGGGCAAGAACCCCGACGCCGACTTCTTTACCGACGTGCGCGGCCTGGACGGCTGGAAGGAAGCCGTGGCCGATATCGATGGCACCAAGGTGCGCGTCGCCGTGGCGCACGGGCTGGGCAACGCCGCCCGTCTGCTCGACGCGATTCGCGACGGTCGCGTGAGCTATGACTTCGTTGAGGTCATGGCGTGCCCGGGCGGCTGCGTCGGTGGCGGCGGTCAGCCCATCCATGACGGCTGTGAGCTGGCAGCCGAGCGCGGCCAGGTACTGTGGGGCCTCGATGCGAACGCCAAGATTCGCTTCTCGCACGAGAATCCCGATGTCCAGGCGTGCTATCGCGAGTTCTTGGGTGCGCCGCTGTCGCCGCTGGCCGAGGGATTGCTGCATACCGACCATCACGCATGGACGATGCCTAACGAGGGGACGTGCTAGCGATGCGCGCGTTTGATTTTGAAATGTCGCGCCGGGGATTTGCCTCGGCGCTTGCCGCGGGCGCGTTGTCGCTTGCGCTGGTTGGCTGTGGCGGCGGAGCTGCGGGGGCGAGGTCTTCTGCGGGTTCGGCTGCTGGGTCTGCGGCGAGTGGCGCTGCCGCTGAGTCGGTCGAGGTGCGCGTTGCCTCGCTCAAGGGACCGACGTCGATCGGTCTGGTGCAGTTTATGGACCAGGCTGCCGATGGCGAGACGGACAATGAGTTCGACTTTGCGATCAGCGCCGCGGCCGACGAGATTGTGCCCAAGGTCATTCAGGGCGATATCGACATTGCCCTGGTGCCGGCCAACTTGGCGAGCGTGCTCTACAACAAGACCGAGGGTGCGGTGCAGGTCATCGACATCAACACGCTGGGCGTGCTGAACGTTGTGACGGGCGACGCAGGCGTGGCCTCGTTTGGCGATCTGGCGGGTCGTACCGTCTACATGACGGGCAAGGGCACCACGCCGGAGTACGTCATGAACTACCTGCTGGAGCGCGCGGGCCTGACCGGTCAAGTGACGCTCGAGTTTAAGAGCGAGCCCACCGAGGTGCTGTCGGCCCTGCTTGCCGACCCGTCCGCCGTGGGCGTGCTGCCGGAGCCATTCAAGACCGCTGCCATCGCCAAGAGCGAGGGCAGTCTGTCGGTACCGGTGAGCCTGACCGACGCGTGGGACGAGCTCGCGGGTGACACGGGCTCCCGTTTGCTGACGGGCGTGACCGTGGTGCGCCGTGCATTTGCCGAGGAGCATCCCGAGGCCGTGGCGGAGTTCTTGAGCTGCCATGCGGCGAGCGTTGAGGCCGTAAATGCGGCGCCGGCGGACTGGGCTCAGGCCGTGGTCGATGCGGGCATCGTGGATAATGCCACGATTGCCGAAAAGGCGATTCCCGGGTGCATGCTCGTGTGTCAGACGGGGAAAGATATGAAGGCGGCGCTCGGTGGGTACCTACAGGTGCTGGCCGATGCGGACGCGAGCGCCGTGGGCGGTAAGCTCCCGGCTGACGATTTCTACTACATGGAGTAGCCCGTGCGTGCGTTTGCTCGACAAATGACTGAGCGTGCGAAGGCGGTGGCGGCAGTGGGTGCCGTCGCCGCCTTTTGGCTTGCCGTGTGGATCTTTGCGGCGGCGCTGGTGGCGCAGCCGTTGATTTTACCGGGGCCGGGCGCGGTTGCCTTGGCGCTGCTGCGCCTGGTGTGCGATGGCGGTACCTGGGCGATTTTGGCGGGCTCGGGCGCGCGGATACTGGGCGGGCTGGCGCTTGCCGCGGTGTGTGGTGGCGTGCTTGCCGGGATTTCGTCACGGTCGCGGGCGTTTGCGCGCCTGGTGGCTCCGGCGCTGTCGTTTGTAAAGGCGACACCGGTCGCCTGCGTGGTAGTCCTGCTGCTCATTTGGCTGGGATCGGCGCGCGTGAGCATCGCCGCTGTTTTTTTGATGGCGCTGCCGGGCGTGTATTTCTCGCTGGTCGAGGGCTTGGCGCAAGTGAACAAACCGCTGGAGCAGATGTTTCGCCTGCATGGCGTACGGGGTTGGCGCCTGTTTTGCGCCCATACCTGGCGCGAAGTTCTACCGTTTGTGCTTTCGTGCGCGCAGGCAGTGATTGGCATGAGCTGGAAGGCCGGCGTGGCCGCGGAGCTGATCGGCATGGCGGTGGGTACTGTAGGCGAGTGCATCTATCAGGCAAAGCTGCTCATCGAGACAGCTGACCTGTTGGCTTGGACCGTGTTGGTCGTGGCGGCATCGTGGACATGCGAGCGTGTGCTGGTGTGGCTGCTGCGGGCTTCGGGGCCCGTGGCATGGCGTGCGGCGGTACGGTCGCATGGACGCGGCTTGCACGGTCGTGCGGGCGCTGCCGACGTGGCGGAGCTTGCGCTTGCCGTGGGCGATCGCGCGCCCTGGGCGCCGGCGCTGGATGGTCTGGTGCTCAACGTGCCCGCGGGCGGGCGCGCTTGCGTGATGGGCGCCTCGGGTGCTGGCAAAACAACGCTGCTTGCCCTGGCGGCGGGGGAATGCGCACCGTGCTCCATGATGTTCCAGGATGCGCGTCTGGTCGAGGACGCTTCTGCCTTGGATAACGTGCTCGTGTGCGCCGATGCACGCGTGGATGCCTCGAGTGCCGCAGCCCTGTTGCGCCTGCTGGTGCCGGGAATCGACGTGCATGCTTGTACGGCCGAGCTTTCGGGTGGCCAGCGCCGACGCGTCGAAATCGCTCGCGCCCTGCTGTGCCCGGGCGGTGCGGTGATTCTGGACGAGCCCTTTACCGGCCTGGATGTCGCCGCGCGCGATGCGACGGCCGAGGTCGTGCTCGACCTCCTCGATGGCCGCACACTCCTGTTCGCCACACACGACGCCTCCGACGCTCAGGCCCTCGATATCTCGGACATCATCACGCTCTAAATACTAACTCAGCAACAAAATGATCCGTTTTCCTCCGTCCCCATGGGGTCGGGTGTGGTATTCTATCTGCGGGGTAATACTTAGGAATACCAAGTAATACCAACGCCGCAGAAACAAACTCCGGATGCGGGCCAATCGGGTTGCCTTCACAGCCCGTCGCCCAGCCGCGTGGCCCGCATCTATCCGCACCACCGTCGTTTCAAAAAGGAAGCGCCATGGCAGAACACATGACCCCGGTTGTCGCGAAGGTCTTGCCCGAGGAGAAGGCAGCCTTCGCGGCGGCAACCCAGCTCGTGGGCACCACGCCGTCCAACGCCATCCGCATGTTTATCGCCGCGTTCAATCGTTGCGGCACCTTTCCGTTCGACATCTCGCCCAACGGGGCCTTCGGCAAAGACTGTCCCCAACAACTAGTCGTTGAAGAACGTCCCCAATGACTAGTCGTTGGGGACGTTCTTATATGACTACCCGTCGAGAGGAGGTTGGCATGCTCAATGCGATGATTTGGGCGCTTGCCTGTTTTGGCGTCGTCGCTGCCGATATAGCCCTGAGCGTCGTTTTGTTCTCCGCCCTTGGCGTCGCATCGGTGTTCATGGGTTTTTCAATCGATGACCTCGACATTCAATTGCTTCAGGCCGTCGCGCAGACGGTATCGTTTTTGATGGCGCTGCTGTGGTGGCGTTATCTGTGGCCGCGCTCGTTTATGGTGCGCTGGCAGGGCGAGCGCCCGCTTGGCGGGGGAGCAGGCAAAGCATGGAGGCGCATCGCCTGCGTTATCGTGATCGGCCTTGCCCTGCAGGTGGTCGTTGGCTACGTGACCGACGCCGTGCTGTCGCTGTTGCCCGAGGCGGCGGCCGATTACAGCGAGCTTGTCGAGGAGACGGGCATGGGCGACACGAGCTATCTGGCCGTCCTGACCACGGTGCTCGGCGCTCCGTTTTGCGAGGAACTGCTGGTGCGCGGTATCATTTTTGAGTTTTCGCTCCGAGCGTTTAACCCGCAGTGCCGTCCGCTCTGGAAACGCCGGCGCCGCGCGAACGCGCAAGACGGCGCCATGGTGCCCTGGGCGGCGCCGGACAAGCGAGGCATCGCCGCGGCGATTGTGCTGCAGGCGGCGGTCTTTGGCTTTATGCATATGAACTGGGTGCAGGGCTGCTACGCCGGCGCCGCCGGTCTGGTCTTTGGCTGGGTGCTCGTGACCACCGGAAAGCTCCGCTACACGATTCTGCTGCACTTTGCCTTTAACGCCGGGTCGTACCTCATGGGCCTGCTGTGGTTTGTGAACACGCCGCTCGACGTGATAATCACGGTCGCGATCGCCGGCGTGATCCTGGTGGAGGCAATGCGCTCGCTGCGCCAAGCGTGTGGGATGGACGCAGCGAGTGCACCACTTCGCTAGTTGCGGCGACCGCCTCCGTTGGCACCCTGACGCCCCTGAGCTGCGCGGTTGCGGCCTGCGGTGTTCTGCGCGCGCGACATGCCGCCGTGACCCTTGCTGCCCTTAGGCCCCTTGCCAGCGCCGGCGTCACCGTGCGGCTTGCCGCCCTTCTTGCCGGTGCCATGCCCACCGCCAGCAGACGTCTCGCCCGGGCGCGGCGGTACGGGACGGATCAGGCAATGCTTGGTGTAGCCGATCAGGTCACGACGCCCGGCTTTTTCCAGCGCCTCGCGCACGAGCTTGTAGTTCTCGGGCTTGCGATACTGGATGAGCGCGCGCTGCATGGCCTTCTCGTGCGGGTCGCGCGCTACATAGATCGGCTCCATGGTGCGCGGGTCCACGCCGGTGTAGTACATGCAGGTCGACATGGTGGACGGGGTGGGGTAGAAGTCCTGCACCTGCTCGGGCATGTAGCCCATGTCGCGCACAGCCTCGGCAAGCTCCACCGCTTCCTTCATCGTCGAGCCGGGGTGGCTCGAGATCAGGTACGGAACCACGTACTGCTTGAGTCCGTATTCACGGTTCAAGCGCTCAAATTTGCGACAGAACGCGTCGTAGACGGCGCGGCTCGGCTTGCCCATCACGGAGAGCACCGCGTCGCTCACATGCTCGGGCGCCACGCGTAGCTGGCCCGAGACATGGTGCTCCAGCAGCTCGCGCAAAAACTCGTCCGAGGCATCGGCCATGGTGTAGTCAAAACGGATGCCGCTGCGGACGAAGACCTTCTTGACGCCCGGCAGCTGGCGCAGGTCGCGCAGCAGCTGCGTGTAGCCGCTCTCGTCGACCACCATGTTCTTACACACGCTCGGCCATAGGCAGCGCTTGTTCTTGCACACGCCGTGCTTGAGCTGCTTGTCACAGGCCGGGCGGCTAAAGTTAGCCGTCGGTCCGCCCACGTCGTTGATGTAGCCCTTAAACTCGGGATCGCGCGTGAGCAGCTCGGCCTCGCGCATGATCGAGTCGTGGCTGCGCATCTGCAGTACGCGGCCCTGGTGGAAGGTCAGCGCGCAAAACGAGCACTCACCAAAGCACCCGCGGTTGGAGCTGATTGAAAACTTGATCTCGGCAAAAGCCGGCACGCCGCCCGCTGCGTCGTAATCGGGATGCCAATCGCGTGCGTAGGGGAGTTCGGCCACCTCGTCCATCTCGTCGGTGGTAAGCGTCGCGGACGGCGGGTTCTGCACCACATAGACGCTGTTGGGGTAGGGTTCTACCAGGCGATGCCCGGTGATGGGGTCCATGTTCTGCTGCTGCACGTTAAAGCTGCGCGCGTAGTTGAGCTTATCGGCGGCAAGGTCGTCCCAGCTGGGCAGCAGGTCGTAGTCGTAGACCTCGTCGAGCGAGCTGGTGCGGTAGACGGTGCCGTTGATATAGGTGATCTGATCGATGGGCAGGCCCGCGTCGAGCGCATCGGCGATCTCGACGATCGCGTGCTCGCCCATGCCGTAGATGAGGATGTCGGCGCCCGAATCGAGCAGCACCGAGCGCTTGAGCTTATCCTGCCAGTAGTCGTAGTGGGCCAGGCGGCGCAGACTCGCCTCGATGCCGCCGATGATGATGGGGGCGTCCTTGAACGTCTGGCGGATGAGGTTGCCGTAGACCGTGACGGCACGATTGGGGCGGTGCCCCTCCTCGCCACCGGGGGTATAGGCGTCGGTGTGGCGGCGGTGCTTGGTCACCGAATAGTGGTTGACCATGGAGTCCATGTTGCCGGCACTGACGAGAAAGCCCAGGCGCGGCTCGCCGAGCACCGTGATGCTGGCGGGGTCGGTCCAGTCGGGCTGGCAGATGATGCCCACTTTGTAGCCGTGCGCGTCGAGTACGCGGCTGACGATGGCCATACCAAAGCTAGGGTGGTCCACGTAGGCGTCGCCGCAAATGTAGACAAAGTCGCACTGGTCCCAGCCGCGCGCATCCATGTCGGCGCGGCTGACGGGGAGGAACTTGTCGCGGCCCGGACGCCAGGGGCGTGAGGGCGCTGCCTGGGCATGAGTGGCGTGGCCACCCTGGGCCTTGCCGCCACGCTTTTGCTGCTGGCCGCGCTGGGCATGCTTGCCGTGCTGGTTGTGCTGAGCGTCCTGGGGCTTTTTTGCCACGATTCCTCCCGTTGTTAGTATGCTGCACGTAATTGTAACCAGTCTTTTTGGGACGGGGCTAAAAAGACTGGTGGAGTACATGAGCTGGCGGATCGGCGCGTCGATGCGGGTGCCGTTTGTTTCCAGACTGTGTATCCCCGTGTCGAAGGAGCCGTCTCGCGCGCACGCCATGTTGTCAATGGGTTACAGTATGAACGGCGGCTATGTTTCCGCCAACGCACGAGAGGGTCGTCAACAAGGAGGATGCACGACGATGCAGCGTGCCAAACAGATATCGGAGTCCATCGAACTGGGCATTATCCTGGCGCTCGCCGGCGGCTTTATGGATGTGTATTCGTACATTGGGCGCGACCATGTTTTCGCAAACGCGCAGACGGGCAACATCCTGCTTGTGGGCGTGAGCATCTCGGAGGGCAATTGGGCACTTGCGGGGCGCTACTTCTTCCCTGTGGTGTCGTTTGCCGTGGGCATTATGCTTGCCGACCTGGTACACGAACGGTTTGGCAGCGTGATTCACTGGCGCCAAGTGACGGTGTTCTTTGAAGCCGTCATCTTGCTGGGCGTGAGCTTTATCCCGGGCGGCAATTTCAACCTGCTCGCCAACTGCCTCACCTCGTTTGCCTGCGGCATGCAGGTCGAGAGCTTCCGCAAGATCCACGGTCACGGCATCGCTACGACCATGTGCATCGGCAACTTGCGCAACGCCCTGCAAAACGTGGACGATTACATCATCACCCACAAGCGCGGCTTTTTGGAAAACGGCCTGCTGTACTTTGGCGTGATCTTCACCTTTGTGTTTGGCGCCGTGCTGGGCAACTGGTGCATCGAGCGTATGGGGCTGCACGCCATTGCGGTGGCGAGCATGCTGCTGTTTATCGCGTTTGCCATCATGTTTATCGATCGCGAACGCGACTTGCACAGGAAATGGGCCCGCATCGTAGCTGACTGGCAGACCACGAGTCTTAAGCGCTAAGGTGCATGTTCGTAACAACATTCAGGAGCCAGAAAAACTATCTAGCTCCTGAATGTTGTTACGAACTGCTTTTTGCGATTTATTCGAGATGCTCTTCAATCCGAGCCCTAAGAAGGGCAATGGCTGTAGGTATTCCAATTGCGGCGGCTAATTCGGCTTTATCCAAAACCTGTATGCTAAAGCACGATTGTTTATCACATTGAAGGACGATAACTGAAGATAGCTTCACTTCCTGTTGGCTGAATATATCGTAATCTCCAAATAGGAAGTTACCTTTTATTGCGTAATTCGGTATGTTCGTTACGCACTTCATCTCAAGTCTGTTTAGACCATAATCGAACACCGCAACTTCCTTGTGTTCGATGATGAGCGCAACCCTGGGCATGTTGCTAAAGCCACCGTCGACGACAGTGAAGAGTTTTTCATTCGCATCGTCATAAACGGTATATTTAAGACTCGATAGCTGTCCTAGTGGACCCGTGAACCCATGTCTTTTGATGTTGAGGTTGTCTCCCGCTGGGTTGATGAGAGCCAGAGTATGCGGATAAGGATTACCTTCAATTGAGATTCGATATTCGTTTGTAGCCGTCTTGCTCGATTTAGGACCAGTAGCCATCACGCGTCATCGCCTCGATCGAATTGGAACCGTCTTCTACTTCGTGCGGAGAATTGCGCTGTACGTTGCGGTACATGCAGCTGCAATAACCGCATGGGCAATTTCTAACAAAATGAATGCGCTATTTGCTGCATGCATTTTATTTACTATAAAGTATCCTTTTATAAACGTATTGTCAAACATATATTGCTAAAACAGAAACAATTTATAGACTGAGTTGGTCGTATTCTTTGGGCGATTGCTCCTATAATCTAGCCTTCGCTGCTGTCGGGAGGGAAGGACTGGGGCTCCGTTATTATGTTGAAACGCTTTAACACTTTTGACGTTCTCACGCGTTTTTTGTTTCAAAAGCGTTAGGATGGAACTTGCAGCGCGGGGCGTAATGGGTGCCCCGCACACGATGGGAGGCTATCAATGGCTAATCGTTTCGTTCTCAACACCATTTCTTATCATGGTTCCGGCGCCATCAAGGAGATCCCCGGCGAGCTCCAGCGTCGCGGCTACAAGAAGATCTTCGTCTGCTCCGACCCCGATCTGGTCAAGTTTGGCGTTACCGCTAAGGTGACCGACGAGCTCGACGCCGCCGGTATTGCTTGGAGCCTCTACTCCGAGATCAAGCCCAACCCACTATCCAGAACGTCAAGGACGGCGTCGAGGCTTTCAAGGCCGCCGAGGCTGACGCTATCGTGACCATCGGTGGCGGCTCCTCCATGGATACCGCCAAGGCCATCGGCATCATCATCAACAACCCCGAGTTCGCCGATGTCCGCAGCCTCGAGGGTGTTGCTCCCACTAAGAACCACGCCGTGTTCACCATCGCTGTGCCGACGACCGCCGGTACCGCCGCCGAGGTGACCATCAACTACGTCATCACCGACCCCGAGAAGGTCCGCAAGTTCGTGTGCGTCGACACCAACGACGCCCCCGAGGTCGCCGTCGTCGACCCCGATATGATGGCTTCCATGCCCGCCGGCCTGACCGCCTCTACCGGCATGGACGCTCTGACCCACGCCATCGAGGGCTACACCACCAAGGGCGCTTGGGAGCTCTCCGACATGTTCCACTTTGAGGCTATTAAGCTGATCAGCGAGAACCTGCGTGACTCCGTCGCCGAGGCCAAGTCCGGCCAGCCCGGCTCCGGCCGCGAGGGCATGGCCCTTGGCCAGTATGTCGCCGGCATGGGCTTCTCCAACGTTGGCCTGGGCATCGACCATGCCATGGCTCACACCCTGTCCGCTCACTACGACACCCCGCACGGCGTCGCTTGCGCCATGCTGCTGCCGATTGCCATGGAGTTCAACAAGCCGGTTTGCGCTGAGCGCCTGGCCAAGGTTGCCGTTGCCATGGGTGTTGACACCACGGGCATGAGCACCGACGAGGCTGCCGACGCCGCTATCGCCGCCGTCAAGCAGCTCTCCGCCGACGTGAACATCCCGCATGTCTGCGAGGCCATGAAGGCCGACGAGATCGAGGTCCTGGCCAAGGACGCCATGGCTGACGCCTGCTTCCCGGGCAACCCGCGCGAGGCGACGCTCGACGACGTCATCGAGCTCTTCAAGAAGATCTGCCCGGCTGCCTAACCTGGTTCGGCGGGCCCCGCCCGTTAGCCCCAGAATCGTCCTCGGACATGTCGGAGGCCCCGCTGCGCACTACGTGCGGCGGGGCCTCCTTCTGTCCTGCGGAAAGATTCTGGGGCTAACGGGCGGGGCCCGCCGGCTCGTTGTCGTGGCGGGCGCTGTTCGGAAGAGCTCGATGGGTCATCTCGCTGGGTAAATATTTGTGCGTGATGGTATCGTTGTTGGGGCTTTTACTGATTACGGGATGTTGACTTTGGAGTTGTGGATGGTGTCCCAAATGGATTCTACGCTTGGTTTTATTACTGACCAGCTTAAGGCGCTGACTTCTATTGCCTCGCCTACGGGCTTTACTCGTGCGGCGACTGATTATCTGATGGAAACCCTGCGCGATATGGGCTTTGAGCCCGAGCGCTCCAATAAGGGCAATGTGCTGGTTGAGCTCGGCGGCGAGGGTGAGCCGCTCGTGTTGGCGAGCCATGTCGACACGCTTGGCGCCATGGTGCGATCCATTAAGGACAATGGCCGCCTGCGTCCGACGACGCTCGGTGGGCACCAGTGGTCCACGGCCGATGGCGAGAACTGCACCGTCTACACGCGTGGCGGCAAGGTCTACACAGGCGTGGTCCTCAATACCGAGCCTTCGGCGCATGTGGCCGATGAGCCGGTCAAGGCCATCGAGAAGAACATGGAGATCCTGCTCGACGAGAACGTTGACAGCAAGGACGATGTGCTCGAGCTGGGTATTCAGACTGGCGACATCATCGCTATGGATCCGCGCACCATGGTGACGGAGAGCGGCTACATTAAGAGTCGCTTCCTTGACGACAAGCTGTCGGCGTCGATTCTGCTGGGCTTGGCGCGTGCCGTCGCCGCTGGCGAGGTGACGCTCTCGCGCAAGGTGTCGCTGCTCTTTACCGTGTACGAGGAGGTCGGTCACGGCGGTGCCTTTGTGCCGGCCGACACGCGCGAGATGATCAGCGTGGACATGGGCTGCGTGGGCGACGACCTGGGCTGCACCGAGCGCATGGTTTCGATTTGCGCCAAGGATTCGGGTGGCCCCTACAACTACGATCTGGTGACCACGCTGTCCAATATCGCGCGCGAGCTTAAGCTCGATTACGCCATCGATGTGTACCCGCATTACGGTTCCGACGTCGAGGCCACGCTCTCGGCCGGCTACGACATTCGCCATGGTCTGATCGGCCCCGGCGTGTACGCGAGCCACAACTACGAGCGCAGCCACATCGACGGCGTGCGCAATACCTACGAGCTGGTTCGCGCCTACGTTCAGCGCTAGGGGAGCAGCTTGCGACTCGGCTGACCAATCGCTAAGGCCCGATTTCTCGGGCCTTTTTTCACTTTGGGTTGTTTAGTATTATGATGTCTGTAATCTATTAACTAAACGTGTAAATTACTTAACGAGGTGATGCGGTGTATGGACACGTCTGAGTACTTGTCTATGGGTGATGCTGCCCGCCTGTTGGGCGTTACGAAAGCCCGCATATCTCAACTTGCCGCATCGGGAACGCTTGTGTGCGATATTGTGGGCGGCCGGAAGTTGGTCGAGTACAATTCTGCGCTCGCCTATCAAAAGGTCCGCAAGCGAGGACGCCGTCCTGCGGCCGATGTGGGACGCAAGTTTACGCTGATGTCGGCCGACCATGAGGTCGCGCATGTCTCATTTGATCCGACGCGTGAGTTTCCCTTCGAAATCGCCGAGGTCCTCGATGCGCAACGAATGCCGTTTGGCACATGCTCGAGCTCTTCTCCAACGGTGAATAAGCGGGAGCTCAACGCGTGGTGGGGGCATCGGTCGGTGCCCGATGTTCGTCCTGGGCTTATCTCGCGCTACCGCGAGCTGGGAATTGCCAGTGGCATTGAGGTGCCGGTTCAGTGCCTGGGTCTCTCGCTTTCGGATTGCTATTGGCTGCGGCCGGCCGATTGCGCCGAACTCAAATGGCAAAACATCAATTATTTTGAGAACGAATTTGAGCGATCGGCGCCCGAAGAGCGTTCGGGTTGGCTGGAAGGCATCGGTCTTAAAAATCCGGATAACACGTCCGAGGGCGAGCTTCCTAAATCGTGGATGATCCGAAACGGCATTCGCATTTTGGCTAAAGGACGCGGCATGGACGATCAGCGTCCCTTTAACGAGGCGGTTGCAACGGCTCTGCATCGTCGCTTGCTGTCGGAGGGCGAGTTTGTTCCTTATACGGTTGAGCGGATGTTCGATGGCCCTGTGTGTCTGTGCGACGACTTTCTTGACGGCCGCGAGGAATACGTTCCGGCTGTTTACGTTAAGGGCGCACTTGGTAGCCAGCGGGGAGACTCGACATACGATCGATACTGTCGCTACCTTGGCAAGCATGGTGCCGATGAGGTCGCTGTGAGAAGGTCTATGTCGCAGATGATTGTCTGCGATGCCCTTTTGGCCAACAGCGACCGCCATTGGCGAAACTTCGGCATCATCCGTAATGTCGACACCCTGGAGATAAAACCTGCACCGCTGTTCGATAGCGGCAACTGTCTGTGGTATAACGTGCCAACTGTCTTGCTCGCGGCTGGGGAGTTTGGGTTTTCCGCTAAGCCGTTTGGGCCCGACCCTTCCGCTCAGCTGGCGCTTGCGGACTCGCTCGATTGGTTCGATTCATCGCGGCTCAACGGATTTGTTGATGAGGCGATCGAGATTCTTTCGCAGAGCGAATGGGCGACGGCGGAGGGTCGACTCGAGGCCATTTGCCGCGGCCTCGAGCGTCGCGTAATCGAGGTTGGTGCCGCTGTTGAGGTACTTCGACACGTGCAGCGATAAACCCACGGCTACTTAAGTGCGCCGGTCACGGTACCGCCGCCCAGGACGATGTCGCCGCGATAGACTACAACGGCCTGGCCGGGGGCGATGGCTCGTTGCGGCTCGTCAAAAGTTAGCAGCATTTGTCCGCCGGCGCCACGTGTAAGGGTTGCTGCCTGGTCTTTCTGACGGTAGCGGTACTTGGCGCCCACGCGGATGCCGCCGGCGTCGAGCTCCGCCTCCATGTGGTCGGCGGGGGCGCTCCAGATCCAGTCGTTGGCCGTGAGCGCTGTGGCCGCCAGGTCCTCGGCCTCGCCCAGATGCACGGTGTTGTTGGCGGCGTCGACGCCCGTTACGTACACGGGATGCGCCATCGCAACGCCCAGGCCCTTGCGCTGGCCGATGGTGTAGCGCAGCGCGCCGTTGTGGCGCCCGACCACGCTGCCGTCGCGCCACACAATGTCGCCCGGTGCAGCGGGATGTCCGCAGCGGCGCTCGATATAGCCCGCGTAGTCACCGTCTGGAATAAAGCAGATGTCCTCGCTTTCGGCCTTCTGGGCGTTGGTAAAGCCCTGCTCGGCGGCTATGCGGCGCACGTCGCGCTCTTTGTCTAGGCCTGCCAGCGGAAAGATCGTGTGTGCCAGGCGTTCCTGCGTAAGCGAATACAAAAAGTAGCTCTGGTCCTTTTTGGGATCTTCGCCGCGATGTAGCTGCCAGGTGCCGTCTGCCGCCTGGCTTGTTTTGGCGTAATGTCCCGTTGCGATGTAGTCGCAGCCCATATCCAGCGCCGCATCCAGCAGCGCGCCAAACTTAATGTGGCGGTTGCAGATGATGCACGGGTTGGGCGTCAGTCCTTCCTGGTGGGCGTTCACAAAGCACTCGATCACGTTGCGGTCGAAGGTCTGCTGCAAGTCGAGCACATGGTGGGGTATCCTCAGGCGCTCGGCGACGGCCTTTGCATCGGCGATGTCGCAGTCGACTTTGCTCATACCCGTGGCGGGGTCGGGCGCGGGGCAGGTGAGACGCATGGTGGCGCCGATGCATTCGTAGCCCTGGCGCTTGAGCAGATACGCGGTCACGCTGGAATCGACGCCGCCGCTCATGGCGACGAGCACGCGCTTATTGTGCATGGGGAGGTTCTCCTTGGTGGCATGTGGCCAAAAAAGAAAAGCGGCGCGGGAGGCTGGTTCCGCGCCGCAGACATTGTAGCAAGTTCGGGCGTCGTGTGGGACACCCTGTTGGGATGGGCTCAGGCAGCCAGAAGAGAGGGCAGACCGGCGTGCCTTGGGTCTATCGACAAGTGACGGGCCCTTAGTCCTGGAACAGTGCCGTGGACAGGTAGCGCTCGCCGGTGTCGGCAAGCAGGGCCACGATGGTCTTACCCTCGTTCTCGGGGCGCTTGGCCAGCTGCAGCGCGGCCCACACGGCGGCGCCGGACGAAATGCCCACGAGCACGCCCTCCTTGTGGCCTACGGCGCGGCCGGTGGCAAAGGCGTCGTCGTTCTCGACGGGGATGATCTCGTCGTAGACCTGGGTGTCGAGGACGTCGGGCACAAAGCCGGCACCGATACCCTGGATCTTGTGCGGGCCGGCCTGGCCCTTAGAGAGCACCGGGGAGGTGGCGGGCTCGACGGCGACGACCTGAATCTCGGGGTTTTGCTCCTTGAGGAACTCGCCCACGCCGGTCACGGTGCCGCCGGTGCCGACGCCGGCGACGAAGATGTCGACCTTGCCGTCGGTGTCGTCCCAGATCTCGGGGCCGGTCGTGGCCTTGTGAATGGCCGGGTTCGCGGGGTTCACAAACTGGCCGGCGATGATGCTGTTGGGGGTCTCCTTCTGCAACTCTTCGGCCTTGGCGATAGCGCCCTTCATGCCTTTGGAGCCGTCGGTGAGCACGAGCTGCGCACCGTATGCCTGCATCAGCTTGCGGCGCTCGACGGACATGGTCTCGGGCATGGTGATGATCACCTTGTAGCCGCGGGCGGCCGCCACCGAGGCGATGCCGACGCCGGTGTTGCCGCTCGTGGGCTCGATGATGGTGTAGTCGCCGCCACGCACGAGCTTGCCTGCCTTCTCGGCCTCGTCAATCATGTTCTTGGCGACGCGGTCTTTAACGGATCCGGCGGGGTTGAAGTATTCCAGCTTGACGAGCACGCGGGCCTTGAGGTCCTCATCGGCCTCAAAGTGGGTGAGCTCCAGGAGCGGGGTGTGGCCGATAAGCTGATCGATGGACGTGTAAACCTTGCTCATGATGAACCTCCAAAGTGTTCAAATGACTGGATACCGTGTGGTTTTACGGTGTGTCTAGCAGCTAAACCCATAAACCTTATAGGTTGTTCGTTTAGCTGTTGGGAAGCATAGTAGACACCAAAGCCTAGTAATGCAATAGGAAATAGGAGATTATTGCAAGTTGATTAACCATCTTGACCGGAACGGGTATTTTCAAAGCCAATTTTTCGGCTAGAATTTCAACGGACTAAAAGACCGAAAGGCAGCACTATATATGTTGGTTTCCACAAAGGGCAGATATGCCCTGCGCGTTATGGTCGACCTGGCCGAGCATCAGGCGGCCGGTCGCATCCCGCTCAAAGAGATCGCGGCGCGCCAGGGGATTTCGGAGAAGTACCTCGAGAATATTCTGGCTACGCTCGTGCGCGCCAACATGCTCTCGGGCATGCGCGGCAAGGGCGGCGGCTATGTGCTCACGCGCCCGCCCGAGCAGTACACGGTGGGCGAGATCTTGCGCCTGACCGAGGGCAGCCTGGCGCCGGTCGCCTGCCTGGATGGCGACTGCAAGGGTTGTTCGCGCTCTGACGAGTGCCCCACGCTCGACGTGTGGAAGAACCTGGACAAGCTCATCAACGACTACCTCGACGGTGTGACGCTTGATCAACTTGTCGCTCCCAACGAAGGCTACGACTACGTGATCTAGCCCACCTGCCATTTGGGGACGGGGTGGAAATGGCAGATTCTCTCGCCCTTTGAGACTTGGCAAATAAGAAGGCCGCCCATTTTTGTGATGGGCGGCCTTCGTTTTGGGCTGTTGAGACGGGCGCGGCCGGAATGGCCGTTTTAGCCCTCGGCGATGCTGTCGAGGATGCTGCGCATCATGGACACCAGGATGCTGCCCATGAAGGCCGATCCAAAGCTGGCGATGGAGATACCCGCGCCCAGCAGATTGACCGACAGATAGCTGGCCAGCTCGAGCATAAAGCTGTTGACTACGAGCTGAAAAATACCCAGCGTAATGATCGTGAGCGGCAGCGAGATAACCGTCAGGAACGGCTTGACGAGCGAATCGACGATGTTCAGGAACAGTCCCACGAAGGCGAAACAGACCCAGGCCTCGGCAAAACCGAAGGGCTGGATGCCGGGGACGAGGAACGTGGCAATCGCGATGGCGATCGAGGTAAAGAGCCAGTTAAGCATAAAGCGCATGGTGTGAATCCTTTCTTGCGCAGGGTGCGTCGGTGTCGCGTGAAGCGGTTTGCTGCGGCAGCTTGGACGGCCGCTCGGGTGTGCCGCCTTGTTCGGCCGCCCATTGTCTCAGATATTCGTGGAGCTTACGTGCGCATTCGGTTTCAAAACGGCGTTCGTCCTGAAAAACGCGCCGCTGGCAGAGAGTCTTGTCGCTTTAGTTTGGTGGTGTGCTACACTGCTACGGGCAAAAGCCACAGGCGTTGCCCTATTGCATAGAACGGGCGAACGATGCCCGATGTCAGTATCAACTTCGATGCCTTATGGCGGGTTTGGCGGTGATCGATGAATATCGAGAACATGTTTGACAAGCCTGATGTCAAGCAGCTGGTCCACGCATTTAGTCTTTTGGATGACGAGAAGGATATCCAGGCGTTTTTGACCGATATCTGCACGCCGCGCGAGATCTGCGATCTTTCGCAACGTCTGCAGGTTGCGCGTTATCTGGATGAGGGCGAGCCTTATGTTGAGGTTCAGGCCCGCACCGGCGCTTCGTCCACTACGGTGAGCCGCGTTTCAAAGGCACTCAACGGCGAGTACGGTGGCTATCGTAAGATCCTCATCAAGCTGGAGGATGGCGAGTAGGCCAACGGCAACAAACGAATCAGCCGGAGCCGCCCCTTCGGGGGCGGTTTTTATGTGTCGAAATTGATCCCTTGGGGACGGAGGAAAACGGATCATCGAGGGGATCTGGTGCATTGGGGGCAGGTTGTCCGTGCGGGCGGGTAGGATAGATGTGTTGAATATTGCGAACAGTTTGAGTGGAGGACCATGCCTGTTCGAATCTATACCACTAATGCCGGCACGGATTTGAGCGATGCCGAGGCGGCGCTGCTGGCCGACCTGGTTGCCCGCCACGGGCGCGCTGTTCTGTTGGCGCCAACATTTGCCGAGCTCGACCTGTGCCGCCATGATGCGGCAGAAGCCGGGGCTTCGCTGGGCATCGACTACAAGACGCCCACATCGTGGCTCCGCTCGCTGTGGGAGCTTATGGGCGATGGCCGCAGCTTTGTGGATAACCTTCAGCGCCAGATGCTGTTCTCGGACATGATCGACCGCCTCGACGACGCCGACCTGCAGCCGCTTTCGCGCAGCCAGGGCACGGTGCGTATGCTCGCGCGTATGGCTCGCGATGTGCTGCCGGGTGTGGCAGGGACAGGCACCGAGCGTTGCTGCGACAACGTTTGCAAGCCCAAGCCCAAAAGCGACGCCGAGGCTCGCGTGTTTGAACTTTTGTGCGCCTATGCGCGCGGTTTGGACCGTCGAGATATGGTCGAGCCCTGCGAGGCGGCTGACATTATGGCCGGCGCTTTGGCCGACAACCTGCCGGGGTGCGCCCGCGCCGTTTGCGTGCGCGGCGTCACGTCATTTACGTATAGCCTGCTCGAGCTGCTGTCCGCCGTGGCAAACAACGGGGGAGAGGTTGTCGTGCTGCTTGCCCGCGAGCAAGCGGCGATGCGCGAGGATCTTGCCGCGGCATTTGATGTCCGCGGTGTGCTGTTTGAGATCGCGCCGCTGGGGGAGGGCGCCGCCGCGCCCCAGACTGCCTCCAAGTCCGCTGCTCAGCCTGCCTTTATTGAGGTCGCCGGCCCCCATGCCCGTGCCCATGCTTATGCGGACGTCATCGATAAGTTGGTGAAAGCGCACAAGGAGTCCAAGGACGATAAAGTTGCTGCAACACCCGCCGACCCCGTACGCGTGCTCGTTGTTTCTGCCCGGGCACCCCAGCTGTTCGGCGAGCTTGCCGCTCGTTTGGCGGCGCGCCACGTTGCTGCCGAGACGGCCGAGTTCACGGCGTTTTCCCAATCCATTGCGGGCAGGCAGTTCACGGCGCTCGCCAACCTGATCGAGCGTATGAAGGCCGCCGACGAAGGGGCAGCTTCTAAGACTGAGTGGTGGCCCGCTCCGGAGCTTACCGACTGGATTTACAGCCCGCTTTCGGGTGCCGACGCCGCCAGCGCGCGCACGTTCGACAGGAATATGCGACTGTCGCGCAGCAAGACCACTGCGGGCGTCAAGAGCCTGCTGCAGAGCGTGCAGGGCCAGGTGAGGGGCGCGCGTAAAGCGGCGAGCGACGAGAACTGGTTTAAGAACGTGCCGTGCGTGATCTCGGACGTGTTCCAGGCGCTGTGGCGCGACAAACCCGTGACGGCGCTCAAGGCCATGCTTGCCGTTGCCGAGGCACTGCCCGATCGCGCACTTGGCGGTCTCGACGGTCAGGCCCGTCGCCAGGCGGAGGTGGCCCTGCTGCGCCATGTCATCGACATCCTTATGAATGGCGCCCGCGCGCTCGACGTGTCGCAGGCCGCGACCGTGCCCGTGCTCGATGGCGTTCGCACCAAGGTGGACAAGCGTAGCACCGCCTACGATTACGAGACCTACGAGGTTGACCGCGCGCCGCGTGCTCAGGTTCGTTTTGCTTCGCTTGCCGATGCGGCGGCTCTGCGCCCCGGCACCTACGATGCCGTGCTGTTTGCCGATGTCGATCTGGACAGCTATCCGCTCTCACATGAGGAGGGTCCGCTGGCCACGCTGACGGCGAGCCTTGGTCGCGAGGGCGTGACGCTTGAGCCCGCGGCCTTGCTGCGCGTGCGCTTTGGCCACGCGATGCAGGCGGCACGCGGCCCGGTTGCGCTTGCGCGCGTGACGCACGATCGCCAGGCGCGTGAGTGCTATCCGGCTGCCGCGTGGACCGAGTTGCGGGCGCATGCCGAGGCCGCTGAAGCTGCTAAGGCCGCAGACGCCGACAAGGCAGCTGACGACGCTAAGGCCACTGACGACGACAAGGCCGCAGGCGCCGACAAGGTGAATTGCGTGGGCGAGGGCGATATCGTAAGGGACTTCGATCCCGCAGCAGGCGAAGGTCTCAAGTGCGAGCGCGTGACCTGTGAAGCCCCTCAGCATCTGAGCGCCGAGGCCGTTCCATATCTGGTCCTGCGCCGTCGCGATGGCGAGGGCGAGGATGCACCGCTGGTACCGCGCCTGACGTCTGCCTCGCAGATCGAGGCCTATTCGACTTGTCCGCTATGCTGGTTCGTCTCGTACCGCGTGAAGCCCCAGTCCATCGACGCCGACTTTGGCAATATGGAGAAGGGCAACTTTGTCCACGACGTGCTGGAGCACCTGCACGCCCGTCTGCCCCAAGAGGACATGGAGCGCGTGACGCCCATGAATCTGCCGCGTGCACAGGAGCTGCTGTACGAGGTCTTTACCGAGACCCTGGCCGAGCACGCCGGCAAGCGAGGCACGGAGGGCCCGCTTGTGCCGCTCTCCCCGGTGGAGGAGCGGCAGGTGGCCGAGATTTTGCCGCAGCTGGAGGGCGTGCTTGCCTACGAGTCCGAGGCGCTTGCCCCCTTTGCTCCGCGCTATCTGGAGTTTGCCTTTAACGATCTTAAAGTTGAGTATGCCGGCTGGCCGCTCGGCGGGCGCATCGACCGCGTGGATGTGGATGCCGAGAATCGCGCCGTGGTAATCGACTACAAGCATCGTTCGGGTGTCGAGGAGTTTAAGCTCGCCGACCCCACGGTTCGCGACGAGGAGTCGGGTGAGGCCCCCATCGATGATCCGCGCTGGCTACCGCCCCATACCCAGACACTCATCTACGCGCAGGCCATGCGCCGGGCGCTGGATTTGGACACCCGCGCGGCGCTCTACTTTTCGACCAAGGGCGGCAAGCCGGCGTTGCGCGGTGCCGCGAGCGCCGAGCTGCTCGAGGAAGAGCGCGGTGACGGCCGCATTCCGGGCCTTAAGAAGGGCTTTCCGGGCGAGGGCGGCAACATGGACTTCGATGCGCTGCTCGACCGCGTGGAGGCCGGCATCGCCGAGCGCTTGCGCGAACTCGAGGCGGGCGACGTCGCCGCTGTCGATCCGACGTCGGCGCAGGCCGCGCATGCGCGCTGCTCGTATAACCACGAAGGAACGTTTGTAAGGAGGGACGTGTAGACCATGGATCTTTCGACTTTGATGCCGCAACAGCTGCAAGTCGTCAAAACGCTCGACCGCCCGCTGTTTGTCTCGGCGGGCGCCGGTTCGGGCAAGACCTTTACCCTTACGCGCCGCATCGTCTACGCGCTCTCGCCCGAATCCGGTCCGTTTGTCGAGCATCTGGACCAAGTGCTCGCCATTACCTTTACCAAAGACGCTGCGGCCGAGATTCGCGACCGCGTGCGCCGTGCGCTTATCGACGAGGGGATGGACGAGGAGGCCCTGACGGTCGACGACGCTTGGATTTCGACCATTCACGGCATGTGCTCGCGCATCCTGCGCGCGCATGCGCTGGAGCTGGGCATCGACCCCGAGTTCACGGTGCTTACCGATACCGATGAGCTTATGGATCAGGCTGTTGAGCATGTGCTGGGGCGCGCGACGGCGCCCGATGCCGCGTCCGAGCTCGCCGCTTCGCTCAAGGCCCTCTACGCTTGGTATCCCATGGCGGGCGAGGGCGGGCAGTTTGGCGCCGGTACCACCATCAAAGGCCTGGTGCGCGACCTGCTGGAGCTCTCGAGCCAGCTGCCGGGCGGGATGGACGATGTGTGCGTGGCGCGTGGCCAGGCCGACACCTCGGCGCTTGCCGATGCCTATCGTGCGGCGCTGGGCGCAAGCAAGGCCACGACCGAGAAAGCGCAGGTGGCGCTCGAGGCCATCGACGCGTTCGAGGCGAGCGGCAAGACCATGGCGGATGTGGCGCGGCTCATGATGTCATGCAGCATGCCTCGGGCGAGTAAGATGTTCCCAAAGGAGAATGTCGAGCTTCTCAAGGCAGAGGCTGCCGACACGTTCGTCAATATTGTGCTGGCTTGCGGTGACCCGGCACTTGATGCGCTGACGGGGCTTGCCCGTGCCGTAGAGACGGAGTACCGTGCGCTCAAGGCTGACCAGTCCGCACTCGACAATAACGATCTGTTGCGCATGGCATACGAGGCGCTGCGCGATTATCCCGCCATCCGAGCCGCCTACGAGGGCCGCTTTAAGATGGTCATGATTGACGAGTTCCAAGATACCGACCAGATGCAGGTCGATCTGATTCGCTATCTGACGGGCGCGGGGGAGCGCGCGCTGTGCACCGTGGGCGATGCGCAGCAGTCGATCTACCGCTTCCGTGGCGCCGAGGTCGAGGTATTCCGTCGCCAGGAGCGCAAGGTGGGCTCCTCTGCTGCGCCCGAGACGGCTGCCGTCTCCGATGCCCCCGCCGGCGAGCTCGTCAAGCTCGTGCGCAACTTCCGCAGCCACGATGAGGTGCTGCGCTATGTGGCGCGCGTCTTTGACGGCGATACTGGTGGTTTGATGCAGGGGTTCTTGGATCTTGAGCCGAGTGACGATCGCGAGGACAAGCTCAAGGCAAAGGCTTCGCGCCGCCAGGCGGTCTTCGTTGCCGGTGGCAGCACGCAGGAGCGAACGCAGGCGAAAGCTCGTGCGATTGCCGAGCGTTTCCGCGCGCTTGCCGATAAAGAACAGCCCCAGGGCAGCATGGTCCTGCTGCTGGGTCGCATGACCAACGCCGATGTCTATGCGCAGGCCTTCCGCGACCAGGGGCTCGACTGCGTCATCGCGGGCGGCTCGGTCTTTGCCCAAGCAGCCGAGGTGCAGACGGTGCGCGCCCTGGTGTGCGCGCTTGCCAATCCGGCCGATACGGCGCAGGGCCTTATGCCGCTGCTGGCCTCGCCGATGTTTGCGCTCGGCGCTCAGGAGTTCCTGGCGCTGGCGACCAAGCTCGATAGCGAGACGGGTGAGACCTCGCGCCGGAATATCGACGCGGGCATCATGAGCGATTTCGACGTGCCGGGCTTGCAGGGCTTGCCACTCGTGACGCGCGCCCGCGAGGTGCTACGCTACGCACTTCGTCGCGTGGGGCGCGATTCGTTCGCCGCCGTCGCGCGCGACGCGGTCAATGCCTCCGGCTGGTTCGTGCGCCTGGCGCAGCGCGGTCCCGAGGGCAAGGCCATTGCCGCCAACGTGCTCAAGGCTCTCGACGCCGTGGCCGAGGCGGAGGCCGAGTTCGGCAACTCGCCGCGTTCCATCGCGCTGGCCTTCGACCGCTTTTTGGCGGGCAAGGAAGCCCCGGGTGCCCTCAACGAGGAGGGCGACGGCGCGGTACGCATCATGACGGTGCACGCCTCCAAGGGTCTGGAATATCCGGTCGTGGCGGTCGCCGAGTGTTTTGGCGTGCGCAAATCGTCCGGTGCGGCACAGATGGGTCGCGTCGACGGCGGGGCGCAGGTCGTGGCGCTGCCGGCACGCTTCGACGGCGTTAAGCTCGCCGACGGAACCTTTGTGAAGGGCGACGACGTCAAAAAGCAGTTTGAGCATGCGTTTAAGGGCAAGGGCACGTCGCTGTGGCTGCCGCCGGAGCTCATGGAGGACGTCTGTGCGACGGGTTCTCCCGCCGAGGCATTCGTTCGCCTGCGCAACGATGACCTGCGGCTCTCGCTCGAGGAGCGGGCCCGCTTGCTCTACGTCGCCATGACGCGAGCGCGCGAGTTGGTCATTTTGGCGATGGACGCCGGCGTGAGCCGCGGCAAGGTGACGGCGCCGACCTTCGATGTCGAGACGGATCTGACCTACGACGTGCTGCGCCGCATCCTGCCGACCGACAGTCTGGACATGCCGCAGCTCGATAGCGACCGTTTGGTGTTCGACAACTCCCAGCCGGGCGACTACGAGCTCATCTCGCTGTCGGACTTTACGTTTGGCGAGCAGGCGTTTGAGGCTAACGCTTCGCTGGATGCCGAGGGCAGGCTTGTTCGCGGCGATGTCGATGTCGCTGATAATGCTTCGCGCTCAACTGTGCCCGGTCCTGCCGACCCCAAGGCCGATTCATTTGAGCTTGTGTATCCCCAGGCAGCGGGCGTGCGCATGGGCATCTGTCCGTATCCGATGCGTGACTCGTATAGCTACTCGTCAATCGCCGCGGCGCTGCATGCCGAGGCCGAGGACCGTGCCGCCGAGACGCGCGTGCCCATGGACGAGGCTGGCGATGATGCGGAGTCGGATGGCTCGGAGATGACGGATGCAGACGTGGCCGCCGTTGAGCCTGCCGGCAACCCCATGGCGCTGGGCTCGGCGTTCCATGCCGCCTGCCAGTGGCTGATCGAGATGGGTGCCGATGAGCTGCCCGCTGAGCGTGCCGATGCGCTAGCGCGTCTGTGGCGCCTGACGCCGGAGCAGCGCGAACGCTTCGACGTCGCCCTGGACCGCTGGCTCAAGTCGGCTGTTCGTGCCGACCTGCTCGCGTGGCCGTGCGTTCGTGCCGAGGTGCCGTTCTTTTCGCTGGGCTGCGAGGACAAGGACATTGCCCGCTACGGTGCATATGCCGAGGGCGCCATCGATGCACTGGCGACCGACCCGGCTGATCCGTCACGCGCACTGGCCATCGACTACAAGACGGGTGGCACGCCGGATGAGACACCCGACCAGCTGTTCGAGAAGCACGCCCTGCAGGCGCGCGTTTACGCTGATGTTCTGCACAAGGCGGGCTTTGAGGCCGTGACCGTCAAGTTCGTCCGCGTGGAGCAGGCCGATCCCGCCAACCCCTGCGAGCCCCAGGTGGTCACCTACAACCTCTAACCCTCAACAACCTGCGGTGGAATCCCTATCGATTCCACCGCAGTCTTTTTGGACGGGGCTCTTTTAGCTACTTTGGGCAAACCCACACGGCCGCCCCGGAATAAAGCCCTCAATCGTCCAAATAGCACCGCAACGCATGGGAGAGTCTGGGACGGTACAATAGCCCGAACGGTTCAAACGAATAAGGAGCTATCATGCAGCTCACCAAAACGCTTGAGGTGACGCCGGAGGAGCTTTTTGACGCTCTGGCGGGGTCCATCATGCAGGATATCGAGAACGCCACGGGCAAGTGTCCCAGCCGCAACAAGCTCAACGGCTATAAGTACGAGAAGCGCCCATACCGCAAAAGGTAAGGTGACTCTTCATCGGAAACCGTGAACGCTTCGGGTTTTGAGTCAGTAGCGAACAGCCCGACAAAAAATGTTGTTGGAAGTGCCAAATGAATAAGAATGCCGCTACGCAACTGCACATCTATTCCGCCTTTTTCGTTCTCGCGGGATTTGTTTTAAATCGGGGAGTGTTTCTACTTTTCCTTGCGGATAAAGGAATGTCTGTCACGGAAATCGCGCTTTATCAAGCCCTGTACAACATTGCAACGGTCGTCCTCGAGCTGCCAACAGGGCTGGTAGGCGATTTCTTTGGAAAGAAGTTCTCGATTCAAGTGGGCGTTCTGCTTCTTTTCTTCCATACGGCTGGCATGCTGTTGCTCTCAGGCCCCTTTCTCGTCGCGCTTTCCCTTGTCGAGGCACTCGCCTACTCCCTTCAATCGGGATCCGAACAAGCACTTTTATATGAAATTGCCCGAAATGCCGGTCAAGGAGAGCGCTTCCTCACCATCAACGCTCGGCTGCTTGCCGCGCAATCAATCGCGACGGGAGTGGCAATCGTACTTGGATCATTCATTGCCCAAGTATCTTGGAGTGCCCTCTACGTATGCGTTTCCGTTTTCTATCTCCTGCAGCTTTTCCTTCTGTATCCCATTGAGAGGATGGAAACGGCCCATTCCAAAAACTCTGGGGAGGAAAGGTTTGACGTAGCCAAGATCTTCAGACGCGAAACCTGGAGCATTGGAGAATCCGCTTTTGCGGTGTTGCTTCTTCTAATCGGCACAAGCATGCTCGATGGATTCTATGGGAGTTATTACAACTTGAATCAGTTGGTATTCGACGCATTTGATGCTCCCGTCTCCATAATAGGAATCTTTTTCGGTGCATCCTATGCAGTAAATGCGACGGCCTACATTGCAGCAGATTTCTTCTCATCGCGTTTCGGGAAAAGAAATACCATGCTCGGCTCGATGCTAATCGAGGCCGGTCTTTTCATGATTCTTCCGTGGTTCGCTTCAAATCCGCTGTGTTTGTTTGGCCTTAGCATGGTGCTTTGTTTTCTCCCAGAAGTGGTGTACATCACTTCGGAAAACTTAATCCAAGACGCGATAGCGGACGATCTCCGCGCGACGATCCTTTCCGTCGCGTCTCTGGTAAGGGCTCTCTTTTCTGCAATGTTTTTCTCCATATTTGGATATGTGTTGGGGTTATATCCCATTCAGATAGCGCTCGGTGTTATTGGCGCAATCGCGATAGCAATTACCGCCGTTGTTTCTTTAAATGCAGGCGCGCGTCTATTCGGATGTTCTGCACAAGGCGGGCTTTAAGACGGTGACGGTCAAGTTCGTCCGCGTGGAGCAGTCCGATCCCTCCAACCCCGCCGAGTCCCAGGTGGTCACCTACAACCTCTAGCTCACCAGGGCCGTCCGCACGCCCAGTCTCCCCATAACTTGCGGTGAAATAGTTCCTGTTTTACGGCCCAGCTGGCTCCAGCAGGAACTATTTCACCGCAACTCAGAATCAGTCGGGGGTGCGGATTACGCGGATGAAGTTGCCAATCAAGGGTGCGGATTACGCAAATTTACACTTGACGTTCATCTCGGGTGGGCCTATAAATACATGTGATGGGTTGTTATCCCTTTGGGGAGCATGGCCATCCGGATTCCGTTCGTTATTCAATTGCACATATATTCGGGTGTCACTTTAGGGCATGACCGTAGGCAAGTAGGGTGCTGCTTTCTGCCGAGGTCATGCCCTTTTTGTTCAGCTCCGAATGAGTGCCCTATCATCAAGAGAGGAGGTGCATCGATATGCTGGCGATCAGAAAGCTCAACAATAACGCCGTGATTTGTCGAGATAGTCGCGGTCGCGAGGTCGTGGCGCTCGGCAAGGGTGTCGGCTTCGGTGGTGACTTCCCCCGGGAGCTCGCGATGGACCATATCGAGCGCACGTTCTATAGCATCGATGCCGAGGGGCAGCGTATCATGCAGGATCTTCCTGCCGATGTGGTGCTGTTTACGGCAAAGATCATGGATATTGTAGAGAACGAGCTGCCTTACGAACTCAGTCCCAACGCCGTGCTCATCATGGCCGACCATATCGCCTTTGCGATTGCGCGGCAGAGGAAGGGCATTCGTTTTGATATGCCCCTTACCTATGATGTGCAGCAGCTTTATCCGCTGGAATACAAAATCGGCCGCTACATTACCGCGCGCGTGCGGCAGGAGTTGGGCGTCGAGCTGCCGCGCGAAGAGGTGGCAAGCATCGCCATGAATCTGGTCAATGCAAAGACTGGGGCAGAGGTTACTGTGGCAAGCGATCGCGCCCAATCGTTTGAGCGCCTGCTCAACGATGTCACTGATATCGTCGAGTACGATTTCCGTACCATCATCGATCGGGAGTCTTTTGAGTTCTCACGGTTTGCGACACACGTGCAGTATCTGTTCAAGCGTATCAAGGGTAACGATAGCCTCAGCAGCGCCAATTTGCCGCTTTATGCGAATTCGCGCGAGGAGTTTCCCGAGCTTGCGCAATGCATCGACCACATCTGTACCTATATGAAGCGGGAATGGCATACGGAGCTCACCGACGAGGAGAAGCTTTACTTCATGCTCCATGTCAACCGTATCTGTACGAAGGCGGAATCCGGCACAGCCGGACGCTGACAACCCAGGCCAGAAGGATTGTAACCTGTGTTAGGGCAGGGCATGACCTCCGAAAGTACGAGAACCATCTCGTGCCACGACGATTCGTGGCGTAAAAGGAGGAATGATGACTAACTATCAAAAACTCGCCCAAAGAATCATCGAAGAGGTGGGCGGCAAGGCGAATGTTTCAAGCGCGACGCATTGCATGACGCGTCTGCGCCTCGTTCTTAAGGACGAGGGGCTTGCAGATGACGCCAAGCTCAATGCGATTCCCGAAGTGATTAGCGTGGTGCACGCTGGCGGCCAGGTGCAGCTCGTAATCGGGCCGACCGTCGACAAGGTCTACGGCGCGGTATGCAGGGAAGGCGGCTTTGAAGTCCAGACGGCGATTGATGAAGATCTGGACGCAGCAGAGAGGCTTCCCTGGAAGGAGCGGTTCGCTCCGAAGCGCATCGGCAATCTGATTCTCGATGCGGTGAGCGGCTCTATCGCTCCCATTCTGCCCGTGTTCTGCATCGCGGGTATCTTCCGCATGTTCACCATTTTGCTTGGTCCGGAAGGCGCGGGCCTTCTAGCCGCGGAGGGCAGCATGTACCGGCTCTTCACCTTGGTGGGAGACGCGGCATATTACTTCCTGCCGATCTTCGGTGCCTATGCGGCGGCCAAGAAGTTCCAGACGAGTCCTGTGCTCGCGCTCATGACGGCTGCTATTATGATTCATCCGAGCATGCTCGCTATCGTCGAGGAGGGCGCTCCGTTCGACGTCTACGGCATCCCCATGACGCTGGTGAATTACACACAGTCGGTGCTTCCCATCATCCTTATCGTGTGGATTCAGTCCTACGTAGAGGGGCTTATCAAGAAGCATTGCCCTGACATGCTGCGCATCCTCGTGATTCCAGTGGGGACCATGCTCATCATGCTGCCGCTTGCACTCTGCGTCTTCGGCCCCGCCGTCTCCTTCATTATGGGCATCATCGCCGATATCATCATCTGGCTCGGCGCGAACGCCGGTCCGCTGTGCGGTCTGGTGGTCGGTGCGACGTGGAACCTCGTGATCGCTACCGGCATGCATGTGCCGATTCTCACCGCTATGATGCCCGGCTGGCTTGAGGTGGGCTATGACGCCGTGTGCACTCCGGGTACGACGGTGGTTGTTTACGTGACGCTTGCGGTCGCGCTCGCCTACGGCATCCGTGCAAAGGGCAAGGCTAACCGTCAGCTCGGTTGGACTACCTTCGCTACCTATGCGCTCGGCCGCGTATCCGAGCCCATCATTTACGGCATCCTCTTGCGCGATAAGAAGGCGCTCGCTTGGTCGATGATCGGCGGCGCGGCCGGCGGCCTTGCATGCGGTCTGCTCAACGCGCGCATCTTCGTCTTCTCGGGAGTCGGCTTCCCGTGGATGAACGTCATCAAGTTCAGCCAGGACATCATTCCGGGCGCCATCAGCTGCGCGATTGGCTTTGCGGTGACATTCGCCCTCTGCATGGTCTTTGGCTTCGACAATCGCGAATCGGGCGAGAAGGAAGCCGAGGAGGCCCTTGAGGCTTAAGCGCTGCATCTAGAAGGGTGCCTTAGCGCAACGAGTCTCTTCTCGGAACTGGGGCCCCATGAACCCGGACGGGCACCGCTGCATGGTGGTGCCCGTTCGCACTAAAAGCAAGATAAGGAGGACTCCCATGCCATTGCGTTCTGATTTCCTCTGGGGCGGCGCGCTTTCCGCCAACCAGTGTGAGGGTGCCTGGGACGAGGGCGGGCGGGGGCTCGCCAACGCGGATCTTCTGTCGTACGGGCGGGACCGTCTCGCCGTCATCAGGGGTGACGACGTTCCGCTCGAGCCGCTGTCCGACCATTACTACCCGGCCCAACAGGCCATCGATTTCTATCATCATTACCGCGAGGACATCGCGCTCTTCGGCGAGATGGGCTTCAAGGCTCTGCGCCTCTCCATCGCATGGAGCCGTATATTCCCCAACGGGGATGACTCCGAACCCAACGAGCAGGGCCTCGCGTTCTATGAGGATGTGTTTCGCACCTGCCTCGAACAGGGCATCGAGCCGGTGGTGACGCTCAACCACTATGACGTGCCCATGCATCTTGTTACGGCATACGGCGGTTGGCGCAACCGCGCTCTCGTGGGCATGTTTGAGCGCTTCGCTCGCACTGTGTTCGCACGTTACCGCAATCAAGTGCGCTCTTGGCTCACGTTCAACGAGATCAACATCATGACCTCTGCGTGCTTCATGGCGGCAGGCATCGTGTTTGATGAGGGGGAGGACCGCTACGTCTCCGTTCATAACGCGGTGCATCACGTGCTCGTGGCGAGTGCTTGCGCGGTGCGCGCCTGCCATGAGATCATCCCTGGTGCGCAAATCGGCTGCATGCTCAATGCGGGTATTTTCTATCCTGCTACCTGCAACCCTGCCGACGTTAAAACGGCTCAGGACGAGAATCGCAAGCACTACATGTTCACCGACGTGCAGGTGCGCGGCCACTATCCGTGCTACATGCTCACGGAGTATGAGCGTCAAGGGTTCGCGATTCCTTGGGCGGAGGGCGATGAGGAGGTCCTTGCGCAGAATCCGGTGGACTTCGTGGGCTTCTCTTACTACTCGACGCGCGTGGCGCAGGCAAACACCGAGGGGCAGTTCGACTCCAATCTACTCAAGAGTGCCCCCAACCCTTACCTCAAGATGGAGCCATGGGGCAGATTCATCGATCCCGCAGGGCTGCGCATCACCATGAACGACATATACGACCGGTACGAAAAGCCGCTCTTTATCGTGGAGAACGGTCTCGGAGCCCCGGATGAGCCGGATCAGAACGGCTTTGTGGATGATGGATACCGTATCGATTACCTGCGCGAGCACATCCAGGCTATGAAGGACGCCGTCGAAATCGACGGGGTGGACCTCCTGGGCTACACGTGCTGGGGACCGATCGATCTGGTTTCGGTCGCAACGGGCCAGATGCGCAAGCGCTACGGTTTCATTTATGTCGACCTCGATGACGAAGGACACGGCACACGTCGGCGCAGCAAGAAAAGATCGTTCGAGTGGTATCGCAAGGTAATTGCCTCAAACGGCGAGGACCTGAGCTGAGCTTTCCTCAGGGGCCGGACCGCGACATGGGGTCGCGGTCCGGCCCCTTTGCGACGAATGAAGCAATCAGGTCAAAGCAGCTAAAAAAGACACGTCCCAAAAAGACTGCCCGTGTGGGTTTGGCTAGGTTCGGGCGCTGTCCGCGCCGTGGGGTAAAATCGTTCAGTCAGAACACGAACCCGCATCGGAGCTCATCACATGGCATTCGTCCATCTGCACAATCACACTGTTTTCTCCATGCTCGACGGCGCAACCCGTATCCAGGATATGGTCAATCGTGCCGTTGAGCTGGGCATGCCCGCCGTGGCCATTACCGACCACGGCTACATGTATGGCGTACCCGACCTGGCGCTGGCCTGCGACGCCGTCAACCACAACACGCCCGAGTACAAAACCTGGAGCCACGACAAGGCCTTCTTGGAAAAGGACCGCCGCGACGAGCTGGTGGAGCCCGATCCCGAGTCCAGCCCGCGCGAGCATGCCCAGTATGTGAAGGACATGGCCATGTGGGACGAGAAGGGCAACATCGACGAGCTCAAGCCGCCTCTGGTCATCAAGCCCATCTTTGGCTGCGAGGTCTACTTTACGCCGGACGAGACGCTTGCCCGCGACCATAAGCCCGAGCTCTACCACATGATCCTTCTGGCCAAGGACCAGGAGGGATACGTCAACCTGATGCAGACGGTCTCCGAGGCCGCCGTGCAGGGCTTTTACTATAAGCCGCGCGTGACGCTCGACAACCTGCGCCGCCACGCCAAGGGCATGATCTGCACGAGCGCCTGCATCGCGGGCATCATCCCCAAATACATCGACCGCGGTGACATGGAGGGCGCCATCAAGTGGGCCGAGACCTTCCGCGATACCTTCGAACCCGGCGACTTTTACATCGAGATCCAGGAACACGGCATCACTACCGACAATGGTCTGACCGACGAGCAGATGGACCGTACGCTCATCGATATCGCCAAGCAGGTGGGCGTCAAGGTCATCGCCACCAACGACTTCCACTACCTGCGCCGCGAGGACGCGCCCGTGCAGGACGTCATCATGTGCATCGGTATGAACGCCAAGGTCGACGACCCTAACCGCATGCGCATGACTGGCTCGGAGTTTTACATGAAGACCGAGGAGGAGATGCGGGCGATGTTCCCGTATTGCCCCGAGGCCTGCGACAACACGCTCGAGATCGCCGACAAGTGCTACGTTGAGCTGGACTGGGACTCCATCATCCTGCCGCGCTTCCCGCTGCTCGATCCCGGCGAGACGCACGAGAGCCAGTTCCGCCGCGAGTGCGAGAAGGGCCTGCGCCAGCACTACGGCGACGACTGGGCCACGCGCGAGATTGGTGGCGTCAACATCAAAGAGCGCTTTGAGTACGAATACAAAGTCATCTGCGACAAGGGCTTTGCCGCCTACTTCTTGATCGTTGCCGAGTACGTGCAATGGGCCAAGGACAACGGCATCGGCGTCGGCCCCGGCCGTGGCTCGGCCGCCGGCGCTATCGTCGCCTACGCCATGAACATCACCGCGTTCGACCCGCTCGAGAACGGTCTGATGTTCGAGAGGTTCCTGTCCCCGCAGCGTACCGAGATGCCCGATATCGATATGGACTTCGACGATGAGCGGCGCCTCGAGGTCGTGGAGCACGTTCGCCAGCTCTACGGCCCCGAGAAGGTCACCCACGTCATCACCTACTCGACCATTAAGGCCAAGCAGGCCATCAACGACGCTGCGCGCGTCCTGGACTACCCGGTCTACATGGGCCAGCGTCTGTCCAAGATGGTCTCGAGCGACCCCAAGGTCAAGCTCAAGCAGGTGCTCGAAAAGCAACCCGGCAAAGAGGATCTGTTTAACCCCGATTTTGCCGAGGCCTATAAAAAGGACGACGACGCCCGCCGCATCATCGACACGGCGCTCTCGATCGAGGGCCTTACCCGTGGCGAGGGTGTGCACGCGTGCGCCGTTCTGATCTGCCGCGACCCCGTCAACGAGCACGTGCCCACCAAGCTCGACACCAAGGGCGGCGTCGAGATTACCCAGTACGAAGGTCATACCGTTGCCGACATGGGCCTGCTCAAGATGGACTTCTTGGGCCTGCGCACGCTGACGGTTATCTCCAAGGCCAAGGCAAACATCAAAAAGAACTTCGGCATCGACATCAAAGAGGAAGAGATCCCCTTTGACGACCCCGAGATCTTTAAGCTCATGGGCTCCGGCCATACCGCCGGCGTCTTCCAGGTCGAGTCCGCCGGCATGACGGCCACGATCAAGAACATGAAGCCCACCGAGTACAAGCACGTCGTGGCATTGATCGCCCTGTACCGCCCGGGCCCGCTGGGCGCCGGCATGGTTTCGTCCTACATCAACCGTATGAACGGCAAGGAGCCGGCCGTCTCCTACGACGACCGCCTGGACGACATCCTGGGCGAAACCTACGGCACCATGGTCTACCAGGAACAGGTTATGCTCATCTCCGTCGAGATGTGCGGCTTCTCCAAGGGCGAATCGGACTCGCGTATCCGTAAGCCCGTGGCTAAGAAGAAGATCAAGCTGCTCACGTCGACGGTGCTGCACTGGGAGGATGGCTCGGACGAGACCACCTACGACCACTGGATGAACGGCGCTATCAAGAACAACTACACGCGCGAGGTCGCCCAGAAGATTTGGGACGATGTTCTCGAGTTCGCATCCTACGCCTTCAACAAGTCGCACTCCGCCGGCTACGCCATCCTGGTTATGCAGACGGCGTGGCTCAAGGCGCACTATCCGCACGAGTACATGGCGGCCGTTCTGACGTCCTATACGGGCAAGACCGACAAGATCGTGCACTACGTCTCGGCGTGCCGTCACGACGGCATCCCCGTGCTGTCGCCAGATGTCAACGAGTCCGGCACCGAGTTCACGGCTACCAAGGAGGGCGTGCGCTTTGGTCTGGCCGGCATCCGCGGCGTGGGCACCGGCGTGGCGCAGGCGATTATCGCCGAGCGCGAGGCGGGCGGTCCGTTTAAGACACTGCACGACTTTGTCGAGCGCGTGGACTCGAGCCAGGCCAACCGTCGCGTAATCGAATCGCTGATCAAGGCAGGCGCCTTCGACTCCACGGGGTATCCGCGTCGTCAGATGATGCACTTTGTGGACAAGAACAACCCCGAGAACATCATCGACGCCGCGATAAAGCGCCAGAAGGACCGCGCGAGCGGCCAGACCTCGTTCTTCGACATGTTTGGCGACGTTGAGGGCTCGGGCTTTGAGGTGAGCGTGCCCGATCCGGACGGCCAGGAGTGGGACCGCCACCTTAAGCTGAGCCAGGAGAAGGAGGTTCTGGGCATCTATGTCTCGGACCACCCGCTGCGCCCGTTTGAGTATGCACTAGCCAAGGCGCGCGACTTCTCGTTCTCGCAGATCGATACCGGCTACGAAGTTCAGAATCCTACGGGCGGCACCATCAACCAGGAGATTCCCGAGGGCAAGGCGCTGTGGTGGGCCGGCATGGTCTCGAGCGTGTCCAAGCGCGTGACCAAAAACGGTGACCCCATGGGCATCGTGCAGCTCGAGGACATGGAAGGCGAGGCCACCGTCGTCGTGTTCCCCAAGACCTATAAAGAGGCCGAGGGGTACCTGTACGGCGAGGTCGATCCCGAGACCGGCGCGCAGCTGTCCGATGCCTTTGTGCGCATTAAGGGCAAGCTCGAGCGCTCGGACCGCGGCGACCAGATCATCGCGCAGGAGATCGTGCCGCTCGAGCTCAACGAGGAGAACAACAAGCCCAAGGTGTTTGAGGTCATGGTGCCTAACAGCCGCTTTAGCCAGGGCAATATGGCGCGCCTGGCCACGGTGCTCGCCGCTAACCCGGGCGGCGACCGCGTGGAGATCTTTATCGAGCAGGTGGACGGGCGCGTGCTGCGTGCCGAGGTACCTGCCAAGGTCAACGCGCGTTCGATTCCGCTGCTGGCCGAGGCCAAGGCCATTGTGGGTAACCAAGGCAGAGTGACGGTTATCTAAAATGATTTTGCCGGGGTAGCTAATTTGGGACGGGGCTATTTTAGCTACCCTTTGGCTGACGGCGAATGAGTCGGGGTCGGAATACATCTCAACCGACATATGGGGGTAGCTAAAATAGCCCCGTCCCAAATTAGCTACCCTGTGTGGATTGGAGGAAGTGATGGCACAGGGGACGTTTGTGCAGGCGCTCCGGAAAGAGGCGGCGCTGAGCGGCACCTTTATGAAGGGCCGCTCGCTCATGCTCAACGGCGCCGTGCTGTCGATTGAGGACAGCGGCTCGCGCTTCTCCAAAAACGTGACGGTTGAGGGCTCGGTGCGCGGTTCGCGCGGCGACCTGTACAAGACGCACGTGGCGCTCGACATGGACGAGCACGAGGTGATTGACTACGACTGCGATTGCCCCGCCGCCTATCGTTACCCCGGTATGTGCAAGCACGCTATTGCCACGGCTCTGGCGTATTTGGATGCCAGCGGCGCCGAGCCCGTCGAAGGTTTGCGCACGCCGGTCCGCACGTTTACGGCGCAGCCGAAACAGCCCGTTCGCACCGCGCCCAAAGCGCCGGCCGTCAACCCCAACTTTCCCTTTCCGGCGCCCGTCCCCACGAGCCCCAGCCTCATGGCGGCGCTCTCCGATCTTTCGGACGCGCGCATGGATGAGCTGGCGAGCATGCGCCGCAAGCTTGCCGGTGCCGTTGATCCCGACGCCCCCAAAGCGGCGTTGGAGCCTTCGCTGGTGCCGTACTACAATCCGCTGTTCGCTGACCGCTTTAGCTGGGCGCTCGAGTTCCGCATTCGCTGCGGTTCGGTGTCCTACGTGGTCAAGGATATCGACGGCATGGCCGACGCCTATGTCCGAGGCGGTACGTTCTCGTACGGCAAGAAGCTCACGTTTGTCCATACGCCCGAAGCCTTCGAAGACGTGTCGACAAAGCTGCTCAACCTTGTCGTGACGACAGTTGCCTATCTCGATGACATCACAAGCTCGCGTTCGGCGTCGTACGACTTTGCCCGCAGCGGTTTTGTCGCCGAGCGTCAGTTACCGCTGTCCGAGCATAGCATCGTATATGTGCTGGACCTGTTGCGCGGCAAGACTATCTCTTTTGAGCCCGCCTGGTCGCGGGGGACGACGACGCATCGCACCTATGACGTGGCGGTTGAGATGCCTCCGGAAGGGGCGGACGAGGCGCTGTCTAAGCGCCCACCGCTCCTTGCCGCCAAAATCGCGCCGGCGGCTGGTGGCAGCTACGATCTACGCCTGCCGGCCGATGCATACTGCTTTGCTTCGGGCGACGTTGCCTATCTGGTCGACACCCGCCGTGCGCGCCGTACCGATGTAGCGTTTGCCCAGCATGCGGCGCCGTTTCTATCGCGCTTGCTGCCCTGTCGCACGCCGGTCCATATCGCCGCCGAGCAGGTGGGGGAGTTCTGTCGTATGGTGCTGCCCATTTTGCGCGACTACACCGACCTTACCGCGCCCGCTGCGCTCGATACCGTGGCGCCCGAGCCGAGCTTTGCCATGGCGATTGGCGTCGACGATGGGCTCGTGACCTGCAAAGTTACGGTTACCTACGGCGACTGGTCGGCAGATCTCTTTAGTCTGGGCGCTCCGGGCAGCCCCTTCGAAGAGCGGCGCCCGGGCGTTCCGCCGCGCGACGAGGTGGCGGAGTTTCGCGTTATGGACACGGCGGCCCTGTACTTCGATTTCCACGAGGGCGGCCTAGCGTTTGAGGAACGCGATGACGAGAGCCTGTTCCACTTGCTGACCGAGGGCCTGTCTGCCCTGTCCGAGTTGGGCGAGGTCATGCTCAGCGACCGCCTGCGCCAGGTCTCGGTCCGCCCTGCGCCCAAGCTTTCGGTGCGTGCGACCGTCAAGAGTAACCTGCTCGACGTCGAACTGGGCGCGAGCGGCCTTTCGGCGGCAGACCTTGCCATCTATCTCGATTCGTACAAGCGTCATCAAACGTTTGCGCGCCTTACGTCCGGCGACATCATTCGCCTGGACGAGGGCGCCCGAGCCGCGTTTGGTCTCGCCGAGGACCTGGGTGTCGATGCCGTCGACCTGCTCGACGGCGTGTCGCTTCCCGCGTCGAGCACCCTTTTTGTCGATAGCATGCTCGCGCGCACGCCGGCGCTCGAGGCCGATCGCGACGCTGCGTTCCGCCGCACCGTCGAGCGCCTGGACACGCTCGGCAAGATGGACTTTACGGTGCCGGCATCGCTCAAGGCAACGATGCGCGGCTACCAGGTCGACGGATACCAGTGGCTCGGCTCGCTCGAACACCTGGGCCTTGGCGGCATCTTGGCCGACGACATGGGCCTGGGCAAAACGCTCCAGATGATCGCGCATATCCTGGCGCGCGTGGAGGCGGGGGACACCAAGCCCACGCTCGTGGTATGCCCGGCCTCACTCGTGTACAACTGGACTGCCGAGCTGGAGCGCTTTGCCCCGTCGCTCGATGTGTGCGCCATTGTGGGCGCCAAGGCTCAACGTCGTGTACAGATTGCCGGCGTGGCCGAGCATAACGTGGTCGTAACGTCGTATGACCTTATGCGGCGCGATATCGATGAGTACGTCGAGCAGGATTTTGCCCGCGTGGTGCTCGATGAGGCACAGTACATTAAAAATCCGCTCACGCAGGTGGCGCGCGCTGCCAAGCGCCTGCCTGCCGGCGTGCGCTTTGCCCTGACGGGCACGCCCATCGAAAACCGCCTGTCCGAGCTCTGGAGCATCTTCGACTTTTTGATGCCGGGCCTTTTGGGGACGCGCGAGTCGTTTGCCAAGCGCTTTGAGAGCCCCGTCGAGCATGCCGAGGGCGATAGCGCCGCTCGCCTGCAGGCGCTCGTGTCGCCGTTTGTGCTGCGCCGTGTTAAGGAAGACGTGGTGGCCGACCTGCCCGAGAAGATCGAGGACACCGTCATGGCACAGCTTACCGGCGAGCAACGCAAGCTCTACCTGGCCAACCAGGACCGCATCGCCCAGCAGGTGCAGCACCGCGAGGCTGGGGAGTTTAAGAAGGACAAGCTCAAGGTGCTCGCCGAGCTCACCAAGCTGCGCCAGATCTGCTGCGACCCACGTCTACACTACGAGGATTACAAGGCGGGGAGCGCAAAGCTCGATACGTGTATGGAGCTCGTGCACGGCGCACTCGACGGCGGGCATCGCATCCTGTTGTTCAGCCAGTTTACGGGTATGCTCGATATCATCGGTAAGCGCTTGGCCAAGGAGGACATCGCCTTCCTTAAGCTCACGGGCGCTTCGTCTAAGGAGAGCCGCGCCAAGATGGTCGCGCAGTTCCAAGCGGGCGAGGTCCCGGTCTTTTTGATTTCGCTCAAGGCGGGCGGCGTGGGCCTTAACCTGACGGCGGCCGACGTGGTCATCCACTACGACCCGTGGTGGAACGTGGCGGCGCAGGACCAAGCGACCGACCGCGCGCATCGTATTGGCCAGCAACATACCGTGACCGTGTACAAGCTCATCGCCAAGGACACGATCGAGGAGCGCATCATGCAGATGCAGGAGTCCAAGCGCGACCTGGTCAACAGCGTGCTCGGCGGCGACGGCATCTCCTCGGCGCTGTTTACCCGCGAGGATGTTCTGGCGCTGCTCGGCGGCGACGGGCGCTAACCCGCTCGGGTGGGGCCGCCAGGGCGGATAGCGCACGCTGCCCCATCGTCCCCGCCCGTTATGTGTTCATTTGCAATGCCGTGGATGGTTTGTCTGCCTTTGGGCATAAGAACCATCAAGAACATTGGCACGTCAGCAAAGGAGAACATCATGGCGAAATTCTTTAAGGACCCCGACGGTAAGCTCATTGCCGCCCTTGGCAACGACGTTGCAACCCCTGCCGGTTGCACGGAACTGACCGCAAACACTGAGGACGCGGCGCACGAGAAGCACGTGCCTGTTGTCGAGACCGAGCGCGACGGTCACGTGATTCGCGCACGCGTTGGCTCGGTCGAGCACCCCAGCCTGCCCGAGCACTATATTGAGTGGATCGCCCTTGAGGCCGAGGGCCGCTTAGAGGTCCATTACCTTGAGCCCGGCATGAAGCCCGCGACGTTTTTTGCCGGCGGTTCCAAGACCGGTACCGTCTATGCCTACTGCAACCTGCACGGGCTGTGGTCCGCGACATTCTAGGAGCGCGCCCCCGCTCGGGGTATCATAGCTAGCATATGCACATGCGAGCGCCGACTGCATCATGCGGCCGGCGCTTTTACTACGATTTCGATGGTTTACGACGGAAAGGGCTGAGCCATGAAGCTCGCGCTTGCACAGATCGATATGCGCCTGGGTGATATTGAGGGCATTTGCGGCCGCATCGAGGACCAGGCTCGTCTGGCCCACGAGCGCGGGGCGCGCGTGCTGTGCGTTCCGGCTCCGCTCTTTATGGGCGCCATGCCCGGTGGCCTGGTGGGCGCTGCCGACTTTGAGCACGACATGCTTGCCGGCTTGACTGGTGTCGCCGAGCGCATCCAGGAGCTTGACATGATCTGCATCGTGCCCGCGGCGGTTTCGTTTGAGGGTCAGCCGCTGCTCGACTACATGATGCTCAAGGACGGTCATGTGGTGCCGGCGCGTTCGAGCATTGCCCTGCAGCGTGGCGAGAACAACGACACGCGTTGGGCGCCGCCGGTGTTCGACGTGGACGGCGTGCGCATCGCCGTGATTTTTGACTTGGACCGCGAACTCGAGATGTTGCCGACCGGTGTTGACCTCATTGCGTATTTCCAATTCAATGCGTTTGACATGACCGACCGCGAGACTGCCGCCATTGCCGCCGTTCGCAGCGGCGCCTACCGCAAGATCGCATCCAAGCGCAGCGTGTGGTTTGCCTGTATGGCGCCGGTCGGTGCCTATGACGAGTCGGTGTATACCGGCGGTTCGTTTGTGCTCGACGACTGCGGTCGCGTGGTGGCCCAAGCGCCGTGTTTTGAGGAGAGCCTGCTGGTTCAGGAGATTCAGCGCGGCGTGATGCTCGATGCCCTGGAAGATCACGAACTGCCCGAGTTCCGTTCCGAGGAGTGGCTGTGGCAGGCGCTGGTGCTCGCCGTGCGCGACAACGCCCGGGCCCACGGTGCGTCGCGCGCCGTGGTGGCACTCGAGGGCGACTTGCCGTCGTCCCTGCTGGCGGCGCTGGCCGTCGACGCTCTGGGCCCACGTAATGTGATTGGCCTGGTGCTGGGGCGCAACCGCATCTTTACGCCGGCGCAGGAGGAGGCCGAGGCTGCTCGCTGTGCCGCCGTTCGCGCCATTGCCGAGCGCCTGCATATTCGCACGGTTGAGCGCGATGCGCCGGATGCCGCGCGCGTGCTCGACCGCGATGTGTCGGCGGGCGACGCCGAGCGCCTGCGCTCTCGCACGCTGGGCCTCATGCTGGAGGACACGGCGCTCGAGCTGGGTGCGATGGCGTTGAGTCCGCTGTCCAAAACCGAGTACGCGCTGGCGGCGCCGGCGCTTTGCGGCGGCTACCAGGGCGATTACGCGCCCTTTGGCGATGTGTACCTGTCGACGCTTGAGTTTGTGGCGCGCGTGCGCAACCGCACGTCTGCCGTGGTGCCCCAAGAGCTCGTGACGCTCAACGCGGTGGAAGATTGTATGGAGCGAGTGCTGGCGCAGGCGCTCTCGACGCTCGACGGTCCGGTCGATATGCTCGACCGCGCGGCACAGCTGCTCGGCGGGCTCGAGCCGGGTGAGGTCGATGGTGCGCTCGAGTCGCACGTGGACCGCAATCGATCTTTCGACGACATCCCGATGGCCGCTGGCAAGCCTGAGGCCTGCTCGCTGCTGCTGATGCTCGTGCGTCAGGGCGAGGCCGCCCGCCGCATGCTGCCGACGGTGCCGATCGTCTCTGCCCGTTCGTTTGCCGAGCGCGCCTGGCCGTACATGCTTGCGTGGTCCGATCTGGGGCTCAACGGCAAGGAGCGCATGACGGTTGATTCGCTGGCGCGCGCCGAGGTGCGTCGCTTTGCCGACGACGATACGAGTGACCGTATGCGCGGTGAGATGATGGGCATTTTGGGTGAGCTGCTGGGTATTTCGCCCGAGCAGATGGAGGAGCTGCGCTCTGAGGACGGTCAGCGTCGTTTGCACGAGGGCATGAAAAAGTTCGAGGGCGAGGTTCAGGACGCCATCGATAAGATGATGGGCGGCCAGGGTGGCCCGCAGGGTGGACCCCAGGGCACGCCGATGCCGCATCCGCCGGTGGATCCGAGGCAGTTCCCGTTCTTTAGCCAGAACTAGGGCAGACGGAAACATTGCGGGAGAGATTCTCTTACACACATTGCTTCTGCCGAATCTATCTTGCTTTAAGCACTTTGCCCCCGTTGTGTTATTCTAGAACAGACGTTCGTGAATGATGCGCGGGGCCTTGTCTTGCGCTGCGCTTGTGGCGAGGGGAGGTTGGCTTGGTTATTTTGGGCATCGACCCCGGTTTGGCTCATACGGGTTGGGGGATTATCGAGGAGCGGCGTGGCGAGGTTCGCTGCCGTGCCTATGGCTGCATCGAGACCAGCGCAGGCAGTCCGCTCGCGGTGCGCCTGTCGCATATCGCCCGCGACCTCAAGGGTGTCGTGGAGCGCTATCGACCCGATACCGCTGCTATCGAGAGCATTTACTTTGGCGCCAACGTTCGCTCGGCCATCCCTACGGCGCATGCCCGTGGCGCCGCGCTCGTGGCGCTTTCGGAGTGCGCGCTCGAAATTGGCGAATACACGCCCATGCAGATCAAACAGGCTGTTGTGGGCACCGGTGCCGCGGACAAACGGCAGGTCGCCTACATGGTGCGTACGCTCACGCAGCTCGATCACGACCCGCATCCCGACCATGCCGCCGATGCCCTGGCTTGCGCCATCTGCCACGTAAACCTCAGCCGCACCCGGGCGCTTACCGGCGGCGAGTTCTATCAACAGAGAGGAACCGGATACTGATGATCTCCCAGCTCCACGGAACGCTTGTCGAGGCCACGATGAGCTCTGCTGTCGTCGATGTGTCGGGCGTTGGCTTTGAGCTCGGCATCTCGGGCAGCACTGCGGCCACGTTGCCGACGCCCGGCGGCGAGGTCCGCCTCTACACGCGTATGCAGGTGCGCGAGGACGCCATGACACTTTTCGGTTTTTCCTCTAAGGATGAGCGCACGATGTTCGATCGGCTCGTGTCTGTCTCGGGCGTTGGCCCGCGCTTGGCGCTCGCCGTGCTTTCCACCTATACCGTGGGGCAATTGTATTCGCTGGTGATGGCCGAGGACGACAAGGGCATGGCCAAGGTGCCCGGTGTGGGCAAAAAGACAGCTCAGCGTCTGATCCTGGAGCTCAAGAGCACCTTTGCCAAGGACAAGGGCTTTGTGCCGGTCGACGTGATTCCCGGCCAGGTTGCGATGCCCGTGCCCGCTGCCGCTCCCTCGGCCATCGATGACGCCCGTGCGGCGCTCCTTTCCATGGGCTTTAGCCCGCAGGAGACCGATGTTGCCCTGAGCGGGTATGATGGGCAGAATATGCGTGTCGAGGATCTGCTCGGCGCGGCGCTTAAGCGACTCGGAATGGATGCGTGATGTGGGAAGCCGATGACTCTCAGGACCTGTGGGCGACGCCCGGCAACTCGCCGGCGGCATCCATGGCGCACGGCGAGCGCATGGTGGGCTCGGAGCTGACGGCCGAGGACCTCGATGTCGACCGCACTTTGCGCCCCCAGCGCCTGGACGACTACTGTGGCCAGGAGCACATCAAGCAGAGCCTGCGCGTGTTGATCGAAGCGGCGCAGAGCCGTGGCGAGACGCTCGACCACGTGATTTTCTCGGGTCCTCCGGGCCTGGGCAAGACCACGCTGGCCACCGTTATCGCCAACGAGCTGGGCGCTCAGATCAAGACGACGAGCGGCCCCGCTATTGCGCGCACCGGCGACCTGGCGGCCATCCTCACTAACTTGCAGCCGGGTGATGTGCTGTTTATCGACGAGATCCACCGCCTCAACCGTTCGGTCGAGGAAGTCCTGTACCCCGCGATGGAGGACTTTGCCCTCGATATCGTGATTGGCAAGGGTCCGGCGGCGCGCTCGATTCGCCTGGATATCCCCAAGTTTACGCTCGTAGCAGCAACGACCCGCTCGGGTATGCTGACTGGCCCGCTGCGCGACCGCTTTGGCATTTCATATCGCCTGGATTACTACACGGTCGAGGAGCTCGCGCAGATTGTGACGCGCTCGGCGTCCATCCTGGGCGTGGCGATCGACCATCCCAGTGCGCTCGAGATCGGCTCGCGTTCGCGCGGCACGCCACGTCTTGCCAACCGCCTGCTCAAGCGCGTGCGCGATTACGCGCAGGTGCGCGGCAACGGTCCCATTGAGCTTGATATTTGCCGTCAGGCGCTCGAGTTCTTCGAGATCGATGAGCTTGGTCTGGACTGGATGGATATTCGCATTTTGGAGACACTCGCTAAGACGTTCTCCGGACGTGCCGTGGGCCTGACAACGCTTGCCAGCGCGGTGGGCGAGGACCCGGGAACGCTCGAGGATGTCTATGAGCCCTATCTGCTGCAGTGCGGCTTGATGATTCGTACGCCGCAGGGCCGTCAGGCAACGCTTCGCACCTTTGAGCACCTGGGGATTGAACCTACCGTTTAGGGCGCTTTGTTTTGGCGGGCTGTTGGGCTATCGCCGGGCATCGGGTAAACATATCGCCGTTCATCGGTTATGGGCGTTTTACTATTGCGCGCCCGTGCTATGCTGAATTGGTCTTTTTCTCATTCGGTAACGAAAGGACCGCCCATGCCTACTGACATCGAAATCGCACGTTCTGTCACGCCGCTGCCTATTACCGAGGTGGCCAAGAACGCCGGCGTCGACGTTAAGCACCTTATTCCGTACGGCTTCGACAAGGCTAAGGTCGACTATTCACTGCTCAACGAGCCGACCGATCACCAGGCCAAGCTCGTCCTCGTGACCGCTATCAACCCAACGCCTGCGGGCGAGGGCAAGACCACCACGACCATCGGTCTGGCCGATGGCCTGCGTCGTCGCGGCGTCAAGAGTGCCGTGGCCCTGCGCGAGCCTTCGCTCGGCCCCGTCTTTGGCGTTAAGGGCGGCGCTGCCGGCGGCGGCTGGGCTCAGGTCATCCCCATGGAGGATATCAACCTGCACTTTACCGGTGACTTCCATGCTATCGGCGCCGCCAATAACCTGCTGGCCGCCATGCTCGACAACCATATTCAGCAGGGCAATCAGCTCGGTATTGACGTTAAGCGCATCACTTGGAAGCGCGTCGTCGATATGAACGACCGTCAGCTGCGCCACGTCATCGACGGTATTGGCGGTAAGGCCCAGGGCGTGCCGCGCGAGGACGGCTTCGATATCACCGTCGCCTCCGAGGTCATGGCAATCCTGTGCCTGTCTACAAGCATTAACGACCTCAAGGAGCGCCTGGGCGAGATCGTCGTCGGCTACAGCTTTGCCGGCGAGCCCGTCCGCGCCCGCGACCTTAAGGCCCAGGGTGCCATGGCCGCGTTGCTTAAGGACGCGCTCAAGCCCAACTTGGTGCAAACGCTCGAGGGCACGCCTGCGTTTGTCCACGGCGGCCCCTTCGCCAACATTGCCCACGGCTGCAACTCTATCATGGCCACGCGTATGGCGATGCGCTTTGGCGATGTCGCCATTACCGAGGCCGGCTTCGGTGCCGATTTGGGTGCCGAGAAGTTCCTCGACATTAAGTGCCGCATGACGGGCGTTCGCCCCAGCGCCGTCGTGGTCGTCGCCACCGCTCGTGCGCTGAAGTACAACGGTGGCGTCGCCAAGGCCGACCTCAACGAGGAGAACCTCGAGGCACTCAAGGCCGGCATGCCCAACCTGCTGCGTCACGTCGACAACATCCAGAACGTTTATGGTCTGCCCTGCGTGGTCGCCATCAACCGCTTCCCGACGGACACCGAGGCTGAGCTTGCGCTCATCGAGTCCGAGTGCCAGAAGCTCGGCGTCAACGTTAAGCTTTCCGAGGTCTGGGCCAAGGGCGGCGAGGGCGCGCTCGAGCTGGCCGATGAGGTCATGCGTCTGATTGAGCAGCCGAGCGAGCTCAAGTTTGCCTATGAGGACGGCGCCGATGTGGCTGACGCCCTCGAGGCCGTCGCCACCAAGGTTTACCGCGCCGACGGCGTCGACTTTACGCCGGCTGCCAAGCGTCAGCTTGCCGAGCTGCGCGAGAACGGCTTTGGCAACCTGCCGGTGTGCGTCGCCAAGACGCAGTACAGCTTTAGCGACAACGCCAAGGCCCTGGGCGCTCCCGAGAACTTCCGCATCACGGTGCGTGAGCTCAAGGTTTCCGCCGGTGCCCACTTTGTGGTCGCACTGACTGGCAGTGTTCTGACCATGCCGGGCCTGCCCAAGGTCCCCGCGGCTGAGAACATCGACGTCGACAACGACGGCAACATCACCGGCCTGTTCTAAGCTTGTTGCCCATAGCTGCTTGCCCGCCCCGTCGCGCCTACCAAGGCCCGGCGGGGCTTTTGTTTTCTAGCCGCGCTTGTCTTGTAGATATGGACGGGCTCTGTCCGTCACGGGCTTTTGCGCGGGTAGAATGCATGGATAACTTGATGCTTACGGGCGACGGAAAGGAATCGTTGCATGGATCAGGACAAGACAACCGTGATGGGCGGCTACGGTTCCGCGCAGGCTGGCGATAGCGCCGATGCGACCCGCGTTGTTCCCAACCCCGGTTATACCGACCCCGCCGCGACGCAGCCTTCTGCCGAGCCAATCCGGGTTATGGGCTATGGCGACACAGCGCGGGATTTTTATGCTGTATCTTCGCAAGGCCCCTATGGCGACGCAGCTCCGGACCCGTTTGATTACGCGCCGCAGGATTCTTATGCCGCCTCGACGCCGAATCCCTATGATGACCTGCCGCAAAATCCCATTCCGCAGCCTCAGCAGACGACGTATATGCCTCGCACGGCGCAGCCTCGCTACGAGTCGCGCGAGCCGTATCGCGAGTACCCCAAGTCGATTCCGCAATATGGCGAGGACGAGGAGAAGAAGCCGTCGCGTTCGTCGAGCGTGATCAAGAAGATCCTCATCGTGCTGGCGATCTTCTTTGCGCTGTCGGTTGTGTTTGCCATTGTGTCGGGCATGCTCAACAAGCGAGGGAGTTCAACGGCCGATACCGCTGCCGAGCAAACCGAGTCCGCCTCGTCTAGCACCGTCGATCTGAGCGATATCCCGGGGCAGTACTGGTCCAACGCCAAGAAACTTCTCAAGTCGCGCGGCGCCAATCTTTCGAATGCCGTGGTCCTGACTGATGATGGCTCAACGCCCGTCATCGATGCCAACTGGGTCGTTACTTCTGCTTACTATAACGACAGCGGCAACCTCGAAATTCAACTCACGCACAAGAATAGCTCGGGCAACTCGCCCGACGGCCAAAGCGGTACCGACAGCTCGAGTTCCAATACGCTGGAGGACTTGAGCAACAAGGCACAGGAGTTGGGAGACAAGGCGCAAGAGCTGGGCGATACGGCACAAAACCTGGGCGACACCGCGCAGAACTTGGGCGACATGGCGACGGGTGCCTGGAATGCACTGCAAAACGGCATCTCGGGCGCGCAGGGAAACTAGCTGTTAAGCGGGCTACAGCTGTTCAGCCGGACGGTCGGGCGAGCTAAAGCCCGAGTCAAACGTAACGACGCATGAGGCATTGGGTCGGCGCTCGTGCACGATGCGCGTGACGAGCTCCAGCAGCTCCTCGTCGGATATGTCAAAGCCGTCGGGGCGCACCAGGTCAAACGAAACGAACCCGTCGTGCTCGTGCAGGTCGTGGATGGAGAGCGCGGGGTCGATCTGCATAACGCCGCGCTTGACCCAGCCGCGCAAATCATCGCCGGTTGTCGCGATGGGGTCGCAGTGCAGCGTGATGCCAATGCCCATCTGGCGCTTGATGTCGTGCTCGATGGTGTCCAGGATCTCGTGGTGCTCAAATGCGTCGCCCTCGCCGGGCATCTCCACGTGAGCGCTGGCAAACTGACGACCGGGGCCGTAGTCGTGCACCATCAGGTCGTGTGTGCCCAAGACCTGCGGATAGGACATGATCTTGTCGCGGATTGCCTGGACGAGCTTGGGGTCGGGCGCTTGCCCCAGCAACGGGCTGATGGCGTCGCGCACTAGGCCCATGCCGCTGATGCAGATGAAGATGCCCACACCCAGGCCTGCCCAGCCATCGAGGTCAAAGCCGGTCGTCTGCGAAATAAGCGCCGCCACCAAGACCGAGCCCGAGGTGATGACGTCGTTTTTGGAGTCCTGTGCTGTGGCAATGAGTGTTTCGGAATCGATACGGTTGCCCAGCGCGCGGTTGAATGCGGCCATCCAGAGCTTAACGAGCATGGATGTAGCCAGCGCCGCAAGGGAAACGAGCGTGTAAGCGGTGGGGGAAGGCTTGATGATCTTGGTGACCGACTCGAGGATCAGGTTGATGCCGACGGCGCAAACCAGGACGGCGACAAACAAGCCGGCGAGGTACTCGTAGCGGCCGTGGCCATAGGGGTGGCCTTCGTCTGCCGGGCGGCTGGCGAGGCGGAACCCGAGCAGGCTCACGATGTTGCTCGAGGCATCGGAGAGGTTGTTGAAAGCGTCGGCGATGAGCGAGACAGAGCCGGCGAGCAGGCCCGCGATGCCCTTGGCCAGGCACAGCGTGATATTGAGGCCAATGCAGATGAGGCTTGCGGCGAAGCCCGCGTTGGTGCGGCAGGAGGTATCGACCGGCTCGCCCTCGCTGCCGGGAACAAGCGTATGTACCAGCCGATTTACAAATAGCATAGCGGTCGTCCTCACAATCATGTTTAAGGGGATAGTGTAGCTCGCGCGGAGGCGCTGTGCACCGATGCTCAGAAAATGCAGCAATGGTCTGCCGGTGTTAACGAGCGAGCCTTCTCGTCTGCCTGGGTGGTCCATTTTGGGCCACATGGGTATGGGCATGTGCCTGTTTGCTCGACATACTTAACGTCGACAGCCCCTGTGCAAAGGAGGACGTTTCCATGGACGAGATGTTTGCCATTAAATGTCAAAACTGCGGCGGCCCTATGTACTCGCACCAGGCTAAGCGCAGCTTTGAGTGCACCTATTGCGGCGCGGTCATTCCGTGGCAGGCGGACGCCGGAGAGCCCAAGAGCGCTTTGGGCATTCGCCATACGCCGTTGACGGTGGTGGATGGACTGCTCAAGCTCACGCATGTGTCGCAACTCGAGCGCCCGGAGGACCCGGACTGGTATTTCTTCAATTCGCACTGGCGCAATCAGTCGGTCCAGGAACACCTGCTGTGGGAGGATCGCGGCACGGCGCAGGAGTTCCAAGAGGCCACACATGTGAGCATTCCTTGCCCCTTCTGCGGAGCGTCCTTTGAGGGTGAGTCAACGCAGCGTGTGTTTGAGTGCCCGTCCTGCGGCAACAAGATCGGCATTGCCGACCTGCTCAAGCCCGGTACGTTTAGCAAACGTCTGACCATGGGCGTGGGTGCGGAGTATGTGCCGGAGCAGGGTATTCCCTGCGAAATCTCACCGCAGCAGGCACGTGCCAACGCGCTGCAGCTGGTGCGCCAGTACCCGGATGCCTTTGCCGGGCACGATGTGGAAGACGCGATCCAAAACGACATGATGCTCTTCTATTTCCCCATGGCGCTGGCGGACCTGCGTATGATGGCGAGCTTCCCGGGCAAGGGCCTGAGCAAGGAAACCCTGGTGTACTACGAGGTGCTCGACTGGGCGTATCCGCGGGCAAACTATCTGGATGTTCGCCTTATGGGCATTTTGGAGCCGTGGGACTTTGCCAAGGTTGGGCCGTTTGACCCGGCCATGCAGGAAGGTGACTTTCGCGTTGTCTCCGTCGATGCGTCTACCAAGGACCAGGTGGTCATTGATAAGTTGGCGCTCGACATTGCCGGCAACGATGCCGAGGCGGTGCTGGGGCTCAATAAAAAGAGCATCCGCACTTGGGCGCGCAAGGCCCGCAAGCATAAGGACGGCCTGGTGATGGTGCCGGTGTACTTTGTCGATCGTCCGGCGACGGACAGCCGCGATGGCGAGCAGGTGCGCATTGCCGTAAACGGCCAGACGAGCCGCGCGGCAGCGGTGGTGTTTAGCGACAAGCGCGAGACGCATGTGGTGGCGTCGCTCAATCCGAGTCTGCATCTGTCCGGCGAAAGTACCGTGCATGCCACGCCCATCGAGGTCAAATACGTTAAATCGCCCTTCCTATACCAGATCGTGCGCCGTGGAGGTGGCGATCAACCGCGCCAGGTTGCAGCGGCAGCTGAGGGTTCCTACCGAGAAGAAAAGCCCAAACGCAAGGGATTGTTCGCTGCGATTTTTGGTAAGTAGGGGAGTGGTGCCGGGGCGTCGGGCTGCATCGCAAGGTCATGAGACGAACTTAAGACTGCTGGGAACGTGCTACCATTGCCGATAGCCTTAATCTTGTAAGAAGCGGAGGCCAGATTATGGGTTTTGCGGATCAGCAGCTTCAGCTTCAGGTACCGTATTCTCCTGACGACACGTTTAATGCCTTGAAGGCAGCTATGGAAAAGCTGCCTAAAGTAAAAGTTGATAGTGCATCGCCCACAACAAGAACAGTTGCAGCCGAGATTGGTATGAGCCTTTGGTCTTGGGGCGAAAATATCAGTATTTCGGTTGTTCCAGTTGAAGGCGGATCTGGCGTTACTGTCAAGTCGTCATCTAAGGTCAGGGCAAACGTATTAAACGGGGGCAAAAATGCAAAGAATATTGCCAAGATAGTCGATGCCCTATCGAAGGAGCTCGAGCGGTATCCGCAGGTTTCACAGACTATTGAGACGCTGGCGGATAGTGGTTGATGTAGTTGCAAGGCTTGAGAGGCTTGCAGCACTGCGTGAGAGTGGAGTACTTACCGAGGAAGAGTTTGCTGCAGAAAAGGCAAAAATCCTTTCGTAATCAGACACGATGGTTGGATTTGCATTCTATTATTGAACTTGTTTATACCAGGCTGAAAACATCGTGTGTAATAAAGGTGCGTAGTAGCCTCGTCTTGATTGGCGGATGTAAATAAACGGTGGAACGGCTGTAAAAGAGCCTTGCCACTGGGTAAAATCAGGATGTGCCGCGGAACCCGCTCCTCAGTCGGTCAACTTTGGAAGCGCGGGCAACGCAGGTGCTATCGTCTTAAAGGGTCGGCTGCAACCGACCCTTTTCTATGACTCCCTTCGCTATCCGTTACTGCTTATATTCCCGCCAGATCGAGTAGAGGTTCCGGGCAATGCCGGTCACATACATCGAGAGGCGCAGGATTTCAAGAAACAAGTTCATAGGCTTCACCCCAATCGGAGATCGGAGCGTTGCCCGCAGGCGGATTCCGCGGCGGTCAAGATTTTACCTCACAGGCCGCGGTGGGAGACATCTTACCCATCCCATGGTTTGGAACAGTGTCGATCTAACGGGCAATCAAGCCTCTAGCTCTTTTTGAATTGAGCAAGCATCTGCCCGAAGAAGCTTAGTTCGGATGGCTCATAAATGAGCGAACCGCCGTCCGCGGTCCTGTAGACGCCGCAGGGGAGGTAACGCCCGTCGGGGAGGACATAGAGGTTGGCTTCTTCCTTTAGTCCTGCTGGAAATAGCGGAATCCCGTTTTCGTCCACTTGGAACTCGTCTATATTTGCGACCTCTCTTTCCATGATGCCCCCTGGTCAGTTTCTATCGTAAGTGCGCCCTAAAACAAACACTGCTCAATCAGCTCTTTTCCGCGTAGGGTGTCGACCCACTCCTGCGGGATGGCTTTGAGACCGTATGCCGTGCCTGCGAGGGCGCCGGCGACGGCTGCGGTGGTGTCGGTGTCGTCGCCCAGGTTGACGGCGGCAAGCACGCAATCTTTGTAGCTGTTAGTGTTGACGAAACACCAGGTGGCTGCCTTAAGCGTGTCGCGCACGAAGCCACCTGACCTGATCTCCTGCTCAGGCACGCCTTTCAGATGGAGTGCCCACGAGGGGAGCACGTCGTTCATCACATCTCTCATCAGCTCGACAAATATGACGCATGCACCGGTCGACGTTCTGTGGGCGTGCGTAATCGCGGAGACCTTGCTGACCTCTTCGTCTGTCGCATCGGTGAACGCCAGGGGAGCGATGCGCATGAGCGATCCGTTGCCGTTGTCGCGCTCGCCGGAGCCTCCTTTGCCGGTGTGCAGGGCGCGGGCGGTCGTACCGCCGTAATCGAAAACGCCGTCGATCGTATACTCGCTACGGGCAATCCAGCCTACGAACTTGTCGCGCATGTCCTCGGTGTCAATGCGGCCGAGCTCTCTGATGGAGTCGCAGGTGGCGAGCGTCATAGATGTGTCGTCGCTCCAGGTGCCGGCGGGCTGCTCGTGCGTGCCGTAGCCGATCATGTCGGTGCATTCGAACGTGCCACGAGGTCTGAACTCGTAGGGAACGCCCAGCGCGTCACCGACGGCAAGCCCATAGATGCAGTCGCGCAGTGTTGTTTTCGGTCTGTGTGTCATGGAAAGCTCCTCTTTTCCCGGGTGATGTGGAGCGCCGTCGGGCGTTTCGGTCGCAACGTGCTGCTACCCTTGCGTTTCGCCATTGGTCGCTTCGTTGATGGCGCGGTACTCGGCACTCAGCTCGCGCGCCAGCTCTTCCTTGCTTGGAAGATACGGCAGGTATTTGGCGGCAAACACTTGGTCGTTGTCTTCGGGCAGCGTGTACTCGACGATCGAATCGCTTTTGTCCGCGCAGAGCACGATGCCTATGGGCGGATTGTCGCCTTCGTTCATGAGCTCACGCGTGTAGTAGTTCACATACATTTGCATCTGGCCCAGGTCCTGATGCGTAAGGTCATCGGTCTTAAGGTCGATGAGCACGAAGCAGCGCATCAGATAGTTGTAAAAAACAAGGTCAATATAGAAATGGCGCCCATCAAAGGTGATGCGCTTTTGGCGCGCCTCGAAAGCGAAGCCACGGCCAAGCTCCAGCAGGAACTTCTGAAGATGTGTGATGAGCGCCTGCTCTAGATCGCTCTCGCGAAACGCAGTATCGTCCGAGAAACCTAAAAACTCCAGTACATATGGATCGCGGATGATATCCTCGGGGCGACGAGCTGGGGCGCTCTTTTGGATTTCTTGGGTGACAGCCTCCTTGTCTTTGCTGGCAAGTAGGCGCTCGCGGAACATGGTGTTGATCTGGCGTTCGAGCTGGCGCGTGCTCCAGCGAGAGTCGGCGCATTCGTTCATGTACCAGGTGCGAGCTTCGGGGTCAGGAATGCGTATTAACCTGCGGTAATGTGTCCAGCTCAATTCGGGACGCAGTGAGTCCCGAATTGGAAATGCAAGATAGAACTGACGCATTTTGCGCAGCTCTCTTGCTCCAAAACCTTTACCAAAATCCTTGGTAAGTCTGATTGCGAGGGCCTTGAGCAGCGCCTCTCCATACTTGGCGCGCTCCTCTCCGCCCTGCTCATCAACTATGCTCTTGCCGATCTCCCAATACGCCTCAACCATCGCAAAGTTAACGGCGGTATAGGCCTTGTCGCGAGCGGCGTTGAGAATCGAGGAACCCTGCTTGTAAAAACCTTCGGGCACGATTGCCGATTCTCCACGGTTTACCAGTTCGCCCATCACTGTCGCCCCACTTTCCTCTTGTGGAATGCATCTTTATCGCATCTAGTTTAAAGCCTCGCGCGGACACGAATTGCTGTGCTGTCTGGCACCTTCGCATGGGAGCCTTGCGGTGACTAAAATGTGGCAATAGAGACAGTTTTAGCGAACCCCGCGGGAGTGACGCGTATGGACAACAACACGCTGCTATTCCAGGACAAAGGTTCGGGTAGGTTTAAAGACGTTAAGATCTACCCCAATCGTATCGAGGTGCTCAAGAAGGGCACTTTTGGCGACAGGCACACCGAGATTGTCTACCTTAAGGACATCACGGGGGTCAACAGGATCAAGGGTCGCGACGTTTCCCTGCGTAACAGGCTGTTGACCGCTTGCGTCTTTAGCCTGAGTAGCCGTGCGAAGGCCCAGGAATTTGTGAAAGCTCTGAACATGGTGATGTAGCCGATAGCGGCGTTCGGGCCAAGGTAAAAATCGGGGCGCAGAACGGTATTCTGCGCCCCGATTGAGTTAATGCGCCCAAAAGACTGGCTTGCCTATTCGTTAACGTCCTCGGTATTGTCGCGGTCACTGGCAAGCATTGCTGCACCTGCGACCGTTGTCGCCACGGCGGCGGCAGCGAGCCCGGCGGCAACGCCAGAGCCGTCGCCCGTGTTGGCGAGCTTTCCGCCCGAGCTCTTGCCCTGGCCTCTCTTGTTGCTCTTGCCGTTCTTGTCGGCGCCGCCTGCGTTGGAACCCGTGTCGCTGCCGGTGCCGCCTGCACTGCCCGAGGCCGCTACGGTAAAGCTTGCGGCTCCGTCGCTGGCGAGCGTGTAGTTCTGCGCCGCGTCGCCCAAGAGACCGTTCACGCGCACCCAGTACGTTCCTGCGGCAAATGTTTCGCCCTCGGCCATTGCCGTGCCCGGAGCGCCGTTCGCGTCGTGCACAAACTCGAGCTGGGCCGTGCAGGCATCGGTTTCGAGCTTGCCCTCGAGTGATGCCGCAATTTTGGCGCGCACGTCTTCGCCGGCCTTAAGGCCTTCGAGTCCCTCAAAATGGGGCGTCAGCGCGCGTGGATCGATATCGATGGGCACAGAGCCCTGCAGCCCCGTAACGGTCTCGTTGCCCAGGGCGTCGACATCCACGTATTCAATGGCAAACGCATGGCCCGAAGCTGTCGCGTTGAGCGCGTTGCTGCTGTCGGCAAGGCGGAAATGACCCTCGCCAACGGTCTTGCCATCCTGGAATGAGGCATCGCTCAGCGAGTCGCCGTACGTCATGCGCATGCGGGTCGGGAGATAGTACGGGAGATAGTACGAAGCCGTCTGCTTGTGCTCCGTATCGTAATTGCGCTGGTAGATGCTCCGGGCCAGCGCCGCATCAACAAAGTCGGATGCGATGATGCCAATGTGCTTGAGGTAATCTGACTTTGTATCCTCGGTGCCGCTGGGGTTGATGTACGGGCTCTTATACAGATGCTCGTTGACTACTCGTGCCGAGGTAAAAGGATTGCCTCCGTGCGACAAGCCCGTGCAGCTGGTGTAGTTGATAGACCAGCAGCGCTCCAGGACTTGCTCCTTGGCCCCGTTATCGTCCTCGACATCTACCTCGTTGCGCGTGCGCCCGGTCGTTTCCTTCAGCGCATTATCGACCCAGCTGAGCTTGTCGGTTCCCGTGAGTTTGTACTTGTCCTGGGCGTATACCTTGGTGCAATAGGGCTCTTTGTCGCCTGTTCCCCCCGCGGCTTCAAAGCCCCGCGCGTCTTGGACGAGACACATAGTGGTGCTGTCGGAGTGAGCCTTGATCTTGTCATCCCATTCGGTAAGGTTGAGGCCCCACGTATGGCCGCTTACACTGTTGCCGGCGAGCCTAAATCGACGCAGCAGAACGATCTTTCCGCGAACCTCGCCCAGCGTGGGGACATGGCTCGACGTGTAGAACAGATCGGGATTATCGTCCATAACCTTGGCGAAGGCCGTTGTTATGCTTTCGTCGGTAGCCTCATCGTTGCCGCGCGATGCGAGCATGATGAGCGCTTCTGACGGGTTTTCGTTCAAAAACGTTTTGAAGTACCCGATGACATCGGAGAGATGCAGATAGTTCCCGTCTTTTTTGAGTAGGTAGAAAATCCCGTGGTCGATGCCGGGGTCGTCGCCCTTTCCGAGTCGGATATCAAAATAGCGGATTCCCTCGAGCAACTGCGTGGGAATGTAATCCTGCTGGCATTTTACTTGCGAGGATTGGGGCTCAGTGTCGTTGTCCACGCTGCAGGTGCCCGAATCGTGCGTGCCCGGGATGCTCAGCTCGTCGAGGAACTTGTTGTCGTTGACGTATTTCATCCAACATGGTCCATCGACGTAGCTGCTGTACGTGATCCAGTCGAGGCTGCTAACCGTGGCATCGTTCTTTTTCATGTCGTAACCGATAAGTTCGAGCTCCCACGGAATGCTCTTACTCTTATGGCAGATCTTATTGTTGTCCTGGTCTTTGCCGTTCGATTCTATTGCCAGGTACTTAATGTCTTTTTTCTCGGTTTCTTTCTCGACCGTGCGGTCTCGGATGATATAGGTTCCGTTTGATTGACGCTCGAACGCAAAAGCGCGGCTGGGCTTGTTGTCATACTCGCCGCCCCATACGTGGATGACCTTTCCATCTTTGTCCGAGTCGCCATCGACCGACCAAATGCTGTAGCCCGTCTTTTTATGCTCTTCGAAATTGAGCAAGGTGCGGATGGCATACCAGTTTGTATTGTCATTCTTGGTCGTTACGTTCTCAAGGATGAGCTTGCTGGACGTGCCGTCGTTAAACAAGTGGCAGACGTTGCCGCGAACGTTGCCGTCTTGGTTGACGCTCGCGGTGCGAAAATAGCCCGCGGGGCGAAGGCGAATGACGAAATTGCCGAGGTGCTCCGCCGGTTTGGGCGTGTCGTCTGCAAATGCCGCTCGCAGGGGAATGCCCGGTGCCGCGGTTTCTGGCAGGCTTGCAAGCGGCGACAGCGCCGCAAGACCTAAGCCCAGCGTAAATGCTCGGCGGCTGATGGCATGGTGTTCGGTCATAACTCCTCCATTCGCAGCGTGCGGTTATGCGATAGTTTTGGTCACTATACTGCCCAGATGTTTAAAGATGCTGGTTTAATTGTCTGCGCGGCGCAATAAATCGGTGGGCGGACGTGTTGAGGTGTTTGTCGTTTTCGTACTGTTGCCACATTTGGGGCGGTTCCGGCGTCCGGCACCCTCGCGTTCGCCGGCTATCGGCATAAGAAAGGGAGGGCCGGCGAGCCGATCCTCCCTTGGTGCGAAGCGCTCGGGTATCGTCGCTTGTTTGCACTGTGCCCGTGTTTCCCGCTGCGCTCGCCAGTCGTTTAGCGCTTGATCTCGATATCGTCGAGCTTGACGTCCATGGCTTCGGTCTTGGCTTCGGCGATGTCGTCGGCAAACTCCAGAGACTTCATCATGGTCTCGACGGCGTCCTTGTGCTCTTCGACGTTGTCGATACGCACGTACACGCTGCCGCCGTCAACGTCGGTGAAGTACTCGGTCGTCACGCCGCCCGAGTGCGTAAAGTAGGCGCTGCGCCAGGTCTTGCCGTTGTACTTGACGGGATCATTCTCGGTCCACTCAAAGTTGGCCTTCCATTTGGTCTCGTAGTCGAACAGCTCGTCAGCGTTCTTGTCAGAGTCGAAGACAGGGATGAAGCGATCGCTGGCGTGCTCGCTCTCGGTGAACTTAAACTGGGCCCTGTCGGCGGTGTCGCCGGCAACGTCGGTGATCTCGACGCCCTCGGGCACCTCGACCTTAAACCAAATGAAGTCGGTCCTCATATCCACGGCTGGCTTTTCTGCGCCGCCGCCACCGCCACTGCCGGTAGCGCCGCCGCTTCCGCCGCAACCCACCAGGGCAACCGCGGCAAGGAGACTGATGCAGAGTGTGAGAATCGCAAAGGCCTTCTTTTTCATGGTCGTGTCCTCCTCGATCTGTAACCGCCCATGGATTACCTGCCTTTACTGTACGCGTGGACGGCTCGCTAGGGTGGGCCATGTGTCCCATTCTGAGGGCCGGATTTGCGCCGACAAGTGGCAATATGCGCGGGTCCAAAAGAGGGGAGGGCCGATGCCTGTCGGCCCTCCCCGGGGTTGGGTGCCCGTTGCTTTAATGGGGCGCATGTGCGCAGGTGCGCGTAGGCGCGTGCGGGTGTCCCGTTACTTGAGCTCGATGCTCGAAATCTCGACTTCGCGCGCCTCGGAAACTGCCTCTGCCATGTCATCGGGGAACTCGATGGAGTTGAGGAGCGTCTCGGCTTCTTTCTTGTGCTGGTCGAAGTTCGAGATGAGGACGCAGACGCTTCCCGGCTCAACGTCGGTAAAAAGCATGGTTGAGATGCCGCTGTTGTCCTCGTATGTTCCGACGAGCCACGTCCTGCCGTTATACTCGACGGACCCGCCATCCTTCCACTGGAACGTATCCCCCTTCTTTTCTGCCTGGTCGGCGTGGGACTCCTCGGCCGTCAGCGCTTTTTTCCAAACGGGGATAAAGCGATCGGGCGAGGCATTCTCGTTCTCGGGGAAGGTGAGCTGGACCCTGTCGGCATTCTTGCCGGCGGAGTCGCTCACGCCAACGTTCTCGGGCATCTCGACCTTAAACCAGATAAAGTCGGTCTTCTTGGCGACGGGGGCCTTTTCCTTGCTCTCGCTCTTGGGGGCGCTACCGCCGCCCGATGCGCTCCCGCCGCAGCCGACAAGGGCAAACGCGGCAAAGAGGGCGATGCAAAGGGAAAGGATCGATAGGGTCTTTTTCTTCATGGTGGCGTCCTCCTTGTCTGCCAGGGACATCGTGTGCCGCGGATCGCTGGGGCGGCGGTTACGCATGCGCATGATGTCTTTGTTTACTGTGCGGTTATTCTTCCATTCGTCGTCCGGTGCCGTGATGAGCTTGCCCCAACATAGGGCTCCTTACCTATATGTATGCCCCAGCTTGTGCTGCCCGGGAGTCTCGAAAGGTGGGCCATGTGTCCCATGTTTGTGTCGCTGCCGCCTATCGTGTGCCATAGAAATCCGCGATGGCCAGGTGCGCTGACGCTCATGTGCTTATGGGCTAGACTTAGCACCATTACGTGATCGATGCGGTCGGTCGGCGGTTGCCACCCGACCGATGTATATGACTTGAAGGTGCATGTGCATGAGCCAAGAGATGATGGACAAGACCTGCCGCGGGTTTGCCGAGGCGCTGGCCGCGCGCGAGCCGGTTCCCGGCGGTGGCAGCGCGAGCGCCTTTGTGGGCGCGCTGGGCGCCTCGCTGTGCGGAATGGTTGCCCGCTACGGTGCGACCAATCCCGCGCTTGCTGATCGTGCGGATGACCTGACGCGTGCGTTTGCCCATGCTGATGAGCTGGCCCAGGAGCTTGTCGAGTTGGTTGCCGAGGACGTTCGTGCCTATGGGCAGGTGTCCGCGGCATACGGTATTCCGCGTGACGATCCGGCTCGAGCGACCGCGATTCAGGATGCGCTGCATGTGGCCGCTATGCCGCCGTATCGCATTATGGATGCCTGCGGGCGCGCGCTGGCGCTGCTCGAGGACATGGCCGACAAGGGTTCGCGTCAGCTGCTGTCCGATGTGGCGTGCGGCGCCGTGTTCTGCCGTTCCGCTATGCAGGGCGCGAGCTTGACGCTCTTTGCGAACACCACGTCTATGAAGGATCGCGCTCGTGCTGAGGAGCTCGAGACGGCGTGTGATGAGTTGCTCGACATGTGGTTGCCGCGCGCCGATGCGCTGGCGCGCCGCGCCGCCGACGCCGCAAGGAAGAGGGGATAGCCATGGCTGAACTGCTGAAGGGTGCCCCCGTTGCTCGCGCTTTGACTGAGGAACTTGCTGCTCGCTGCGTGGCTTTGCGCGAGCGCGGCGTTGTGCCGACGCTGGCTATCGTGCGCGTGGGTGAACGCGAGGACGACCTATCCTACGAGCGCGGTGCGCTCAAGCGCTGCGAAAAGGTTGGCATTGAGGCTCGCCGCGTTTTGCTTCCCGCCGATGTTTCGCAGGACGAGCTGTTGGCGGCCATCGAGGACATCAATACCGATTCGTCTGTTCATGGCTGCCTGATGTTCCGCCCGCTGCTCGCCGGCCTTGACGAGGATGCGGTTGCCGCGGCACTCGATCCTGCCAAGGACGTTGACTCCATGACGCCGGTTTCGCTGCTCACCACGCTTTCGGGGCGCGGCGAGGGTTTTGCCCCCTGCACAGCCGAAGCCGTGCTTGCTTTGCTGGATCATTACGGCGTTGAGCTGGATGGAGCTAAGGTTGCTGTGGTCGGGCGCTCGCTGGTGATCGGGCGTCCTGTTGCCGCCATGCTTACGGCGCGCAATGCGACCGTGACGACGTGCCATACGCATACGCGCGACCTTGCTGCCGAGTGCCGTGCTGCCGACATTGTGGTTGCCGCCGTTGGACGCGCGCGTACGATTGGCGTGGATGCGGTTCGCGAGGGCCAGACGATCATCGATGTTGGCATTAATTGGGACGAGGCCGCTGGCAAGCTGGTGGGTGACGTCGATTCTGATGCTGCGGAGCCGGTCGTTAACGCCATCACGCCCGTGCCGGGCGGCGTGGGCGCTGTGACGACGGCGATCCTCGCCAAACACGTGATCGAAGCGGCCGAGCGCGCATCGAAATAGGCGTTTTGGGCTGTTTGAGGGGTTAGTTCTATACCCCGTGGACAAAAAATGCCAAATATGAGTACTGTTGCCAAGATAGTCACATATATTTTAGGTCAAATAGGCTCTCTAACGATATTTATTATCGATAGAGAGCTTATTTTATTGGACCTATGAGGAATTACATCATCTAATTTTTGAACAAATGTAGACTTTCGACACCCATACGTAGCAAAATTGCTGTTACTAAATTGGTGACAGTACTCATATTTGGCATTTTTTGACCACAGGGGTTGCCAGCGCCGTGGTTTCGCCCTTTCTGCGCCGAAGCGATACACTGTTATCGTTTGATTTCTTCGCTCAAGGAGGATGCGCATGCCGTGCACAACGATTTTGGTTGGTAAGAACGCGAGCTACGACGGGTCGACGTTGGTCGCCCGCAACGAGGATTCGTCCAACGGGGTGTTTGAGCCCAAGCGTATGCGTGTGGTGCATCCCGACGAGCAGCCGCGCGTCTATACGAGCGTCCTGAGTCACCTGACCGTTGAACTGCCCGATAACCCCATGCGCTACACGAGCGTCCCCGATGTTGTCCCGGGCCACGGCATCTGGGCCGAGGCCGGTTTCAACGAGCTCAATGTGGGCATGTCCGCAACCGAGACGCTCACCACCAACGAGCGCGTTCGCGGCGCCGACCCGCTCGTCGACTACGTGCCCGCCAAGGGCAACGAGGACGAGGACGGCTATGTTCCGGCGCAGCCCGGCGGTCTGGGCGAGGAGGACATGGTGACCCTGGTGCTGCCATATGCCAAATCCGCCCGCGACGGCGTACGCATTCTGGGTGACCTGCTCGAGCGTTATGGCACCTACGAGAACAACGGCATCGCCTTTAGCGACGTGGACGAGATCTGGTGGCTCGAGACCATCGGCGGTCACCACTGGATCGCCAAGCGCGTGCCTGACGACGCCTATGTGACCATGCCCAACCAGCTGGGTATCGACAGCTTTGACCTGGATGACGCCGAGGGCGCCCAGGCCGATCACATGTGCTCCGCCGACCTGCGCGCTTGGATGGCCGAGTGGCATCTGGACCTGACGCTGGGCGTCGAGGGCGACGGTCCGGCCGCGGTCTTCAACCCGCGCGAGGCCTTTGGCTCGCACAGCGACAGCGACCACGTCTACAACACGCCGCGCGCCTGGTATATGCAGCGCTGCCTTAACCCCAGCGATGTGTGGGACGGTCCCGAGGCCGACTACACGCCCGAGAGCGACGATATTCCCTGGAGCCGCGTGCCCGAGCGCAAGGTGACCATCGAGGACATCAAGTACGTACTCTCGAGCCACTACCAGGGCACGGAGTACGACTGCTACGGCAGCAAGGGCACGCCCGCCACGCGTGGCGCCTATCGCCCCATCGGCATCAACCGCAACAGCCAGCTCGCTGTGCTGCAGCTGCGCCCCTATGCGCATCCGGCCTACCGCGCCGTGCAGTGGATGGCCTTTGGCTCCAACTCGTTTAACGCGCTGGTTCCGCTGTACGCCAACGTCGAGACCATGCCCGAGTACTTTGCCGACACGCAGGCTCGCGTGACGTCCGAAAACTTCTACTGGGCCAACCGCCTGATCGGCGCGCTGGCCGACGTCCGCTTCCATGAGTGCGGCCGCGCAGTCGAGGATTATCAGGAGAAGGTCGGCGGCATGGGCCACAAGCAGATTCATGACGTCGACGCTGCCGTAGCCGTTCTGCCCGAGGCCGAGGTGCCTGCCGAGCTTGCACGCGCCAACGAGGAGTTTGCCGAGCTCGTGCGCGTGGAGACCGATGCCCTGTTGGGCAAGGTGCTCTACACCACGAGCTGCGCCATGAAGAACTCTTTCGCGATGAACGACAACGTGAGATAGGGATTTCCCGTCGATCGAATAGCGCTTAAACGCTTTGTCGCTTTCACTCAATCTTGGGTACAAGAACGCCAATGCAGTTGTTTGTGATTGGAGACAACCATGGTTATGAAACTCGATCAGCTTGTTAACGGCGCCATCAACGTGGGCTTCGGCGCCGCCGCCGTTGCCGTCGAGGGCAGCAAGAAGGTTCTCGACGACCTTAACACCAAGGGCGAGCAGGTGCGCAAGGACGCAGGCGCCCCCGGTATCGCCCGCAGTGTGTCCGACATGTTCGAACAGGCCGGCGGTACCATCTCCGATCTGACCGAGCGCTTGGGCATGCAGGGCGAGACCGCGGCCCAGCGCGTGCTTGACGAGCTCATCCTTGCCCGCGTCCGCGTCATGACCGCCCCCGAGCGCACGGCCTTCCTGGCCCATGTGCGCGACATCGTCGATTCGGTCGAGGACAACGTGACCTCGGTGCCCGTCGAGTCCGTTGAGCCCGACGATGCGAAGGATACCGAAGAGGCCGAGTAGCAGCGCAGATGGCAGATTCCACCACCGATTACAACAATCTAGATCCCTTGGGTGACGAGGCGGCGGTTGTCGATGAGGTCGACGCCGCCGTCTCGGGCGCTCGCAAGAAGCCGCGCGCTGTCGATATGGTCCCCGAGGAGCCCGACGCGATGGCGCCGGACGAGGAATACCAGCTCACACCGGCAGGTCGCCGCGAACGCATCGGTCAGATCGTTCGCCTGGTCAAAAAGTATCGTGTGTGGGATAACCTCACGCCGGTGCGCCTGCGCCGCCTGCTCGAAGAGCTCGGCCCCATGTTCGTCAAGATGGGGCAGATTCTGGCTAACCGGTCCGAGATTCTGCCGCAACGCTTTTGCGACGAGCTGCGTCGTCTGCGGTCCGACGTGGAGCCGGTGCCGTACGAGGTCGTACTCAGTTGTCTGGAAGAAGAATACGGCCTGCGCCTGGGGGAGATGTTCGATGCGATCGACCCCAATCCGCTTGGTAGCGCATCACTCGCGCAGGTGCACCGCGCTCGTCTGGTGACGGGCGAGGACGTGGCCGTCAAGGTGCAGCGCCCCGGTGCGCAGCAGGTTATGGCACAGGACATCGATATCATCCGCTCGGTGGTGCGTATCGTTTCCAAGTTCGTCAACACCGATCAATTCGTTGATCTGCACGGCGTAGTCGAGGAGTTGTGGACTTCGTTTCGCGAGGAGACCAACTTTTTGGCCGAGGCCAAAAACCTCAACGACTTCTACGAGTTCCATAAGAGCGTTCATGGCGTGACGTGCCCTAAATCCTATCTGGACCTGTGCACCGAGCACGTGGTGGTTATGGACTACGTCGACGGCATTTCGATCGCCGATCCTGAACGCTTGGTGGCCGAGGGCTATGACTTGGAAAAGATCGGTGCCGCGATTGTCGAGGACTACTCGACGCAGGTGCTCGACGACGGCTTTTTCCATGCCGACCCGCATGCGGGAAACATTATTCTCAAGGACGGCATCGTTTACTTTATCGACTTGGGCATGGTCGGACGCATGTCGAGTCACGATCGCGGTATCGTCAAGGACATGATTTTCGCCGTGGCCGAGGGTGACGTGCCCAAGCTCAAGGATTCGCTCATGCGCTTCGCCGTGACGCGTGGCGACTCGGCTGAGCTCGATCATTCGGCCTTTTTGTCCGATCTTGACTTTATCGTGGCTGACTTTGCGGGCCTTGACCTGAAGGATCTGGATATCGGCGAGTTTTTGACCTCGCTGTTAAACCTGGCGCGCAAAAACGACGTTGAGCTGCCGAGCGTGGTGACGATGTTCGCCCGCGGCATGGTGACGCTCGAGGGTCTGCTGACCGAGTATATGCCCAATGTCAACATGATCCAGATTATCCAGACGCACATCAAAAACGAAAAAAGCACCTATGCGCGCGTGCGTGATATGGGACGCGATCTTGCCGCGAGCAGCTATCGCGCGGCAAAAGGTTCGCTCGAGGCGGCCGAGTATCTGGGCTTGGCTTCGCGTATGCTCACGCGCGGCCAGCTTAAGGTGAACACGCAGATCATGAGCAGCGATAAAGCGCTGCGACAGCTGGGCGGAATTATCGACCGTATGTCGATGGCAATTGTGATTGCTGGCCTGTTTATCGGTTCGTCGGTGGTGTACTACGCGCGCATCGAGCCGGTTGTGTTTGGTATCCCGGTCATTGGCTTTATGGGCTACGTCAGCGCACTGGTGCTGGCGCTTATGCTGGGCCGCAATATCTGGCTCAACAGTCACGGCGGCAAGCACTAGAGGCCGCGACCGTCACCGCATTTTCCTATCGCAAACAATAGCTTTTACCTTGGGCTTCGCCTGCGTGCGAGGCCCTTTTGCGTGATACCATTTTGACGGTAATAATCGATGGCCTAGATGGTGGTGCGGAGACGCACGAATGCGCGGTTTACCTGCGCGTTTGGGAGAATTGGGGTGCAAGTCCCCGGCTGTACCAGTAACCGTAATTCCTCTTGGCTCGGGATGTTCGCGTCGCAGATCGGACGACGTGCCCGAGTCGTTAAGGTTAAGTCGGATCGCCTCCCATCTTGCATGCGGCTGCGGCGTATGCCGCCGGTGTGCATAGGGCTCTGGAGGGAAGGGGGACCCCGATGGGGGAACTCGAGCGCAACATGCGCGATGACGTGGGGCAGCCTCAAGGCAACGCTCCAAGTACAGACAATGGGAGACAAATGGATATGTTTGTGGACGAGCGCCAGCGCGTCTCGCATCGCCGTGGCGCAATTGCGCGCGGCGTAGCCAAGCGCGGCCTGGTGGCATTCCTGGCCTTCGCGATGGCCTTTGGCACCACGCCGGCTCAGCTGTGGGCCGAGGGCGCCGAGGGCATTGCCGGGGCTGTGGCTCAGGCTGCGACGCCTGCCGAGAACGGCTCTGGTGAGTCCGCGACAAGCCCCGCTGCCGACCTCAATGCGAGCGGCGTGGTGGCGAATGGGGGCACTGCCGAGCAAGATGCCGCCGCGACAACTTCGGGCCCTACCGACAAGACTGAGGACGATAGCGCTGCAGGCAATGAGGCGCCGGTTGCATCGACGTCCGATGCCTCGAAGCAGGACGCCGCCGTTGTCTCTGCCGCTGGAGAGGCCAAGACTCAGCCTGCCAAGGCCGAGAGCCAGGATGTCTCTGCCACGTGCTCCGTCGTCGGCACCGACGCCAAGGGCGCCCAGCAGACCTGGGCCGCCGCGCAGCGGATCACGCTGAAGGAGGGCTCGACCGCGGCCGACCTCTCCGAGCAGCTCTTCAAGCAGGCCGGCCTGACCACCGATTATGATCCCAACGGCACCTGGGGCTGGGCGCTCAACACGATCACGTCGCCCTTCGATAAGGACCGCAAGCTCGGCTACGACTCGGCGACCGGCGCGCACTGGCAGCTGTTCGTCAACGGCAGCGCCTCCGAGGTCGGCGCGGGCGGCTACACGCTCAAGGACGGCGACTCCGTCGTCTGGTGCTACTCGAAGTACGGCGACCCCGCGCCCGAGCAGGTTTCCGTCACGATGGAGATTATTGGCAAAAAGACCGGGATAGCTCAGCGTTGGACGAACCCGTCGATCCAGGTGTTTGTTAAGGGCACGTCGATCAAGGATGCCTCCGCTGCTTACTTCGATGCCCTTGGCATAAAGTCAAAAATGTACGACGAATTTGGCTATTGTGGCGTCTATAGTCTCGTATCTCCGCTTGATGGCATCGAGCTGTCGGGTGCATGGTCGTTCTTTGTCAACGGCGTTCCTGGGTCTCAGCTCGATAGCGATTATGTGCTCAAGTCTGGCGACAAAATCGTCTGGGCTTTTGCTCCCGGCGATACTGTGCCCGGCGTCGACAGTGTTGTTGTTGACCCGGGTGCCGCACGTCCTAACTGGGATAGCGATTGGCCTGGTTATACGAGCGCCGACAAAGTAACCGACGCTCCTGTGCCCACGAAAGACGCTGAGGCAAAATGGGTGAGCGAGCTCAAGGGCTCGAACGAATGGAGCAAGGGTATTTCCGACCCGTTGCTGGTCGGTGACTACCTCTACGTGGCCGTTGGTTCCAAGCTGCTCAAGAAAGATGTCGACACGGGTGAGACCGTTGCCGAATCGCCTTTGGCGGCAAAGATCGATTCGACCTCGCGTATGGTATACACTGGCGGCGTGATGCTCGTGCCGCTTTCGAGCGGTCGCCTGCAGGCGCTGACGGTTGATACTCTGGCGACGGTTTGGGTAACCGATGAGTTGCCTGCTGGCCCCGATGGTGCTCAGCAGTCTCTTGCGTCCATTACGGTTCGTGACGGCTTTGCCTACTTTGGGACGGCATCGGCCAGCTGGTCCGACTCGAGCGACGGCTACCTGCTCTGCGTGCGCATCTCCGATGGCAAGGTTATGTGGCAGCATAAGAACGAGAACAGCAAGGGCTATTACTGGGCCGGCTTGGCGTTCTCGGGCAATTATGGCGTCATCGCAGATGATTCCGGTACGGTGAGCACGGTCGACCCCGAAACTGGAAAGACCGTTGCGTTGCTCAAGATTGCCGAGCGCGTGCGCACGACGGTGCTGGTCGATGGATCGATTGCCTATGTCGTGAGCGCCGATGGCGTTTTGCATAAGCTTTCGGTTGGAACGGACGGAACCCTTTCTGAGCTTGGCAAGGTGACGTTTGGTGGCAGCTCGACCTCGACGCCGGTGCTGGCCAACGGCAAGATTGTGGTCGGAGGCTCATCGACCGAATCCTTTATGGGCGGTTATCAGAACAAGTACACGTATCACTACGGTCAGCTTACAGTGATTGATGCCGAGACGCTTTCCGTGGACTATTCCATTTGCAAGGCGGACGGTAGCTATATTCGTCAGGGGGCTTCGGGCGGCGGTGATGTAAAGTCGCAGCCGGTCGTTTCTGTCCAGAATGGCGAGACGTACGTCTACTTTACGTCCAACAACAACCCGGGCGGCATCTATCGTTACCGTATTGGCGATGACGAGGCCGAACTGCTTTATACGCCCGTGGCGGGCGACCAGCAGTACTGCATGGCTTCTATTTCGGTCGGATCCGATGGTTCACTCTACTATGTCAATGACTCGGGCAAGCTGTTTGCTGTCAAGGGTAATGGCCAAAGGGTCAAACGCTATACCGTGACGTTCGACGCCAACGGTAAGGATGCGGCGATGCCCGATTCTCAACGCGTGAAGGAAGGCAAGGCGGCGACGGAGCCCTCGACTCAGCCACAGTGCAAGGGCTACACTTTCGGCGGTTGGTTCACCGATGAGGCTTGCACGCAGGCGTATGACTTCAGTACGCCAGTGACGGCCGATCTGACACTGTATGCCAAGTGGACCAAGAATGCCGTTAACCCTGGCGGCAATGGCGGTTCTGGCACTAATGGTGGCAACGGTGGCGCTGGCAACGGTTCCGGCGCTGGCGCTGGCACTGGCACGGGTTCCGGCTCCGGCTCTAAGGGCCAGCAGGCCGGCGGCGCTATCGCCCCGGGTCATAAGCCGACGACCAAGACGACGGTGTCGACCAAGACCGAGACCAAGGACAACAAGTCCGACAAGAAGGACACCGATAAGTCCGATAAGAAGGACGAGAAGAAGTCTGACAAGAAGTCTGACAAGAAGGACAACAAGTCCGACAAGAAGTCCGATTCCAAGTCCGATTCCAAGTCCGATACGGGTGCTGCTTCCACGACCACTGCTAAGAAGTCCTCTAGTGCTTCCGAGCAGGAGACTGGCACCAACCCGCTCGCCATTGTTGGCGTTGCCGCCGGCGTCATCGGTCTCGCCATCGTCGGCGTGTTCGTGTTCACCAAACGTCGGTAGGTGAGGGCTGTGTCCAATAAATCCAAGGACGCTGACCCCAAGCAACCAGATTCCTCGTTCATTCAGTTCGACGAAGCAAAGCAACAGGGCGCCGCTTCGGCGGCGTCCGCCCCTCGTCGCAAGACGCTCCTCGGCGTCCTGACTGCCGCGTGCACCATTCTGATCGTCGTCTCGCTGGGTTTCGTCCATCCTTCCGAGAGCGGTGCCTGGTCCATCGACTGGATCATTCAGACCGTGACGGGGGAGAGCGTCGTCACCAAGGACACCAAGGTGTCTGGCTCGACTACGACTTCGGGCGAGGCCAGTTCCAAGGATTCCAAGTCATCGAATGACGCAAAAGATGAGTCCAAGTCCAAGGACGATTCCGAGTCTTCAAACAAGGAATCGGACAAGAACTCGGATAACAAGAAGTCCGAGGACCAGGACGGCAAGAAGTCTGGCGATAAATCCGCTGCCCAAAATACGGGAGCCGGTGATACTTCCAATGCGTCTGGCGGTGGCCAGTCGTCTGATGGAGCCTCATCCTCTAATGGTGGAAACGCCTCCTCGGGCGGCCAGAGCGGCTCGCAGGAGTCCAGCTACGTAACAGTGACGGTTTCGGTCACATCGAGCGCTGTGGGCAATCCTGTGTCTTCTGGTGGCACCTTTACCTTTAACGAAGGCGCTACCGTCTATGATGCCCTGTGCGCGCTGGGCCTTTCCGTTAACGCACATGGCTCGTCGTACGGCACGTATGTCTCCGCGATTGGTGGTTTGGCCGAGAAACAGTACGGTGGCACGAGCGGCTGGATGTACTCCGTCAACGGCACAACGCCCATGACGGCCTGCAGTAACTACGTTCTCTCCAATGGCGACAACGTGGTCTGGTATTACGTTACAGGCTAGGGACCTCGACATAGTGCGCCAGACGGGCGGTTCGGACAAACATCCGGGCCGCCCGTTTTTCATGCGAATGGGACTGGGTCGCCGGGTCTCTCGGCAAACAAAAAAACCGGTTGGAACGGGAATTCCAACCGGTTATACATTCAAGCAAATAGTGAATCGACTACGACCGTGCGCCCTCGAGAAAGAAGCGACGGCTGAAGTAGTTGTACCAGGTGACGAGGAACGTGGCGATGGCCTTCATGGCCTGGTAGCCGATGCTCAAAAACGTGACGCCCACAAACATGTATAGGTCGTTGAGGCCCAGGCCGATCACCGACAGGATGGTGAAGATCGTGAACTCGCGCTTGCGGCTCATGCCCTCGCGGTGGTCGAACACATACTTCATGCTGAGCCAGTAGTTGACCACGACGGACGTGGTAAACGAGACCGTGGTGCTCATCAAAAAGTCGAGATGAAACAGCTCGACAAGCGCAATGAGCATACCCCAGTCGATGCCAAAGGAGATAAGACCCACGACAGCGAACTTGAGGAACTGCTTGGTATGAGGTTGTGCCAGTGCCTTGCGCACGTAATCACATCCAATGCGTTGATGAATCGAGCAGAGGATACTTTAGAGCTTTTGCAAGGGAAACGTAAGGTCTTTGCCAAGAACTATACGAACTCGCCAAATTTTCAAGAGCTAATCCGCAAACGTTGAAAATTTGCCCGTAAACGAGCAAAGCCCACGAACAACACAGCGCTCGACGCGCGTCATCCGTGGGCATCGTAAAGCTGTAAGGTTGCGAGTTACTTGGTCTCGTCGCCTTCCAGGAAGATCTTTCGGGTCACAAAGTTGTAGACCATGACAAGCGCGGTGGCGCAGATCTTGGCGATATTGGCCTCGAGTCCCAGACCGGCGTTGAGTGTCAACACGATACCGTCGTTGAGTGCCAGGCCGATCACGGACAGCACGACAAAGATAATGAACTCGCGGCGGCGGCTCATGCCTTCCTTGTGTGCAAACACGTACTTCATGCTGGCGAGGTAGTTAAAGATGAGTGAGATGATAAAGCCGCTGGTATTGGCGATCAGGATGTTGAGGCCCAGACCGTAGTGGAGCAGATTCATAATGCCAAAGTCGATGACCGTGGCAATGACACCGACGACGCCAAACTTCATGATCTGCGCAAGGAGCTTTTGCATGGTACCTGCCTTATGGTGGCGCCGGGGCGCCGTGGGGATGACAAACTCAGCAAGTTTAGCCAATCCCCGCGGGTGGGGCTAGACGCGCTCCTCGATAGCACCGTTTCTATATGCATCGAGCAGCTGGCGCAGATCCTGGATCTGGCTGCGAATCTTGGCGCCAGTATCGGTGTCGCTCACCATGCGGCGACGGTCTGCTTGGTCAAAACGGTTGGTCTCGCTTTCGATGTCCACGTTGCGCGTGAGTGCCTCGGCAACCGTCGTAAAGGCCCGGTGCGACTTGAGGCGGCAGCCGCGCGAGCTCGAGATGAGCGTATAGCCGGCGATACCCGTCTTGGGATGGTAAGCGCGGCAGAAGCCGCCATCGATGACCAGCAGTTTGCCCTCGGCGCGGATGGGCTGCTCACCCTTGGTGGTTTTAACGGGCGTGTGGCCGTTGATGATGTGGCCGGTCGGTGAACATGCCATGGGCACGACGCCAAACTCGCGCATGATGTCATCGCAGACCGAGGGCGACTTGGTAAGCGTAAAGTACGGGTCCATCGGCTCGACCCAGGTGCTCTTATCGGCGATATAGGCGCGCTCAAAGGTACGCACCAGGCGTCCGCTGGCGGGTGAGTTAAAGCCAATCCACAGGTACCACATCCAGTCGAGGGCGTCGCGGTCGCCCACGCGCCAGGCGCGGCGGGCGATGTGGTCGCAAAAATCGAGATAATCGCGGCCAGCGTGCCAGGTGCCCAGACAGTTCATGCTGCTAAAGGTGCCGTCTTCGTTGAGCGGTACGCAGCCGTGGAAGAGCAGATTGCCGTTGGCGACCTTGTACATCGAGCCATGGGAAAAGAGGAAATCGATATGGCGATGCAGGTGATCGGCGGTGACAAACTCGGACACGAGCTTGTCGATGATGTGCTGCTCCTGGGGCGTGAGCGTATAGGGGTCCGCCGGGTCGACGGTGGGGAAGTCGTTGGTCGTGAGCGGCCACACACTGCCGTCGGCGAGCGTGACCGTGCCGGTGTCGTGATCGATTTTGTCGAGTAACAGGCGGTCGGTCATATCGAACTCGGGGTGGCGCTGGATAATCTGGCCCTCGAGCTTAAAGAGCAGCACGTTGATGGCCTTGATCAGCGGGGTGATGGGCTCACCGTCGGTGTAGGTGGCATCGGCAAAGGCGACAAGCTCACGCAGCGAGATGCCGTAGTCGTTCTCCAGGATCTCGTAGTTGTCGTAGCGTAGGTTGTTGCGCAGCACCGTGGCGATGCAGGCGGGCTCGCCGGCAGCGGCGCCCATCCACAGCAGGTCGTGGTTGCCCCACTGGATGTCGAGCGAATGGTAGGTGAGCAGGCGGTCCATAATCTTGGCCGCGCCGCCGCCGCGGTCGAAGATGTCGCCCACCAGGTGCAGGTGGTCGACGGCCAGGCGCTTGATGAGCGAGGCAAGCGACTCGATAAAGTCGTCGGCGCTGGCGGTCTCCAGAATGGACTCCACGATGCGCTCGTGATAGCGCACGCGATAGTTGTTCTCGTCCGGATGCGTGTGCAGCAGCTCGTCGATGATGTAGGCGTAATCGCGCGGGATGGCCTTACGCACCTTGGAGCGCGTATAGCGGCTCGAAAGCGAGCGGGCGACCATGATGAGCTGGTCAAGCATCGTCCTGTACCAGGTGGGCGAGTCTTCGCGCCGGCTGCGGACCAGGTCGATCTTCTCGCGCGGGTAGTAGATGAGCGTGCACAGCTCGCCCTTTTCGTCAAAGGAAAGCGTGTCGCCAAAAATCTCGTCGACATGTTCGCGCACGACGCCCGAGCAGTTGTTGAGGATGTGCATAAAGGCTTCGTACTCGCCATGCACGTCGCTCATAAAATGCTCGGTGCCTTTGGGCAGGTTGAGAATGGCCGAGAGATTGATAATCTCGGTAAACGCGGATTGCTCGGTGGGAAATTGTCTCGACAGCAGACGCAGATACTTGAAGTCTTGCGGATTGCGATCGAATGCGACCATGAAACACCTTCCGATGGAGCTGGTAAAACTGATAAACAGCGTCAAACGTTTATCAGTATGCGCCGCTTTTGTTTCGATTGGGGATGGGAGGTCGAATTGTTGGCCGAACGGTTTGGTAAATCGATTTAGTTGAGGTAGATATGGCGGTTGGGTGGAGACGTAGGGTCGCTTTTACAGACGTATGCCTCCGGGATCGATAGAGATGATGACGGTAAAGATGTTCACCACCTTTGGCTCTATTTGGTAAATAGTGGACATTTGTACCGTATTTATGCTTGCTGTGCGATAATTTTTATAACTATACGTAAGGAGCCTCATATGAGTGATTTTGTCCTGACCTGTGAATCCGCCGCCGATCGAACTCGGGAGTTCTTTGAATCGCGCAATATCCCTGTCGTGTGTTTTCATTACGAGATCGACGATGTTGTCTATGCGGACGATCTGTATCAGTCGATTACGCCGGACGAGTTTTTTGCCCAGATATCCGCGGGCGCCATGCCCAAGACGTCTCAGGTGAGCGTGGGTGAGTACGAGGAGTTTTGGGAGCCGCTTGTTGCCGAGGGCAAAGACGTGCTGCACCTGACGTTGTCGTCGGGTATTTCGGGCACGTATGGATCGGCCTGCGTTGCGGCGCAGATGCTCGCGGATCGCTATCCCCAGGGCGGCAAGGTGCGCGTCATCGATTCGCTGGCAGCGTCTTCGGGCTTTGGCCTGCTGGCGGAATGTGCCGCCGACGTGCGCGATAGCGGGGCTTCACTCGACGAGACGGCCGCTTGGATCGAGGAGCATAAGCTCAACCTGCACCACTGGTTCTTCTCGACCGATCTGTCGAGCTACCTGCGCGGCGGTCGCATTTCGGCTGCGAGCGCGATCATCGGCACGGCGCTTAAGATTTGCCCACTTATGACGGTCGATTGCGACGGCAAGCTGTCGCCACGTGAGAAGATTCGCACTAAGAAGCGCGCGATTTCCGAGATGGCTAAGACCATGATGGCACACGTGCAGGACGGTGCGGATTATTCGGGTAAGTGCATCATGTCGCACTCGGCGTGCCGCGAGGATGCCGAAGCAGTTGCGGCGCTGATTGAGGAACAGGTTCCGCAGCTTAAAGGCAAGATTGAGATCAATAACATCGGTACTCTGATTGGCTCGCATACCGGACCTGGTACGGTGGCGCTCTTCTTTATGGGCGACAAGCGCGTGGATTAATTTGCCCCATCACATCGCTGCATGATTGCTCAAACGAAAACGGCCCGCCTCACGTTTGTGGGGCGGGCCAAGATGTTTTGCTAGCGTTTCTTTCCTCGGAAGAAAAAGCCGTGCAGTGAGGGCTTGAGCCCGCGGTTGGCGCGACGCTCCTCGACGCGCTCGTGGATCGAAGCGACGCGCTCGATGACCTCGTCGGGAATCGGCACGTCGGGATTCATGTTCTCGACCTGGCTGACTTCGGCGGCGGCGACCTGGTCGATAATGGGCACATCGTCGCGCGAGATAACGGGCGTGGCGTCTTCCTTCATCTTGCGATAACGCTGCATCATGTCGGTCTGTAGCTGCTGTGCCGAAGGCGGCGTCCAGATGATGGCGTTGGCGCCGGCGGCGATGGTCTCGCGGATGCTCTCGGGCGTCTTGCCGCCCGGCGCGATGAGCGGCAGGTTGGGATAGTGCTCGCGCAGTTCACGCAGGACCTGCGGCGTGTTTTTGCCAGCGGCGATGTTAAGAATCTTGGCGCCGGCGCGCACCTTTGCGTGAGCATCGTCGTCGCAACGTACGACCGTGGCGATGACGGGGATGTCGGCGATGTTGGTGATGTGCTCGACCATCTCGGCGGTGGCGGGGGAGTTGACCACACAGCCCGCCGCGCCCTGCATCTCGGAGACGGCTGCCATCTGAACGGAGCGCTTACCGGTCGTAGTTCCGCCGCCCACGCCTACAAAGACCGGGCACTCGGCGACGGTCAACAGTGCCTGCGTAATGGCCGGCTGCGGCGTGAAGGGGTAAACGGCAAAGACGGCATCGGCGTTGGAGTTGCGGATAACCGCGACATCGGTGGTGTAAATGAGCGACTTGATGCGGCGGCCGAAGAGCGTGAAGCCGCTGGCCTCCTCGATCTCGTCGGGCATGCGAAGGGCAGCCTTGCGCAGACGTCCGTCGATGGGCAGGGGCTCCATAGGGAGCAGGCCGTTGGGCGTGACGGCTACCTGGGGCTCGGTGAACTCGTCTGCGAGCTCGACCTCGGAGAAATCGACCGAGGCGACGATGTCTTCGTGAACCTCGGCGGGCACATCGATGGGAGCTTGGTCGTTTGCCGCGGCAGGCGTGTCGAAGGAGCTGGTGCCGACGAAGGCGTCGACGCGCTCGTTTAGATCGTTGAGGGTATCCATGGAGGCTCGATTCTATGTGATGACGGCCGGCAGGGTACCGGCAGCGTTGTGCTTGCTAAATCGTTTGACGAGTTGATTTTTCCCCGCCGCGTCCTCCGTTAGACCGAAGGGCGGCGAACGTGAAGGAGCTGTGGTGGCGGGGATCGAGGTGCTATCTTGAAAGTCCCGTTTAAAAGAGAGGTGACGCGGTATGGAATTGACAGCAATGTTGGGCTCGATTGGCCTGTGTGTGGGCGCAATCGTTGCCGCCGCGGTCATCTACTTTGTGGTCACGGCCATTAAGGGCAAAAGGGTCGAACGCAAGGAGCGCGCGATGCTTAAACAGCATCGCGACCAGCAGGGCAAACGCGCACAGAGATAGCTTGTTGAGTTTTGGATCCGTGCGCTAGCTGCGTTTTCGGATCAGGGCAATGTAGAAGCCCTCAAAGTCGCGGCTAGGCGGAATGGTCAGCGTGCCGGGCATACCGTTGGCGACGGACGAGACGTGGCTGGCGGCGATGGCCTCGGTGAGGGCGTTGCACTCGATGCGTGGCTCTTCGCCAACTTCCTGAGCACGGCGCGTTTCACTTTCGCTCGGCGTGCCGTCGAGGGGGATAAGCTCGCAATCCATGTGCTTGTCGAGGGCCTCTTGCAGGGCGTCCTCGTTTTCCTGCGGCAAGATCGAACAAGTCGAATAGACGAGCGTGCCGCCCGGTTTAAGGGCTCCCATGGCGCGGTCCAGAAGTGCTCGCTGCGAGCGGGCACACTTGCTCAGCAGCTGCTCGGTCAGGCCGCGCAGGCTTTTCTCGTTGCCGCTGATGACGGTGCCCGTGCCGGTGCAGGGGGCGTCGAGCAGGATGCGGTCAAAGCGGAAGAACTCGTCGAGCTCGCGTGCGTCGATGCGCATGACGGGCACGTTTTTTGCGCCTTGGCGGTGGAGGTTGGCTTCGAGCTTCTCGGCGCGGGGAATGCTCATCTCGCAGGCGGTAAGGTGCGCCTGCCCCTGCGTGAGGGCGGCGATCTGCGTCGTCTTGCCACCGGGGGCTGCGCACATGTCCAGGATGTCCTCGCCTGCCTGTGCGCCCAGGACCAGCGGCGGCATCATGGACGACAGACTTTGCAAGTAGATCTTGCCGTCGCGGTAGATGTCGAGGTCCCACAGGTCGGAAACCTGGGCCTCGGGCAGGATGAAAGCGTCCGGGTACCAGGCGACGGTTTGGTGGGCGATGCCGGCGGCGTCGAGCGCGGCGGCGATGTCCTCGGCGGTCGCCTTGAGCGTGTTGGCGCGCAGCGTGACCGGGCGTGTGACCGCGGCGCCGAAGCCCTTGATCATGAGCTCGGCATCGGCGGGCGCATAGGCGCCGGCGACCGTGTCGACCATAAAGCGCGGCAGATCGGCGGCGGAGTGTTGGGCGGCAAGCTGGTCGGAAAGCTCGGTGGCGGCAAACTGCCTGAGCTTGAGCTCGGCCTTGACCTGCTTTTTCTGCTTACGACGACGCGGCTTGGACATCCGTCTTTCCTTCCCATTCCATTACATGTCGAGTGTTTTAGTACTGGCTCTCGTGCTTGCTGAAGAAGTCGAAGCGCGGGGGTAGCGGCTTCACGCGGTGCTCGCCGGGCTTCTCGCCCAGGCTCTCCACAAACTCATCCGTGGAGGCGAAGATGTTATCCCAGCTAAAGAAGGCGACCGGGTCAACGTCGAAGTACTCGCAGATGAGCTCGCAGCCGGCAGGGACGATGCCGTGCATGAGCACGGTCGCCACGCGCAGCTCGGTAAAGGCGTCGACGAGGGCCTGCGTCATTGCGGCGTTTGCCGGCTCGCCCTCGAGCTTGTTGGCGGCCTTAGAGGCGTCGCTCCAGCGCTTGTTGGCGGCACGCAGGTAGTCGTCGCACACGGCGAGCGCGCGGTGCGTCTCGAACTTGTACATGGCTTGCTCAAAGGCGAGAGCTGCCTGCTCGGCGGCTTCGACCACGGTGTCAGAAGCGGCACCGGCGGGGATGCAGCCGTTGCGGTAGGGGCTCTCGTCGCCCTCCTTGACGGCGACGCCGTAGAAGCAGCTGCGGGCCAGACGGTTGAACACGCCGGTCAAAAGGGCGCTCTCCTTAAGGGCCGGATCGATGACGCGCTTGTCGTCGCAGGCGCGCACCTCGTTGCCGTCCTTGTCCTTGCCAGTCACACGCGTGTCGTATGCCTTGGGGCTAAAGCTCACTGGCTTCTCGGACAGGCCGAGCGACAGCCAGTGAGCGCGCATCTGCTCGCAGGTGTAGTGGTTGAGCAGGTCGTCTGCCGGCGGGGGAGGCGTCTGCGAGGACGAGCTGGCCTTTTTGCCCATGTAGAGCAGGTGGTAGCAGGCGCTGACGGTGCTCTGCGTAAGGTCCCAACCCAGGGCCTCCCACATGGCGGTTTGCGCGATGCAGTAGAAATAGATGTTGTCCTGACCGATGAACTGGTAGATCTGCGCGTCGTCAGAGCACCACCAGTCGCGCCAGTCGAGCGAGCTGTGCTGGTAGGTGGGCGCGGGGACCTGCGTGGAATCGGCGGCGGGCTCGCCCATGAGGGCGGCATCCTGGGCGGCGACGCCCTCGGTCACGCCGGCGGCCTTGGCATCGCGTGCGAGCACGGTGCGAGTGTAGCTGATGGGCGCCCACAGGCTCTCGGGCCAGCACCAGCAGGTGACGTCGGTCACGCCGTCGACCTCGGGCACCGGAACGCCCCAGTCGATGTTGCCGGTGATGCGGAAGGGCACGAGCGCCTTGCCGCTGCGGAAGCGCACGCCGCCGTTGGCGAGCACCGCGTGGGCGTCGTCGCGCTCCTTCCAGCTGGGGAAGGTGACGGTAAAGCTGCTCTTGTTGCCCTCGGGCTCCAGCACGGTGTGCTCGGGGAGCTGGTCCTCGACGGCATCGAAGGCCTCGCGGAACTTGTTCTGGATGTAGAGCTGAGCCGGCAGCAGCCACTCCTCCATGGTCTTGGAGACCACGGAGCGAACCTGCGGGTTCTGGGCGAGCTTGGCGGTATAGGTCTTCATAAAGTCGAGGTAGGCCGGCAGATCAAAGTAGAGATTGTCGACCGGGCGCAGCTCGGGCACCTCGCCGGTGAGCTGGCTCTTGGGCGCGATGAGCTCCTCGGGCTCAAACTGGTGGCCCAGATCGCACTCGTCGGCATAAGCCTTCTCGGACTTGCAGCCCTGGATGGGGCAGCGGCCGATGACCTGGCGGCCGTTGAGGAACGTGCCGGCCTTGGCATCGTAGAACTGCAGCGTGGAGCGCTTGGAGATGGTGCCCTGCTCGTGCAGACGCTCGATAATCTCCGCGGTCACCTCGTTGTGAATCTGCGCAGCCGGCTCAAGGCCCGAGCCGCCGTAGATGTCACAGCTGATGTTGTAGTTGTTGAGGGTCGCGGCCTGGCGGGAGTGATTGGACTCGACATACTCGCCGATGGACTTATCGTAGCCTTCATTCTCCTTGAGCTTGCGGTAGCTCTCCATGATGGGCGAGCCGTAGCAGTCGGTGCCCGAGGTGAAGATGACGTTCTCGCGGCCCAGGCGGTCGCGAAGGAAGCGGGCAAAGAAGTCGGCCGGGACAAAGACGCCGCCGACGTGGCCAAAGTGCAGGCCTTTGTTGCCGTAAGGCTCGCCGGCGGTAACGATGGCGCGGCGCGGCCAGCTGGGACGGTCGTTCATGGAGTATTTGGATGCCATGGGACTCCTTCGCATATAGGTAAGAGCGCGGCCGGGCACGGGGTTCGGCGGCGCGGTGGTCAATTCGTGCATATCGTTCGACATTATCGCACATGCGGGCGGGTGCGTGGCAGGGGCGCTATCCTAAGATGCTATGAATGAGATTTCCAACATACATGCGTTTGAGGACGAGGATTTTCTACACGCTTGCTTCGTGTGGGGGATGGCCGTGATCGCGGTGTTTGCCGTGTGCCTGGTGCCGGTGTTTATGCTGTTGGGCGGGCCTGCGGACTTGGACGCGGCTGAGGCGGGCGGCTGGATGGCTGTCGTGGGCTGGATAGTCGGCTTGGCTGCGGTCTCAATGGCATCGTTTGCCGTGCACGAGCTGGTGCATGCGGTGTTTTTTAAGCTGCTGGCGCCTGCGGGCGCGCAGGTGACCTTTGGGGCGAATCGCGAGACGGCGATGATCTATGCCTGCGCCGAGGGCGTTGTGTATTCGCGCCGGCGGTACATGGCGGTTTGCCTGGCGCCGACGGTTGTTGTGACGACAGCATTTGCCCTGGGGTTTGCGTTCTCGGACTATCCGCTGCTGTGCTACCTGGCGGCTGGTCTGCACTTGTCGGGCTGTGTGGGTGATTGGTATTACGTGCGGACCATTCTGCGCGACCGCCGTATCGTCGCCTGCGAGGATACGTCCTTTGGCGTGCGCTTTTTCGCAAAGTAGTCTTTTTGGGACGGGGCTATTTTAGCTGCCATGATGTCGGTGTGAGTTTTCTGGGACGGGGATGTCGATGAAGTCGTTGTTGCTGCATGCGTGCTGTGCACCATGCTCGCTTGAGCCGGTTCGCCTGCTGCGCGAGGAGGGGTTTGAGCCCACGATTTGCTGGACCAATCCCAATATTCAACCGCGCGATGAATGGCGGCGGCGTCTGGACGAGCTGCGCCGGTGGTGTGCCGATGGCGACATCGAGCTCATCGAGGCGGGGGAGGACCGCGAGCGCTGGGAGGCCGGCGTGGCCCCGCTGGGTGCCGATCGGCCCCGTCGCTGTCGCTCGTGCTATGCCTTGCGCTTGGCCGAGGCATGCCGCGTTGCCCAGGAGCGCAGGTTTGAATATGTGGGTACGACGCTCGCCGTCTCGCCGTATCAGCTGTTCGACACCTGCAATGACGTGCTTGAGCGTTTGGCGGCCGCCCATGGGCTCACCCCGGTGATTCGCGATTTTCGCCCGTATTATCCCGAGGCTACGCGCCGTTCGCGCGAACTGGGCATGTATCGACAGAACTACTGCGGCTGCCGCTTTTCTGCTGTCGAGGCGGCCATGGACCGCGCCCGCATCCGCGACGAGCGCAAAGCCGCCAAAAAGTAGTTCGTTTGGGACGTCAGCCTGCTAGGATGTAGAGCGGACTTTAGCTATATAAGGAGTATCCGACGTGTCTATGCGTACCGATGATTTTGACTACAACCTTCCTGAGGAACTGATTGCCCAGGCTCCTGCCGAGCCGCGCGACTCCTGCCGCCTGCTGGTGGTGGATCGCAAAGGCTCCCAGGCGGGGAAGCCGCTGGAGCACGGCGGTACCGTTGAGCACCGCATCTTCCGCGACATCATCGACTATATCGAGCCGGGCGATGTGCTCGTCATCAACAAGACGCGTGTGATGCCGGCCCGCCTGATCGGTCGCAAAGCCGGCTCGGGTGGCGTGGTCGAGACGCTGCTGCTCAAGCGCCGTGAGGATGTTGACCCGCTGGGCCACGTTTGGGAGTGCCTGGTCAAGCCGGGTAAGCGCCTGAAGCCCGGTGCTCAGATTGAGTATCGCGCCGGTGGCGCCCATGCGCCCGAGGGGGCTCCCGTGGTGCTGACGGCCGAGGTCATCGACTTTGTCACCGATAGCCGCGGAGGCCGTCTGGTGCGCTTTGAGCCGGCCGGCTGCAATGCCGCCGGCGAGCCGCGCACGCTCGACGAGGCCATTCATGCTGCCGGTCACGTGCCGCTGCCGCCCTACATTACCGATTACGAGGGCGATCCCGAGAAGTACCAGACCGTCTACGCCATGAAGGAGGAGCACTCGGCTGCCGCTCCTACGGCGGGTCTGCACTTTACTCCCGAGCTCATGGCCGCTATCGAGGCCAAGGGCGCGAAGTTTGCCGCCGTCGAGCTCGAGGTGGGCATCGATACCTTCCGCTTGGTGGAGGAGGACGACCCTACGCAGCACGTCATGCACACCGAGCGCTACCACGTGTCGCAGGAGGTTGTCGACGCCGTGCATAAGGCGAAGGCCGAGGGTCATCGTGTGATCGCCGTCGGCACCACCGCGGTGCGCTCGCTCGAGAGTGCGTTTGACGCGGACGCGCCGGTGTCCGATCCGGCTGTGACGGCGCGCTATTTTGAAGGCCGCGAGGACGGTGCCGACACGCTCGGCCGCGGCGACATCGTGGCGCGCGAGAACGCCACGACGCAGCTTTACCTCATGCCCGGCTCGACCTATCACGTGGTCGACGCGCTGATCACGAACTTCCACGTGCCGCGCTCCACGCTCATGATGCTCGTAAGCGCGCTTGCCACCCGCGACCAGATCATGGATGCCTACGCCGCTGCTATCGAAGAGCGCTACCGCTTCTTCAGCTTTGGCGACGCGATGCTCATTTTGTAGGTTACGGCGTTTTACAAACGCCGTAACCGGCCGACGCTGCAAACCCCCCTAAGCGGCAATCTGATGTTCAATCGTCGGGCATGACCAGAAGGTCAATGCCCCCCTCTTTCACGTCACCTTGCTCGCTCAGGGGCGTTTTCGCTGACTTTGCCAAAGCATCGGCAGGTACTCATTGGGGACGTACTTAAATGAGTGCCTGCAGAATGAGAGTGGATAATCTCCCGTTTTTGGCCTGCTTGGGGGCTCAAAGTGGGAGATTATCCACTCTCGTCATTGGGCTAGTCGTTGGGGACGTTCTTGTTTGACTAGTCGTTTAAGAACGTCCCCAATGACTACTTGCTTGCGAACAGCCAGACTAGGATGATCGCCAGGATTGCGGCGACGATGCAGACGATGGCGCCGGTGAATTTGATGCGTGAGTCGCGGGTACGTTCGCGCACCGCGTCCTCGGTGGCCTCGAGCTGGGCGACTTCTCGCTCGGTCTCGGCGTGTTCGGCTTTGTCTCGGGCCAAGGATCCTGCAAGCGACTCAGTGATTTCTGGGTGGTCGTGCACCTCGGTCGCCTGTTCGATGATCGACTGTGCATGTGCGGCATCTGCTTGGGCGTTGGCGATGGTCTGCTCCTGCTCGCGGCGTGCCTTGTCCTCCGCGGCGATCTTCTCGCGCAGTTCGCGCTGACGAGTCGCGGCGGCTGTCTTCGCCGTCTGCAGCTCGTCGCGCGCGGCATCGGCTTCGGTCGTCACGGCTTGGTGCGCGCGTTTTGCGTCGGCGATAGGGGCTTGAGCCTGCTCGACGGCCTGCTCGGCTGCGGCAAGCGAGTGCTCAAGGTCGGCGGTGATGCGCGGGACATCTTCTTCGGCTTTACGCAGGGCATCTGCCGTGTCGGAAATCTGCATCGAGAGCTCGCTGGTGCGCACCGTATAGTTGGCGGGATTTGCCGAGGGATTGCGTTGCAGCTCGGCATACTCATGGCGCAGCGTCTCGAGCTGGGCGCGCGTGGCGTCGACGGTTTGTTGTGCGGCCGCAATGCCGGCGTCTCGCTCGGCCTTCACCTTGTCGCGGATGCGCTTGGAATCCTCAAGACGTCGAACGAGGCGGTTGCCGGTCTCGCGAGAGCTCGCCTCGCGGACCTCCACGGCGTCGAGCGCGGCCTTCAGGCGGAGCTCAGTCGCGTCATCCTCTGTCTTCATTTGTTCGAGCTGACCCTTGAGCTCTGTCGCTTTGGAGGCGTGGGCATCACGATCAATCTCGGCGGCCGCTGCAGTCTTTTGGGCCGTGGCAATCGCCTGGCGCTGGTCGGCGACGATCTGGTCGTAGCGGCCTGCGATATCCTGGCGCGTCTCGAGTTCCTCGGCCTGATCGGCAATGCGCTGCTCAAGTTCGGCCAGGTGGGCGCGGGCATCGGCAAGTGCCTTTTTCGCGGCGTTCATCTCGCGCATGGCCGAGGCACCCTGGGCGATAAAGGTGCCCACGGCGTTCGCAGTGTTCGAGACAGCGGTCCCCAGATCGCGGCTCGCGGCGGAGGAGTGCGGGGCGGTCGGGCGAGCGGTGTCGGCAGCGTCCGCATCGGCAGTCTGCGGCACGGCGATATTGCCGGTACCGCCTTCGATCACAGAAAAGCCTGCTGCGTGCGGGTCGACCGCATCGGTGCCAATCGTGGGATGCTCGAGCTGCAGAAACGAGGGCATGGTGCTGCCCTGGTCGGCAACCGGAGTCTCGCCGGGTACGAAGGTCGAGGCTGCCTCGGCGGCCTCCTCTTCCTCGGCGTCAACGTCAGCGTCGGCCACGGCGTCTTTCATCGCTTTGACGGCATCCATCATGGAGTCCATGACGGCGTCGAGCTCTTCTTCCGAAGAAACCTCGATAGGGCCCGCAGCTTGCGGAGCAGCATCCTGTACGGGGCGGTCGTCCTGAGCGGGCGCATCGTCGTTTTGCTCGTCTGCATCTTCGGCGCCAGGGGTTTCCGCCGTAGCGCTTTCGTCCAAGAATGGGCCGTCGAGGTCAATATCATCGCAGGTCACAGCGTCGGCATCTGCAGTGACGTCTGCGGAATCATCAATATGCTGTTGAGTCTGGGGGTCCAGCTCGTCTGTCATAGGCATGTGCTCCTCATCGTTGTTTGTCACCCTATGATAAAGTCTCGCGCCGACATCCCGCGCGCTGCAGCAAAGTTTCAAAACGTGTTCGATGGCTCGCGTCGATAGCAAAAACTCGGCCACTTTATCCAGTTTGTACTTGACATTCCCTTCGCCGAAAGACGTTGCGCCGTTCGCCTGCCATGGGCTTTATTTTTCACTTGAACCCGCTAAAGTTGCATTTCAGCTTTTGGCGCGTGAAGTTGGATGCGCGCAGTCGACGGGCAGGCCCGTCGCGATTTGAAAGGACTTTATATGGGACTTTTCACTGGTAAGACCGTGATCGTCACCGGCGGCGGCAAGGCCACGCTCAAGGACGGCTCCGCTGGCTCCATCGGCTACGGTATCGATATCGCTTTTGCCAAGGAGGGCGCAAACCTCGTCATTACCGGCCGCAACGTTGCCAAGCTCGAGGCTGCCAAGGAATCCCTCGAGGCCGAGTACGGCGTCAAGGTTCTGCCTGTTCAGGCCGATGTCTCGGCTGGTCAGGACAACGAGGCCGTCGTCCAGAACGTCATCGACAAGGCCATTGAGGAGTTCGGCCGCATCGACGCCGTCGTCAACAATGCTCAGGCCAGCGCTTCGGGCGTGACGATCGCCGATCACACCATGGACCAGTTCAACCTCGCCATTTACTCCGGTCTGTATGCCACCTACCTGTACATGCAGAAGGCCTACCCGCACCTGAAGGAGACCAAGGGCTCCGTGGTCAACTTTGCTTCGGGCGCCGGCCTGTTTGGCAACTATGGTCAGTGCAGCTATGCCGCCGCCAAGGAGGGCATCCGTGGTCTGACTCGCGTTGCCGCCAACGAGTGGGGCAAGGACGGCATCAACGTCAATATCGTTTGCCCGCTTGCTTGGACCGCCGCGCTCGAGAACTTCCAGGATGCCTATCCCGAGGCGTTCAAGGCCAACGTCCACATGCCGCCGGCGGGTCACTACGGCGACGTCGAGAAGGAAATCGGCCGCGTCGTCGTTCAGCTCTGCGGTCCCGACTTTAAGTATATGAACGGCGAGACCGTCACCCTCGAGGGTGGCATGGGCCAGCGTCCGTAGGGTTACGCGGTTTTACCAAACCGCGTAACGGGTCGACGCTGCGCGGTCACCAGGGCGACAACTTGTCATTCAAAGAGGGCGGCATGACCAGAAGGTCAATGCCGCCCTCTTTTCATGCCAATTTGTTCGCCCTGGTGACCGCTCGCTGACGTTGCCAAAATATCGGCGTTGCCGTGGCTGGTAAATAGCTCCACTCATCGGGGACGTACTTAAATGAGTGCCCGCAGAATGAAAGTGGATAATCTCCCGTTTTTGGGCTGTGCTTTGGGCAAAAGTGGGAGATTATCCACGCTCATCCGGTAAGCGTCCAAAAATCCACGCTCATTTGCCGTGTCCCTGCCGTATCCTCCTCGCACCAGTTTCTGTCGAGTCGGTGCTTCTTGCGGGTTGCCCGTATAATGGTTTGCGTATGAACCGCAACCAAGGAGTTCCAGTTTATGGACCAGAACCTTTTTAAATTCGACCTGATTACCGAGGATCCGACGACGCACGCGCGCGCCGGCGTACTGCACACCCCGCACGGCGACATCGAGACGCCGATCTTTATGCCCGTGGGCACTAAGGCAAACGTCAAGGGCATTCCTACCGAGACTGTCAAGAAGCTCGGCGCCCAGATCGTGCTCGCCAATACCTATCATCTGTCCATGCGTCCCGGCGAGGATACCATCGCCGAGCTGGGCGGCCTGCACAAGTTCATGAACTGGCACGGCCCCATCCTCACCGACTCGGGCGGTTTCCAGGTCTTCAGCCACAACGATGCCGTCAAGCTCACCGATGAGGGCGTGCGCTTTATCGTCAACGATTACGACGGCCGCCACGTGTTTTGGACGCCCGAGGACAACATGGAAATCGCCATGAAACTCGGCTCCGATATCTGCATGCAGCTCGACCAGTGCCCGGGCTATCCCGCCACGCGCGCCTACGTTGAGCGCGCCGTTGAGCTGTCGAGCATGTGGGCCGAGCGCTGCTATAAGGCGCATACCCGCGATGACCAGGCGCTCTTTGGCATCGTTCAGGGCGGCATGCACCTGGATCTGCGCCTGCGTTCGCTGCGCCATCTGGAGGAGTGCGGCGACTTCCCGGGCTATGGTATCGGTGGCTATTCGGTGGGCGAGGATCACGAGACCATGTTCGAGACCCTGGCGCCGCTCGTGAGCGAGTACATGCCCAAGCATAAGCCGCGCTACCTGATGGGTGTCGGCAACCCGACCACGCTCGTGCGCGGCGTTGGCGTGGGCATCGACATGTTTGACTGCGTGCTGCCGACGCGCACCGGCCGTATGGGCACGGCATTCTCCAGCGAGGGTCGCCTCAACTTCCGCAACGCTCGCTTTGCGCACGACGACGGTCCCATCGATCCCACCTGCACCTGCCCGGTGTGCACGGGCGGTTACAGCCGTGCGCTCATCCGTCACATGGTCACGCAGAAGGAGATGCTCGGCGGCATTCTGCTTTCGATGCACAACATCTACTACCTGCTCAACCTTATGCAGCAGGCGCGTCAGGCCATTATCGAGGGCCGCTACGGCGCGTTTGTGAGCGACTGGATGAACAGTCCTGCGGCGGTGGACTACTAAGAGCGGCACGGGCGCTTGCAGAGCGCAGGCAACGGCAAGGGGCGAGCGCCGGCCGGTCATCACGTTCGCTAACACCGTCTGCGCGACCGATGACCGATAGCTTGCAAGCACTTGATGCATCGTGGGTACCATCCCGAATAGTTGATGTTCGGGCGGGTGTTTGGCGCATGGCGTCGACCCCGCCCGTTTTTCTTTTTCTCGATAGGAGTACCCATGATTAAGAACGAGAATGTCGAGGGCGAGCCTGCCTACGACGAGACGTACCGCCGCGGCCCCGTGGTCATGCGCGGCCCCATGATTCCTAAGGACAACACCTACGCCAACCTGCTGGCGCCCGAGGATTCAACCGACTGGCTGCATACCGACCCGTGGCGCGTGCTGCGCATTCAGGCAGAGTTTGTCGATGGTTTTGGCGCGCTTGCCGAGCTTGGTCCTGCAGTGACCATCTTCGGCAGCGCCCGCACGCCCAAGACCGATCCGCTCTACAAGGCGGCGCGCACGGTCGGCCGCAAGATCGCGCAACGTGGCGTGGCGGTCATCACCGGTGGCGGCCCCGGCATCATGGAAGCGGCCAACAGGGGAGCGGCGAGTGTCAATGGCAAGTCGGTCGGCTTGGGTATCGAGCTGCCGCACGAGCACGGGCTCAACAAATATGTGAACCTCGGTATGGACTTCCGTTACTTCTTTGTGCGCAAGACTATGTTCGTCAAATACAGCTCCGGCGCTATTGTGTTTCCCGGCGGGTTTGGCACGCTCGACGAGATGTTCGAGGTGCTCACGCTGGTGCAGACGCACAAGGTAAAGCGCATGCCGCTCGTACTGGTGGGCACCGAGTACTGGCAGGGTCTGTTCGACTGGCTCAACGGCCCGGTGATGGACGCCGGTATGATTAGCCCGCTCGATCCCGAGCTCGTGCACATCACCGACGACCTCAACGAAGCCGTCGACATTGCCCTGAGCGGGCTGATGTAGATCAATCGTGCCCACGCGACATGAATACGCATGGCAATCTGATGTTATCTAACATCAGATTGCCATTTATATTGGGTATACTGGTGTAAAAGACGAGGGCGAGGAGGTCGCAAATGTCTACAGCAACAGTTAAGCCTACGACGGTTCGAATCGAAGAGGGGCTCAAGGAGCAGGCGACTGAGTTCTTGGATTCGGTCGGCCTCAGCCTCAATTCCTATCTCAACCTTGCTGTTCGGCAGCTGGTAAATCAACGAAAGATTCCTTTTGAGATCGTAGGAAGGGCGGAGGTGCCCAACGAGGCAACGAGGCGTGCCATGGTGATCGCCGAAGCTCATGAGTTGGGGATTCTGCCGGACGACAGCCCGTCATTCAATAACGCTGATGAGCTTATATCATTCCTCGATGAGGACTAGCGATGTTTGAGATTAAGGTCGAGGCTCAGTTTAAGGCGGATTACAAACGGACGATGCGCATCCATCCGCAGCTAAAAACCGAGTTTAAGGCGGCAGTCGCAGAGCTTGCGGCTCACGGCTCGCTTCCCGCGGAATATGGTGCCCACGAGCTTTCAAACCCGGGCGGCAACTACAACGGCCACATCGATTTCCATCTATCCGATGGCTTGGTCGATGTGGTCGTTCTCTACTTGCCGCATAAGACTAATCCTGTGATCCGGCTGGTCAGAATGGGCTCGCATGAGGAACTATTCCAGGGCCCGCAGGGCTGATTGCTCGCTTATGATTCGCGGGGGAATAGGGATTGATTCGCGGCCGATTGGCCAAAAATGGCCCCTATTCCACCGTAACTGTTGGAGACGTCCCGTTCGTGGCTGCGACCTCCGGTTCTCCTCTTCGCTGGATTTCGCTTAAAAGTTCGGCTGCAACTTCGCTGCTTTTGAAACGGATGCTGCAGTCCTCTTTCTTAGGAAAGGCCAGTAATGGAATGGTTCCGTACCAGACGGTTTCCTCGTCAATTACTGACGCGCACAGGCGCCCTTCGGCTTTGATGGAATAGTCGACGTTCATCTCGGTAAAAATCGCTTTCACGTCATTGTGCGGAGTCGAGGCAATTGAAATCTCAAGGGCAATCCCACGGGCGGCGGCGCCTGTGAGTACGGCAGCGAGCTTTGCGAGGCATGCAGCGGATGCGTAGGGCGCGGCAATAAAAATGCTTTTCGTTGCGCGCGCGATGTCATCCGCTAAGGCCTCCACGGCCCTTGCCGGCCTAACGAGGATGTTTTGATCGGCCCGTTTGTTGTCATTTGCTGCAAAGACTTCATATCCTAGCTTTGCGTAGGTCTTGAGTCTCTTCTGGTACATACGCGCGAGCATGGGTATCGACAAATCAACATAGTCGAATATCTCAACCCGCTGCTTGCCCTCGTGACTTCTATGTAGTCTGCCTGCCTGCTGCGTTATGCTGCCGTCCCAAGATATCGGTGTGGCACTGAGCAGAGTGTCAAGGTAAGACAGGTCGAAACCCTCGCTCAGAAGGCCTTCGGTTGCGATGATAATTCGATGCTCATGCTCGAAGCCGGGAAGGCTGTTCAGTATTGCCTTTCTTTCTTTGGCGTCGATTTCTCCGGTTAAGAGTATAGGTTCGTGTCCGCGGCTTTGAAGCAGCCTACATAGCTCTTCGGCATGTTTTTTCCTTTTGGATAGCACAAGCGGATGTCGACCGTTTGACGCGGTCTCGAGGGCATCGTCGACAATTGCTTCGTTTCTCGCTGTGTGCGCACACAGGAGATCGAGAACTTGATTAAAGGACGCCCCTGGTTCGTAGGCGGGTAGTCGAACTCCGGTAAAACGCGGCCTAACAACGCGCTGAATTCCCTGTTGGATTGCTTGCGTTTTTGGATCAATGGCATGGCGAAGCGGGCCGCAGAGCATTGAGAGTGCTCGCGTGAGTCCGTCCGAGCGTTCGGGCGTCGCGGAAAGGCCGTATACATATTTTGCTGGAGCGGACTTGAGGACGAGCTCAAGCTGTGGTGCGGCTGCATGGTGACATTCATCACAGATGATGAGGCCGTAATCACGAACGAACTCCTTGGCTATTGGTTCTTCGGTCTGGGGGTCCTTGCTGGACAAAGACTGGAATGAAGCAACGTCGATGAGATGGCTTATGGCGGTTTTGCCTCCTCCGATTTGACCAATGAGCGGAGGCTGCCTTTTGCTGATTCGTCCTTTTGGGGTTCGGACGGGCTCTCTGTTGTCCGTGATGTCGAGAAATCGTTCGAGCTGGGTTTTCCATTGGGCAATGAGCGCAGTCTTGGGAACGATGACGAGCGCTGGAAGACCGATGGCAGCAATAAGATAGGCTCCAATGACGGTTTTCCCGAAACCCGTCGGTGCAGACATGATCCCGTCTTCATGGCCGAGCATTTGTTCAGCGGCAATTTGCTGTTCAGGGCGAAGAGTCCCTTTAAATGTCATTACAATTGGATTTCCAGACTGGCGCTTGTCTGAATAGTGGGCAGCAACGCCGGCTTCTTGAAGCAGCCGCTCAAGCTGAGTCTTGCAGCCTCTGGGAATCGCGACGCAGCCGTCTCTAAGTTCGCTGAGGTCTATGTACCGCGGTTTGCCGAATACCGATTGATGCATAGATTGCGCGCGGAAGAATTCTGGGTTGGCAAATGTTGCAAGCCTGCGGACTTCCATTTGAGCTGCGGGACTCAGAGATTTTTCGGGGATATAGAGCATATCGGCCTGCGTGACGGACAGCGATGACGGGAGGTCCCGCGGTGTGAGCGGAAGCCGCTTTCGCGGCCTCTGGGAATGCGGTGCGGCGGTGTTTGCCGCCGTCGCAGCCGCTATTCCGTGCGACCTATTGTCGATGCTCTCGATCAGATTTTGCACCGTCGTGCGCGGGATTAACTGGATTTGAGAAAGGTAAAGCCATTGATCGGGAAAGGGCTCAAATTGCTCGTCAACAAATACGCTGTTCCCTTTTCGCTGCGCTTTTCCTTGAAAAGGCAGCGCTATGAGATTTCCAAAGCCTCCCTCAGGAATGGTGGACTGCGCGGGCAGCATCCGGTCAAAAGCTTCAAAGGTGATTGTCTTGTTGAGCGCCGCCGCTTCGGTGATAAGGCTGCTTCCAAATTCTCGTGCGATCTTCGCGCTGGTGAGCTCTAGGAAGAAAAACCAGACATGTGTGCCGTTACCTGATCTCGATCGCTCGACTGCAGCATCGATTCCATGGTTTTTTGCGACAAGCCGAATGGCGTTTGTCGCTTCTTTCCAATCGGCTCCGTCAAAGTCGATGACCAGGACTTTTGTGTTGCTGTCATTATCGAGAACATATTGACCTATGACGTCTCGGAGTCTGTCGTCACTGCCCTTGAAATGGGAGATGATCGCGGTATCGCTCAACTCGGGGAAGACGCGGTTGCCGCATTCAGCGCATTTGGTTTTCTGACGATTTGCTTTGGGACAAATGCCTGACTTCCACTCGTTTGCGCAGGCGGGCGTATAGCCGATTCCCCCGTCTTTTCTGCGGTACCCATGGGCGTAAACATCTTTGCGGCCAGTAAAGAGATTGCGAAAGAGCTCGAGTTTGTCGCGCGCTGGGCTCGCACTGGTGACGACACCCTCGACCTGCGCCCGTCTATCGAAAGATTCGCCAGCTTTCTCCCATTCTTCCAGTGTTGCGTAACGGATGTCTGGACCGTTGCCGCAGATGACGATTTGGCTGTGCGGCTCCGATACATGGGCGACGATTTTCTTGAATTGGAATAGCGTGCCCCCGATGAGGGCGTATTGATGCGTGACGGTGCTCATGTAAATGCCGTTCTTGTCGGAGTTCATTGAAATGAGGGTACGTTATTTTGATTTTTAAGGGACTCGGCTCTGATTTTGGTTCGGCGATAGCGGAGTACAGCTCCGTGAGTGGTGTTTGGCTGATGTCAAAATGTGCGGTAGCTGTTGCTGAATGGGTTTTGGCGGCCATGAGGTGGGCTGGAGGCGCAGGAAACTATCCTCGAATAGACCCTGTGGGCAAAAAATGGCAAATATGAGTACTGTGGTTTGAGCAGTAACATATCATCAGGAAAGTATTTAAGACCAATCGATTCGGATTGGATATAATCAACCCTATAAACATGGCGATTCGGGACTTTATGACGCTCGGAATTGGCGGAAGACGGCAAATTCAGCCAGATTTCGCTGTTACTAAACTGGTAACAGTACTCATATTTGCCATTTTTTGCCCAGAGGGTATCGCAAGGGGGTTGGACAAAGCATCGATCGCCGCCAATTTCTCGATTGGCTGGTTGGGCGGCAATGAAGTTGCGGCGTAATGGGAAGCGTTTCGCGGCCTTTTGGCTAAAACGGCCCCTTTTCCGCCGCGACTCCTAAAAAGACGCCGGCGCGCCTTGAGTTGCGGCGCGTCGGCGTGATGGCTTTGTTGTGGCTGGGTGTACTTCGGTTGTTCGACGGCTTTGGCATGTCCGATCTTGCCAGGCAAGCCTTTGTTACTGTTTAACGTTTGCCCAGATAAAACCTGCCAAAATAAACCTGTCCCTAATTGGCAGGTTGGTAGTGGGGGCAGTAGCTGATGGCTATTGCGTCGACGCCTACATGGGTGGCGATGGTGCAGCCGATGGGGCCGGTGCCGGCGTCTACGTAGTCTTGGCCCGCGAGCGCTTGGCTGACGAGCTCCTGCTCCTCGGCGGCGCCGGTCGTGAGCACGCGCACGCTTGAGCCCGGGTGCTCGTCCAAAAACGTGAGGCAGTCTGCCATGGTGCTGGCGACGATACGCTTGGCGCCGCGGCCCTTTTTGATGGCCTTGATCTCGCCCGATTTCCACTCCGGCGAAACGGCTAGGCGAATGTTGAGCATCTGCGTGAGCTGGCCGGCGAGCTTGGGCGCGCGGCCGTTCTTAACGAGGTTCTCGAGCGTGCGGGGAATCAGCAGCAGGTGGGCGTCGGGCAGCGTCGCGCGGATCTGCGCCTCGGTCTCGTCCAAGCTGCGGCCGTCTTCGCGCATGGCCAGTGCGTACTCCACCAGCAGGCCCTCGGCGCCCGAGCCAGTGCGCGAATCGATGCAGCGCACGTCGAGCTCGTGGGTCTCGGCGACCAGGCATGCGTTGGAATAGCAGGCGGACCATTCGCTGCACAGCGAGATAAAGATCGCGCTATCGTGGCCGTCGGCGCGCACGCGGTCAAAGAGTGCCTTGAACTCGCCGGCGCTCGGCTGCGAGGTGTGTGGCAGCTGCTCGGAGCCGGCCATGCGGGCGACGTATTCCTCGGCGGTAATCTGCACCTGGTCGAGCAGGTCCTCGCCCTCGATAATCACATGTAGCGGAATGACGTAAATGCCAAGCTCTTGAGCACGGGCGGGGGAGATGTCCGACGTGGAGTCGGTTATGATGGCAAAAGACATAATTGCACCTTTCATTGGGGCGCTTGCGTGCCGCCTTCTGAGAGCAAAGTGCGACAAGTATAGTGGAGTCATTCCACATTTCTAGGTTCAATTGTTGAATAGTCAACAGTTTGAAGTGTCGGTGTGGAAATCATCAACTGGGGAAGAGGAATGCCGATGGAGGCGTTGGAGATATGCAGGCGGCCGGTTGTGCTGTTCGATTTTGACGGCACGGTGGCCGATACGGGCCGGGCGGTGATGACCTCGACGCGCAAGACGTTGGCCGCGCGCGGGTTTTCGGAGGCGCAGATGGGTGACCTGCGCCGCATGATCGGGCCGCCCCTGTGGAAGAGCTTTCACGACTTTTATGGCTTCTCCCGCGAGGAGTCGCTTGTGGTGGCTGACGAGTACCGTGCCTTTTTTGATGAGCTGGGACCGGAAGAGTATCCCGTGTTCGACGGAATCCCCGAGCTGCTCGATGGCCTTGTCGCGCAGGGACATCGCTTGGCCGTGGCAACGTCACGCATGGAGGCGAAGTGTATCGACATGGTGGGAGAGCTGGGACTTTCTCAGTTTGAGGCGGTGGTTGGCATGAATCCGCCGCAGGGGCGCGAGACCAAGGCCGATTCGGTCCGCGACGCGTTGGCGGCCTTGGGTGCGGTCGCGGACGAGGCCGTGATGATCGGCGACCGTTTTAACGACGTTGAGGGCGCGCACGCGATGGGCGTGCCGTGCATCGGCATTTATTCGGGTGCGGCGGCGCCGGGGGAGCACGAGGCGGCGGGCGCCGATGCGGTGGTGCACTCGGTGGCCGAGCTTGCTAAACTTTTCGCTATCTAATAGACGTAATGTGAGGGGCGGGCGTGATCGCCGCTCATGGGTTAGGAGGTCGTCCATGAATCAGGTGGAGCAGAGCGTTGCCGAGTATGTTGACGAGGTCTGGGAAGATGTCGTCGCCGATATCGAGCAACTGGTGAGCTATCCGTCCGTGGCAGTTTCTGCCGATGCAGAGCCCGGCGCGCCGTTTGGCCGCCCGGTCCGTGACGCGCTCGACTGTGCGCTCGGCATCGCGCAGAAGCTTGGCTATCAGACGAGCGACGACGAGGGCTATGTGGGCATTGCCGATATCCCTGGCCGTGGCGACAAGCAGCTCGCGACCATCTGCCACGTGGACGTGGTGCCCGCCGGCCCGGGCTGGAACACCGACCCGTTTGCGCTGGAGCGTCGCGAGGGCTGGCTGCTCGGCCGCGGCGTTATCGACGACAAGGGTCCGGCGGTGCTGTCACTCTACGCCGGCGCCTATCTGCTCAAGCACGGCATTACCCCGCGCTATACTTTCCGCGCGCTGCTGGGCTGCGATGAGGAAGTGGGCATGTCCGACGTTCACCATTATCTGGAGAACCACGCAGACCCCGACTTTTTGTTTACGCCCGATGCCGAGTTTCCGGTCTGCAATGCCGAGAAGGGCCAGTTTGGGGCGACGTTCGTGAGTCCCAAGATCGACGGCGGGCGCATCGTGTCGTGGAGCGGCTCCGAGGCGAGCAATGCCATTCCGTCGCAGTCCATCTGCGAGCTCGCGATTGCCGCCGATGAGCTGCCGGCGCCCGTTGAGAACGCCGACCGCCTGGAGATCACGGCGCTTGATAACGGGCGTGCGCAGATTTTCGCCCACGGTATTGGCGGCCACGCTTCGATGCCTGAGGGCACCATCAACGCCGTCGGCCTGATCGTGTCGTATCTGCGCGAGGCCGAAGACGCGTTTGGTGCACGCGACGAGCGCCTGCTGACGCCTGCCGAGCACGAGTTCGTCAAGTTCCTGGCCTTTGTGCATGCGGACGCCTATGGTCGCGGCCTGGGCATCGATGCGACGAGCCCGGCGTTTGGCCCGCTTACCTGCAACGCTGGCGTCATCCGTGTGGCGGATGGCCATATCGAGCAGGTCATCGACGTGCGCTTCCCCGACAGCACGAGTGCCGATACCATCCGCGAGCAGCTCGAGCCGCTCGTGGGCCGTTTTGGCGTGACGTGCCAGCTGGGTCGCGCGAAGGTGCCGTTCTCGGTGTCTGCCGACGATCCGGCCGTGAAGGCGCTTATCGATACCTATAACGAGTTCACCGGCAAGCATGCCGAACCCTTTGCCATGGGCGGCGGCACGTATGCGCGCAACTTTGCCCGCGCCGTCTCGTTTGGCCCCGAGGAGACCGGCCTGGAGCTGCCCGCATGGGGCGGCCAGATGCACGGCCCCAACGAGTGCGCCAACGAGGACCAGCTCAAGCAGGCGCTCAAGATCTATATTGTTGCGATCCTCCGTTTGAATGAATTAGAGCTTTAAGGTCTCGCGGTTTCCCAATCTAAGTTGCGGTGGAATAGTTCCTAGAATGGGCCATTTGATGGCCAAACAGGAACTATTTCACCGCAACTTTGTTTTTATTGGTGTAAAAGGCTGGCCATGCTTGCCGGCGGGTTTGTTATTCGTTTGTAAAGGCTGGGCCGCGCTTGCGGTAAGGGTCTATCAGATGCCCGTAATAAAGCGCAGCTGACGCGGGCGCTGCCCGATCGAGACCGTATCTTTCCAAACAGCAAAGCGGGCAGGGTGCCCGCGAGTCGCTTGTATGAAAGGAAGATCATGCTCGATCAGGCTTATTCTCGTCGTCAGTTCCTCGGCCTCGCTGGTGGTCTCGCCAGCATCGTGGGCCTCGGCCTCGTTGGTTGCGGCGGCGCAGGCGCTTCCGACGCCGCCGACAAGGGTAGCGCCGCTGCCGCCGAGTCCGTCTCCGGTGAGGTGACCTACGACGGTGCCTCCTCGTTCCAGGCTCTCGTCGAGGCCGCTGCCGAGAAGTTCATGGATGCCAATCCGGACGTCTCCGTCTCCGGTTCGGGTAACGGTTCGGGTAAGGGCCTGACCGCTGTCGCCGCCGGCACCGTCACCATCGGTAACTCTGACGTCTTCGCCGAGACCAAGCTCGAGGCCGATCAGGTCAAGAACCTCGTCGACCACGAGGTCGCCGTCGTGGGCATGGGCCCCGTCGTCTCCAAGAACGTTACGGTCGACGACCTGTCCCTCGAGCAGCTCAAGGGCATCTTCTCCGGCCAGATCACCAACTGGAAGGAGGTCGGTGGCGACGACGCCACCATCGTCGTCCTCAACCGCAAGGCCGGCTCCGGTACCCGCGCCACCTTTGAGGCTGCCGTCTTTGGCGACGAGGCCAACGACTTTAAGGGCGACGCCGAGCTCGACAAGTCCGGCGACGTCCAGACCCAGATGGCCAGCACCGACAACGCCATCTCCTACCTCGACTTCTCGCACTTCGACGACTCCAAGTTCAACGCCATCAAGGTCGAGGGCGTCGAGCCCAAGAGCGCAAACGTTACCGACGACTCCTTTAAGATCTGGGCGACCGAGCACATGTACTGCTCCAAGGACGCCGACGAGGCCACCACGGCCTTCCTGGAGTTCATGCTTTCCGACGACGTCCAGGGCAAGCTCGTCGAGGAGCAGGGCTTTATCCCAGTCTCTGCCATGAAGGTCGTCAAGGACGCCAGCGGCAAGGTATCCGCTAAATAAGTAATCGCCCCGGAAAGGTTTGCAATGGCAAAACAGCTGCCAAAGCGCGACCTTGAGAACGTGGGCCTGGGCGTCACGGGCGCGTGCGTAGCGCTCGTGACGCTTGTCGTTGCCGCGCTCATCTTTATGGTCGCCCAAAAGGGCCTCTCGGCTTTTCTCAAGGACGGCGTCTCGGTCGTAGAGTTCTTCGCCGGCACCAAGTGGGATCTGGCCAACACAGCCGAAAACGGCCTGCCCTACACCGGCGCCCTGCCCCTGATCGTCACCTCGTTTGCGGTCATGGTGCTCTCCACGCTCATCGCGCTGCCCATCGCCATCGGCTCTGCCATCTTTGCGGTCGAGATCCAGCCTAAGTTTGGCTCCAAGGTCTTTCAGCCGCTTATTGAGCTTTTGACCGGCATTCCCTCGGTCGTCTTTGGCCTGATCGGTTTTCACGTGGTCGTCGGCCTTATGAAGAGCGTTCTCCACGTGAGCACAGGCCTGGGCATCTTGCCCGGCGCCATCGTGCTGGCCGTCATGATCCTGCCGACCATGACCACGCTTTCGGTCGATGGCCTGCGTGCCGTGCCCGACAGCTACCGTCAGGGTTCGCTCGCGCTGGGCTACACCCGCTGGCAGACCATCTGGCACGTGGTGCTCAAGAGCGCCATGTCCTCGCTCATGACCGCGGTCATCCTTGGCATGACCCGCGCCTTTGGCGAGACGCTCGCCGTGCGCATGGTTATCGGCGGTATCGAGGCCATGCCGACGTCGCTGCTGTCGCCGGCCTCCACCATCACCACCACGCTCACCACGTCCATGGCGGTCTATGCCGAGGGCTCGGCCCAGGACGACGTCCTGTGGGCGCTCGGTCTTCTGCTGATGGGCATGAGCCTCATCTTTATCCTGATCATCCATCTCATTGGCCGCAAGGGGGCGAAGGCTCGTGGCTAGCACGCGCATCCATATCGACGAGGCGAGACTCGGGCGTGTCCAAAGGCAGGACCGCATCGCCACGGGCGTGCTGACGGCGATCGTCGCCATCGTCATGCTCATCGTCGTCTCCATGGTGGCCTACATCCTGTTCGAGGGCATCTCGACGCTGTTCCAGCCGGGCTTCCTCACGCAGCCTGCGCGCGCCAACGGAACCCAGGGCGGCGTGCTCTACCAGCTGTTCGACTCGTTCTACCTGCTGCTGATCACTCTAGTCATCTCGGTGCCCATCAGCCTGGGCGGAGCGGTCTTCCTGGTTGAGTACGCGCCGAACGGCCCTATCCGCGACATCGCCTCCACCGCTATCGAGACCTTGTCCTCGTTGCCTTCCATCGTCGTCGGCATGTTCGGCTTTCTGGTGTTCTCGGTGCAGCTGGGCTGGAAGTACTCCATCATCTCCGGCGCCGTCGCGCTCACCATGTTCAACATCCCCATCCTGGTGCGCGTGATTCAGCAGGCGCTCGAGGACGTGCCGCAGGCCCAGCGCGATGCGTGCCTGGCCATGGGCCTCACTCGCTGGGAGGCCACACTGCACATCCTGATTCCCGAGGCCATGCCCGCCATCGTGACCGGCATCGTGCTTTCGGCCGGCCGCGTGTTTGGCGAGGCCGCGGCGCTGCTCTTTACCTCGGGCATGAGCTCGCCGGTTCGTCTGAACTTCTTGAGCTTTAACCTGTCGAGCCCCACCTGCGCCTGGAACGTGTTCCGTCCCGGCGAGTCGCTGGCCGTGCACATCTACAAGATCTATGGCGAGGGCAGCCCCGAGGCCCAGCAGATCGTCTGGGGCACCGCGGCACTGCTGATGATCTGCGTGCTGCTGTTTAACGAAATCGCCCGTATCGTGGGCAAGCAACTGGCAAGGAAGATGACGGCCGAATGAGCGAGATGAATGCAACGCCCGCAACCGAGGCGGCCACGTCCGAGACCCAGGACTTTCTGTCGAGCGTGGGGGAGAGCGAGAGGCGCGTGCGCGTGAGCGGCAAGGCCGTGAGCGACGAGGTCGTGCTCTCCGCCAAGGACGTCAACGTGTACTATGGCGACCACCATGCGCTGCACAATACGTCGCTCGACTTCCACAAGGGTGAGATCACGGCGCTCATCGGGCCTTCGGGCTGCGGCAAGTCGACCTTCTTGCGTAGCCTCAACCTGATGAATCGCGAGATTCGCCGCTGTCGCGTGGAGGGCGAGATCAACTACCGCGGGCGCAACGTGAACACCAAGACCGAGAACACGTACGAGCTGCGTCGCTCCATCGGCATGGTGTTCCAGCAGCCCAACCCCTTCCGCAAGTCCATTCGCGACAACATCACCTTTGCGCCCAAGCGCCACGGCATCACCGACCGTGACGAGCTCGACCGCATGGTCGAGGAAAGTCTGCGCGGTGCCGCGCTGTGGGACGAGGTCAAAGACAAGCTCGACAAGAGCGCCTACGCGCTTTCGGGCGGTCAGCAGCAGCGTCTGTGCATTGCGCGCACGCTGGCGCTCAACCCCGACGTGATCCTGTTCGACGAGCCCTGCTCGGCGCTCGACCCCATCTCGACGTTGGCGATCGAGGACCTGATGTCGTCGATCGTTGCCGACCGTGCCATCGTCATCGTGACGCACAACATGGAGCAGGCGTCGCGCGTGTCCAACCGCACGGCGTTCTTCTACATGGGCGATATGGTCGAGTACGACGAGACCGACGAGATTTTCCAACGGCCCAAGGATAAGCGGCTGAATGATTACCTCACCGGTATGTTCTCCTAGTCCGGGACATGCTTGAGGCCCGCGGCGGCCACGGTTGTCGCGGGACTGATTGGAGAGGCGGGTCATCTCTTTTGCGAGATGGCCCGCCTTTTTGCTCTGCGACCGAAACGACCACCACAAAGGGGACAGGCACCTTCGTGGTGGTTTGGGGCGGGGCTCGCTGCTATCATGGACAACGTTGAATTTCTACGAAGGAGCAGGGCATATGGCGATTCTTTTGGGATGCGATTCCATCAGCCTAGAGTTTCCCACCAAGCATATTTTCGATAGCGTGACGCTCGGCGTGGGCGAGGGCGACCGCATTGGTATCGTCGGTAAAAACGGCGACGGCAAGTCGACGCTGCTGAGCGTGCTCGCCGGCACGCTGGAACCCGACGACGGCCGCGTGACGCACCGCCGCGGCACGACGATCGGATTGCTCGGCCAAAAGGACCAGCTTGTCGACACCGATACCGTGCATCATGCCGTTGTGGGCGACACGCCTGAGTACGAGTGGGCGTCGAGCCCGCGTACGCGCCAGATTCTGGCCGGTCTTATTAGCGATGTGCCCTGGGAGGGCATGGTGGGCGAGCTCTCGGGCGGTCAGCGCCGTCGCGTGGACCTCGCGCGCCTGCTGATTGGCGACTACGATGTGCTCATGCTCGACGAGCCCACCAACCACCTGGACATGCGCACCATCAACTGGCTTGCGCGTCACTTAAAGGCCCGCTGGCAGCGCGGCCAGGGCGCCATGCTCGTGGTCACGCACGACCGCTGGTTCTTGGACGAGGTCTGCACCAGCATGTGGGAGGTCCACGACGGCCAGGTAGGTCCCTTCGAGGGCGGCTACTCGGCATATATCCTGCAGCGCGTGGAGCGCGACCGCATGGCCGCCGTTACCGAGGAGCGCCGTCGCAACATGGCGCGCAAGGAGCTCGCGTGGCTGAGCCGCGGCGCCCAGGCGCGTTCCACCAAGCCCAAGTTTCGCGTTGAGGCTGCTCGCGAGCTGATCGCCGACGTACCGCCCGTGCGTGACGAGCTGGAGCTCAAGCGCCTTGCCGTGAGCCGCCTGGGCAAGCAGGTCATCGATGTCATCGACGTGGATGCCGGCTATGCGGATACCGATGGTGCGCCCAAGCAGGTGCTCACCGATGTGACCTGGCTCATCGGCGCGGGCGACCGCTATGGCCTGTTGGGCGAGAACGGCGCCGGCAAGTCGACCTTGCTCGACGTGATCCAGGGCAAGATTGAGCCCACGCGCGGCCGTGTGAAGATTGGCCAGACGGTGCGCTTTGGCGTTCTGTCGCAGCAGCTCGAGGAACTCGAGCCCTACATGGGTGACACGATCCGCGAGGTGCTCGGCAACTATAAGAAGTACTACGTCATCGACGGCAAGGAGACTTCGCCCGAGAAACTTTGCGAGCGCCTGGGCTTTACGACACAGCAGCTCTGGAGTCGCATCGGCGATCTTTCGGGCGGCCAGCGCCGTCGCCTGTCGCTGCTGCTGACGATCCTGGACGAGCCCAACGTGCTTATCCTGGACGAGCCCGGCAACGACCTGGATACCGATATGCTGGCGATTGTCGAGGACCTGCTCGACGGCTGGCCCGGCACGCTGATCCTGGTGACGCACGACCGCTTCTTGATGGAGCGCGTGACCGACCAGCAGTGGGCGCTGCTCGACGGCCACCTGACGCATATGCCCGGCGGCGTGGACCAGTACCTGCGCCTGTGCAACGCTACTGCCGAGGGCGAGCCCGTGGGCGCACCGAGTGCCAAGACCGGCACGTTTGACACCGGTGCCGCGGCGGCTGCGGCCGAAAAGCCCAAGTCGAGCGGCCAGCCCAATGGCCTTTCCAACGCCGAACGCCAGAAGCTTCGCCGCGAGGTGAGCTCGCTCGAGCGCAAAATGGAGACGCAGCGCGCCCGCGTTGAGGAGGCCGAGGCAGCAATGGCCCAGGTCGATCCCACCAACTACACGGCGCTGGGCGAGCAGCAGGCAAAGATCGACGAGGCCCACGCCGCCATGGACGAGTTGGAGATGGCGTGGCTCGAGGCGAGCGAGAAGCTCGAGGGCGAGGAGTAGGCGAGGATGATCAAGGCCGCGTTTTTCGATATCGACGGTACGCTGCTGAGCTTTAAGACCCATCGGATTCCGGCGTCGGCGCAGCAGGTGCTCGACAGCTTTCGCGAGCAGGGGATCGCGTGCGTGATCGCCACGGGTCGCCCGACCTATCAGATGCCCGATTGGCTATTCGATCTTGGTTGGGATGCGTACATTACGCTTTCGGGCCAGCACTGCTTTGATGCCGAGGGGGTTTACCGCAGCTGCCCGATCGATCCGGACGACGTCGCGGTGATCGTGGACCAGGTGGCCGAGGGGCGCTACGACTCGCTGTGCATGCAGGGCGAGAACTCGTTTGTGAACCGCCTGTCCGAGCGCGTGGTGACGGCCGGTAGCAACGCGGGAATCGTCTACCACGAGGAACCGTTTGAGCACGCTTTTGACGCGCCGGTTTACCAGTTCTGCGCCTTTGTGGACCCGGCCGACGAGCATATCGTGACCGATGCGGTGTCGCATTCGCTCACTACGCGCTGGTGCGATCTGTTCTGCGACATTATTCCGGCAAACGGCGGCAAGGACCTGGGTGTGGCGGCGACGCTGGAGCGCCTGGGCATCGACGCGAGCGAGGCGATTGCCTTTGGCGACGGCGAGAACGACCTGTCGATGTTTGCCGCCGTGGGCACGAGCGTGGCCATGGGCAACGCGCAGGATACCGTGAAGGCCGCGGCGACCTACGTTACGACCGCCGTAGACGACGACGGCATTTACAGCGCCGCCAAGCACTTTGGGCTACTGTAGCTGCGGCCGGCACTTAGGGACGTTCCTTTTAATATGAGCAGGACATTGTCAAGAGGCAAAATCGGGCCTGG